>JBCCCT010000006.1:0-44523 GCA_039033355.1 Pseudomonadota bacterium | reverse complement strand
TGAAGAAGAACATTATCAATCCTGGCGAGAAACTCGAAATCGAAATGGCCAATGTCGATAAGGTGATCAATGAATGGTTCACCCACATCGCCGAGACGCATGCGCGCTATGTCGGACTGTTCGATTGCGATCTGGTGATCCTGACCGGTAAGCCGTCTGAATTGCCGCAGGCCAAGCGTATACTGTCAGAGAAGCTGCCGCTCGATCCGGCACGTATCATCACCGCGAAAGGCTACTTCGCTGGCGAATGGCTGCCAATTTCAGAAGAAGGCGTGATCGAGGACGCGAAACTTGTCACCGCGCTTGGTACCGTCGTGTACAATGCGATCGAGTCTGGCATGGTTCCGGGCTGGCGCATTCGTAGCTTTGTTGATGACGAATATCGTCTGCAGAACCATTGGGGCCGGATCTCCGGTGGCCTGAAGCCGTTCACCGAGCGGGACATCATTCTCCCGGCGGGTGATATGGAAGGTGAGACTCGCATGCTGACAGACAGTTTTGTCGGTCGGACGCGGTTCCTAAACCACATGCTGCCGGAGCGGGTCTACAAACTGGTCCTGAAAACCGGCAAACAGGTCATGGTCGATGTCCGCTTCAAACGCTCCTTACCACAGGCGGCAAATGACGAATATGGCATCAGCGCCGAAGGGCTTGAGCTGGTCAGCGCCAAGGATGCGATTACCGGCAAGACGATCCCGCTGGATGAGATCGCTCTGAAACTCTACTCGACACCGCTTTCGGGTGAGCATTGGCAAGATACAGGTCGATTTGAGGTTCGCTGGTCCGCCTAGCCGATTATTCGCGTAACAGGCGAAAATTCGCCTGAAACGCGATACTTTCCCGGTTTGAGACTCTTTTGGCACGATGTTTGCTCATGAATACACGTGAGACGCGTAATGCTAGGAGTTGTCAATGAGCGTGGAATTCATGATGGGCCCCCGAGGTGTCGGGAACCCGATCCTTCGATCAAATGCTGCTGAAGCCCTTGTTTCTGCAATCAATGAGCGCCTGTTCGAGAGCAATGATGCTCTGCATCAGCGCAAGCAGTTGAGCGATGTCAGCTATCGACTTCGTTGCGCCTTCAGCTTTGCGCATGAAGCCTTGCCGCAATTGCCGCTTCAACTCGGCCAGGATTACCACAAGGCGAGCGACTACATTCAGCAGGCGGTTCATGCCTGGCTGCAGAGTGACGAGCTGACAAATCTGTTCGCCTATCTGCGTCTTGATGATGCGACGGAAGCCGGCATTCGCAACCTTCTGATCAACAGCGTCAATGTGCAGCCTTTGGCGACATGGCTGTGCAATGAATTTGGTGAAATTCGAACGTCACGCCAGGCGCAACATTCCCGCCGCTATGTCGCAATCAAACTGACTCATGATGCGATGTCGGCCATTACCGCAGCGGTGAAGGAGACGGAAGAAACACGCGAACAGCGTCAGGCGCAGCTGGACATCTGGACCGACCTTGAATGCCCGATTCAGAACTCGCTCCACTATCGCACCGTGATCGCTCCGATCTGCAACTGGTTGCTTCAAATGGAGTCCGAGCAGCAGGCGAAAGTCGTCGGTATGCGCGTGGCGAATGAGGAAATGCCTTTGGTTCACGCGCCGGTTCAATCGTCGGCGGCATCCGGATCAGAATTTGTCGATGCCTCTGTCCTGCAAAAAGGGTTGCGTTCGATCGCCTAAAGGCGGCAGTCCCTTTCTCGAAATCAGTTCCCAAAATGGCGCCGCCTTGTTAGCTTTTGAAAAGCAACAGGGAGGCGTCAAACCATGTCACACATCCTCGAACCCGTCGCCCGCGTGATCCACGCCGCGATCCGTACCTGGAGCACGGCGCATGGCCAACCGGATATGCCGGACTGGGAAAATGCACCGCAATGGATGAAAGATTCCACATTTGCCAGCATTCAGTTTGTCCTCGAACACCCGGACGCAGATGCAGGGGCCCAGCACGTTCAATGGATGGATCAAAGGCGCGCGCAAGGCTGGACCTATGGCCCGGTCCGCGATGAAGCGCGAAAGACCCATCCAATGCTGGTCCCGTTCGATCAATTACCAATCATGGAACAGAAAAAAGATGACCTGGTGAGCGCCATTGTCAGGGCCCTGACTTAGTCATCCTCCCTCACGCGGTATGGATGCGCACCGGGCCATCCAGGATCCGACCAATTTGCCAGATCGGTTCACCGGCAGATTCGAATTGCTGCAGCATGTCAGGCAGATCTTCCTCAGGAATTGCGGCCAGCAATCCACCTCCCGTTTGTGGATCGAATAACAGACTTGCCGTTTCGGCGTCCGCATCAATGAACGCGGCAGCGTGCCTGGCATTGTCGGGCCATAACGTTGATCGAACGCCGTCACGACTGAGGGAAGATGCGCCAGGGAGCGTGGGAAGGCTCGATATGTCCAGTGCTGCGGCGACCTTGGACGCGGTGAGGATATTCAGGAGATGTCCTGCCAAACCAAACCCGGTGACATCGGTCATCGCCGTCGCTTTTTGGGCGAGGAGCGCCGCGGCCTGATCCTGCAGGCGGCACATGGAGGTGAGGGCGGCTTGAACATCATCGCCATCGGCGAGCTGCCGCATTTCTGCTGCTAACAAAACGCCGGTGCCGATGGGTTTGGTCAGGACAAGCACATTGCCCGGTTTGGCGCCCGATTGTGTGATTGGCGCGTCTTGCAGGCTGGCGGATATCGAAAAGCCAATCGTCAGCTCCGCGCCATTGCTGGAATGTCCGCCGGAAATCTGCGTGCCACAAGCCGCGAAGACCGCGTTCGCACCTGCTGTGATCTCGGCAATCATCGCGCTCTGTTTGGCGGGGGCCAAGGGGGGGAGAATGATCTGAGACAAGACCGTCTTCGGCTGCCCTCCCATCGCCCAGATATCGCCCAGGGCGTGGACGGCCGCGATCCTCGCCAGCGTATAAGGGTCGGGGTTGAACGCGCGCAAATGGTCAGTGGTGAAGACTTCATATCCCGCATCGTTCTGAACAATGGCGGCATCTTCAGGCGGCTCGCTCAAGCCCGCGTCTGAGAGGCCGTCGGTCAAATGTGTCTGCGCTACTTTCGCCCCACAAGCACCACACGCCTGTTCCTGCTGCTCCAACAGTTCTGCAGCGCCCAGCGCCATATCATGCGGGCGCTTCGGGCTTGGCATCGAACGTGGTTCTTGAAACTGCTTCATGAACGCTTGATCAATGCGATCCTTCCAGCGCCAGACCCAGTCTCCTGAAAGGCCAATTCCCCATTTATCCGTGACGGCGGATTTTCGTCCCAGTGAGATGAGTTTCAAATAGGCGGCCTGCGGCGCATACGACGTGAGGTCGCCACCAGTTAGCTGTGCGCGCAAATTGTGAAACAGAGCCGGCGCCTGTCGGACGGCAAACACGCCAGCTTTCGGCCGGGGGGCGTCGCTGAGATGGGCGCAGTCCCCAGCGGCAAAGACGTCCGGCGTGTTGGTCGAGCGTAGATATTTGTCGACGTCAATATACCCCGCCTCAAGAGACAAGCCGGTCTCGGCGATCCAGGTATGCGGCGCCGCACCCGCAGCGCTGACGATAAAGTCCACATCCGCGGACAAGGCAGACATGTCGGCTTGCAGGTCTATTTGAACGCCAGCCTTGGCCAGTTCCGAGCGTAGGGTCCGCCGCGCGGATGCGTTGAGTTCCCTGAGCAGCGTGTCTTCTGACTCGATGATCTGAACGGATGGCGCGTCGGTACTGACCGTCTGAAGTCGATGCGCCATCGCCAAAGCCAGTTCCACACCGGCGACGCCGCCGCCGAGAATGGCGACCTTCGCGGGCGGGCCTCCAGATGTGCTCCGTTCGATCAGGTCGGACCATTTGTCGGCAAACGGTCCAAGCGGTTTGGCCGGAATGACAGCGGGATGGTCATGCTCGAAGGCTGGCACGCGAGATGAGATGCCGACATCAATCGAAAGCGTATCATAGACAATATCGGGGCGATCCGCGAGGTGGACGCGTTTGCGTTCAGTATCGATGCCGACCGCGCGATCGACAATCAGTCTGGCGCCGGCCTGACGCGCCAACCGAACCAGATCGATATCCAGTTCATCGCGGCTATAATGCCCGGCGACAAAGCCTGGCAGCATGCCGGTATAGGGCGCTTTGACGTCCGGATTGACCAGCGTGACCTGAACTCCGGCCAAGGGGTTCATCGCCCATTTGCGCAACACCAGGGCGTGCGTATGTCCGCCGCCGAGCAGGACCAGGTCGCGCGTGATCGGAACGGATGTTGTGGCTTGCACGTGGGCGAATTCCTATGGACTTATCTGCAACTTAAAAAGCGATCAGCCCGATCTTTCGACCGGGCTGATCAGATCGTCAATCGCGGTTCGCTCAAGTGGTCAGTGCGTCCACCACCTGATCATAGACCGCGATGGCTTTGGCCCGCATTTCATCGTCGGTGGCATCCTGGATCGGATGATCGACCAATACGAAGCGCGCATCGCTCATACCCAAAGCATCGCGCTGGGTGACGGCGGCATTGTGAAATTCGCTCGACGCAATTGTAACGGCTGGGAGGCCCTGGATTTCAAACCAGACTGTGTCGTGCATACTGCACGTCGTACAAGACCCTCAGTCCGCCAATCCTTCGACAACGAAATCACATTCCGCTTTCATCTGTGCCCGCAAGTCATCAGGACAGGGTTTGGTGAATGTCGGCTTGGCATAGCGCCGGACTTCAATCCCGGGCATGCGCTCCCCGAGCAAACGTTCCAACTCATCGAGCAGAATGTCACCACGGGGTTTGCGAATGTCCATCAAGCCGACCACACCGGAAACCTGACCCGAACGCGGCGTAATTTGCCGGCTGACGGGAACCGATTCATCAGTGGGATCTAGAATGACTGTCATTCATCCTCCTTCTTCTATTGGTCTTCAATCTTGCGGGACACTGATTGCGATCCCATCGGGCCAGTCACCCAGCCATGAAACGCGCTCGAGAATTTCCCGGCATCTGAACCAGCGACCACAATATGGATATGGTCCGGCTTGGCAAATTTCGGCACGCGATTGTCGAGCTGCTCGTCGTCGAGATTGGCGGCGGCGGCGCGTGTCATGCCGGCGCCAGAGACGTCATCGGCCACCATATCGCGTAAAGGTCTTGTCGTGACCTCCTGGATTCGTGCGCGCAGCCGATCCTTGTCATAGGCCCCGTCGCGCATCAGCGTGTCGATATGTTCCGGGCAAACCACCAGCAAGGCATCAACCGGCATCATATGGTATTTGGGCAGGAACATGCTCTCCAGGCCGAGGCCCAGCGTGCCCGCAATCTCGTCCGGGGCTCGCGATTCCTGATCTACAATATGAACCGGGCCAGACGTCATGGCGAACAGGGTCACGACGGAATCTTCGGCCTCGAAGCCGCGTTCTACGTGCAGCGGTGCCCAGGGCGATCGGTCCTCGCGCTCGGCAAAGCACATGGTGAACTTCATTGGACTGCCCAGCGTTGAGCGATCTGTCCCGCCCGGTTTTGAGCCGCCAATGTTTCGCACCGCCAGGCGGACGGCGCGTCCGATGGTGGCATTGGCGCGGTTGCCTGTGCCCAGCGCCATGAGGCCGGAATTCATCCCGAGCCGCTCCCGGATCGGACCATTGATGACCATGACAGGAGATGCCCCCATCGTGGTCGCCATCACGCCATGTATATTGAATTCATCCGTACAGATGGCCTCGATGGCCGCTATGACCACAGGAAGGTATTCCGGCTTGCACCCGGCCATGACGGCATTGATGGCGATCTTCTCGACCGTCGCTTCACCCATGTTTGGCGGCATCTGCGCGACAATGTCCTGAGGGGATCGGGAAGTGCCGGACAGCATACGCATGACGCGTTCCGGTGTTGGCGGCACCAGTGGCAAGCCGTCCGAGAAGCCCTGGTCAAACATGAATTCCGCAACATCATCTGCTGATGCAACCTCGATCTTGCGAGCGCGAATGGGGCTGTCCTCCGCCTCTGCACGCAATTGGTGGTGAATCTCCGGATCGAGGTGCTTTGATCCACACCCCGGGCGCCAGTCTGGCAACTCATCCCAGTCTAACCCGGCTCGTTCTGACGTCAGCTTTGCCGCCACAGCTGCATCCAGGTCTTGCCATTCAGATTTTACAAACCCCTCGAACGCGGTTTCGAGCGTTTCGCCATCCGAAAACCAATAGAGCGCCGGAACAATGCTGAAATCATAAGCGAAGGACGTCTTCAGGTCCGAGTCGTCCAGAATGGGCACGGTGAGGCCATGCCGGTCCTTGAGGACGAGACTACCCTCGGACGTCTGGCTGATCATCCAGACATCAGCGTGCGTTCCATGCGCGCGATGGAGCGACTCAATGACGGGCGCGGCGGTGTTGCAGGTCTCGCAGTCTTCCTTGACGAAGCAGAGCAAGGTGGGGCGCGACGAAGGGTAGGCGCGGGCGTCGCCGTCTAGATCCTTTAGCTCGAAACTCGGTTTGCCTGTCATCGCTGTATCTTTCAGTACCGAGTTTAGCTTCGCGGAGTTCACCATACTTGTCCACGCGTCGCGCCGCGTCAGCTGATTTGGCGGAGGCGGATGGGAATCGAACCCACCACACGCCGATCACGACGCGTCGCTGGTTTTGAAGACCAGGGAAGCCACCAGACTACAGTCGCCTCCGCATGGCGACAGGTTTAACTGAGCCGACACGGCACGCAAGAGCACATCAAGGGGAGCGAGTACGCTTGATTATGGAGATTGCCGCCATTCGGCCAGCGCGGCGTTGAAGCGATCAGCAATTTCCGCGTTTTCCTGCAGTCGGCTGTCGCCCCAGAAGCCATTGGCATAAGGCGGTCCCCACATGGGCTGACTGTCCCAGTCGACATTGATGTAGGCCAGGCCGCGCACGACATCGTCATTGTCACTCATCCAGGCAAACAGTGGGGCGTACCATTCGTCCCAGATTTGTGCACTTGTCAGTGCCACTTGATCTTCCCCGCTCGGACCGTCCTGCAGCGGATTGATATTGGCGCGAAAGCCAGCGGCAATATCATACCCTTGCGGAGCAGACTCTGCGATCAAAACGGGTTTGCCTCTCTCTCGCGCGAAATCCGTGACCTCATTGACGAGGTCGATAGGACGTTTCGGTTGATAACTGCCGGGGATTGTGGGCGCGGCGTAGGGCAACGAAAACCAGGAGAATGCGAGCCAATCGACATAGTCATTGCCTGGATACCAGGTGGTTATGTCCTCATGTTTTTGTTCGATCAGATCATCCATGATCGATGCTGATGCCTGCCAGACATAGACGCCATTGGTCACGCCATCGGCGCGAAGGACATCGACAATCCGTCGATGTGCGGCAATGAAATTCTCTGTATTGTCCTGACCCGCATTCCAGGTCCCATCAAACTCATACCCAATACGCAGGAAAACCCGGCCTGGGACGGATTTCATGTATGCAGACAGATGCAGGATTTCTGCGTCGAAGTCTCCATTCGCAATTTTCTGCAGGCCGCCCGGCATACCATTTTCGGCAATGTACAATCCGATCGCGAGATCCGAGACGCCAAACTCCTTGGCGGATTGCAAGGCGCCGACGGGACCGGCGCCCCAGCTTGCCTCAGGTGTGACCACTTCGCCATTCAGGTCATATCCGAGGCCGCCATAATCTGGCGCTGTTCGAAGCTGATACAAAGACAGATAGGCCGTTGTTCCATCCGGCATGGCGCAACAGTCGGATGCAAAATAGCCGCGAAGGGCGCTCAGATCCTGCCCGATGAAATAGACCTTACCCTCTGATGTCGGCCCGCTCGCGTCGGGAACGGTATTGTGTTGGGTGGCGCAGCCCATAAGTGAGAGGGCGGCCAGTATTGCAGAATATCCCTTCATTCCGTCTCCCCTGGTTTTGTCTGGCGCTTTGCGGCGAGTTTAGTCGATACTGCGATGGGCGCAAACAACTCGCGCGACTATTTCGTCAAATCACCACGAATCATTCGCGTGTTGTCATTGCGCTGTGTGATGCCGCGAGCATCGAAATGTTCAAGCAGCGGTACAATCGTCTTCCGATTGGTTCCCAGCACATCTCGCGCAGCGCCCGTGGTGAACGAAACGCCATCGGGAAAAGCCTTCGCGAGTTTGTCGCGCGCCTCACCGATGATGCCAGATGACAGTAAAAGCGTCTGCTTCAGGCTATGATTATACAGACGAACGGCGCGTTTGTTCCACACGAGCAACTCGACCAGATCAGATTCGTCCTGGCTCGGAGACTCGAACAGTGCGACCGGTCGAATGCCCATTTCGCAAAGGCGTTGATCCGCGTCATGGTAGGCTTCGCACATTTCGGTGGTCATGATCTCGAGCGGATCAAAGTCGGCTAATGCCACTCCGTTTTTATGCTCCCTGATTTCGCCAGCGGCGCGTAGACGGTCGACGACTGCATCGATCAGGACCCGTGGGGCAGGTCGTAGTTGGCTGTAGAGTTCAGACGTCTCGACAAAAGGTCGGCATGGTCGGCGCGCATGTAGTGAATTCAGCGCATCGACCAGTCGCTGGCGCAAAGTCTCGAGGTCGGCTTTACGTGCAATATGCGTTTCGGAGATCGCCTCGAAATCGTTTTCCGGTGTAGCACCATCGAGTCCGGATAGGGTCTCGAGGTCGACGATGCCGTTGTCACGATCTGCGATTGCTTGCGTCATCGCATCATGATCGCCTTCGAGGCAAGCGCGCAAAACACGGACATGCGCCGGTTTGTTGCGAGTGACCAAAACGGCGTTCGGGTCGATGACGGTGCCGCCTGTCAGAATCTCTGCGCGGGATGGCCGGCGCAATACAACACGCTGTCCTGGATATGCGATTTGCGGCGTTTGAAACTCAAGCTGTCCGTGCACGGACAGCGATCCGGTCTCCGGGTATAGACGCAAGCGCGCTGTGTGATGAGATGTGCCATGCAGGACGGTCACCTGTTCCATATGTTTCAATGTGGGGTCTGACTGCAGGGCGACATCAAATCTTCGTCCCGCCCGGAACTTTTCTGGCGCGCACAAGACATCCCCCTTTTGAATGGATGCAGCGTCCAATCCTCTGAGATTGAGAGCGACCCTGGCGCCCGGCATCGCTTGAGCGTGTGCGATCCCGGCGACCTCGATTCCTCGAATCGTCGCGCGATGGTGTGCGGGCTCCAAGACGACCTCATCGTCGATGCTGATTGAATGACCGAGTAAGGACCCCGTGACGATTGTACCCACGCCCGGGGCTGAGAAAACGCGATCGATGGGCAGGAAAAATCCTTTTAAACCGGTCGCTTGATTAGTGTGTGCTGCGTTTCGTTCCAGCGTGGCGATCAATTTGTCGATCCCGTCTCCCGTCGCGCTGGAACAGGGCACAACATCCACGCGTGTAAACCCGTGCGTGTCGAGCAAGGCCTCGACATTTGCACTGACCTGTCGCGCATCTTTATCGGGCACCAAATCCACCTTGGTCAATGCGATGGTCGCTTCACGAATGCCGAACAGGCTAGCCATCCGAACATGCTCAAGCGTTTGTGGTTGAACGCCATCGACCGCGCTGACCACAAGCAGCACCGCGTCAGCGCCACTCACGCCCGATGCGGTCATGCGAATGAAATCCGCATGCCCAGGCGTATCGATCAGGTGCATGTGCCCGGATGGAAGCTTTAGGTGAGCAAACCCAAGCGTGATTGACAGGCCGCGTTGCCTCTCTTCCTTGAGCGTATCAGTTTCGACACCGGTCAGCGCCTTGACTAGGCTGGTTTTGCCATGATCGACATGGCCAATGACAGCCAGTGTTCTGTGCTTCATTCGCCCAGCGCGTCGGCGACCGCATTCGCCAGAGGCGCGACCTCATGCTCTGCGACCGCGCGCATATCCAGAAAGAACTGATCCTTGGATATCCGCCCCAGTACGGGCAGCCTCGCCGTTCGAAGTTTACCTGCAACTGTATCCGGCGATTGCGCGCCGGCCGAGATGGCAACGGCGAAGCTCGGCAGATCCTGCTGCGGCAGCGACCCACCGCCAGCGCGCGCGATGGAAGAGGTGACCACAGCGTCCATGCCCGTTATTTTCGAAAGCAAGGTCTGCAGCCTTTGCGCGCGGGCGTGAATGCTCTCAACCGGTTCGGCCAGAGCCTGAAGCACCGGCACGCGCTCAACCGGATCGTTCGGCGCGCGATACAAGTCCAGCGTGGCATGGAGCGCAGCGAGAGAGAGCTTGTCGATCCGCACCGCGCGCGCCATTGGATGGACCTTGATTTGATCGATACAGGCGCGAGTCCCGGCAATGATGCCGGCTTGTGGGCCGCCAAGCAGCTTGTCGCCGGAAAAGGTCACGACATCGACGCCGGCTTCGAGGACATCGCGCACAACAGGCTCATTAGGCAAACCAAAGGCGGATAGGTCGACGAGGACCCCACTGCCCAAATCCTCGACCAGAAGCGTTCCTTTGTCGTGCGCCAGATCAGCCAGGTCTTTTCGGTTCGGAACGGATGCGAAGCCAACGACTTCATAATTGCTGGTATGGCTTTTCAGGAGGAGGCGCGTGTCATCGCAGATCACATTGGCGTAATCGCTGAGATGCGTTTTATTCGTCGTGCCGATTTCACGCAAGATGGCGCCGCTCTGGGCGATCACGTCGGGCATCCGAAACGATCCGCCAATCTCGACCATCTCACCGCGCGATGCGATGATCGGCTTGCCAGCGGCCAAAGCAGTCAGGACGGTCAGGATCGCCGCCGCGCAATTGTTTACGACAATCGCCGCCTCAGCGCCTGTGAGATGACAAATCAGGTCTTCAACATGGGCATGTCGAGACCCGCGTTTGCCGGTTTCGAGGTCCAGTTCAAGCGCGGTGTAATTCGCCGCGACCTCCTGCATCGCCTGAACAGCCTCAGGGGCGAGACGGGCGCGCCCGAGATTGGTGTGAATAATGATCCCCGTCGCATTGATGGCGGTGCGCAAGCTTGACATGCGCGCAGCGCTTAGCTCCGGTTCAACATCACCGAGGACGGCCTGATTGCTGATCTGTGCGGTATCAAGATTTGCGCCAGCAACAATCTGTTCGCGTGTTCTTTGCAGCCTGGCACGAACCGCATCCGCGACATCGTCATAGCCATAAGTCCGGATCAACTGGGCGGCCAATTCCGTTTCCAGAATGGTTTGAACTTTTGGCAGACGTCTCAGGCGATCTTGCATAGGCTATTGTTTCCGAAGCGCGAGGGCTGCGCAAGCTTGCCGTCGAGGCGTCACAAAGCCTGACAGGTCTCGGCCACCTTGATTTCGGTTTCGCGTTTGCAGGATCGGCTTTCAGGCTCAGTCTCGCAAATGGCGGCCGCCGACTCGATGTCCAGGAATGCGGCGGCGCTCGCCATGGCGCTCCAATAAGCATCCTTGGCGTCCCGCACATCTTCTTCCATGGACGGATTTCCGAGCAAGTTGGCTTGGCCTTGTGCGCCTTGAAACTCGCAAGCTTCCTGCAGCGCCATTCGGGTGAATGGAGTCTGGTTTTGCTCCGAAAGGGCCAGCTGTTCCGCGTCCGCTGAATAGGCGGTCCAATTGGTCGAGACTTGCTGTCCAAACCCTTCTGATGCGGCTTTGCTGCCGGCCCAGTCGCCGGCACCGGTCGCATCCGTGAAGGCTTGCACAGCCTTGCCGCTATCGTTCAGGCGCCGCACTGCGAGCGCCATGCCGCAGAAATTGCCTTGCCGCGTGTCGATGCCCGAGGCGCCAATGTCGAGGCAAGCAGTGCTCGCTGCATCAGCATAATTCAGCGTCTTGCTGGCGGCGTCGGCAAAGGCCTCAGTGGACTGGCCCGGTATCGAGGTCAGGGCGTCCGCGGCCGTCATCGCCGTAAATGTCCAGGCGAGATTCAGAGCCGGCTTTCCGGCTGTTTCCGCCATTCTGGTTTCGGCTGAGGCCAGCAAGCCGTTCAGTTTTTCAACCCTGGATGCTGCATTGTCTTCGGTCGCCGTCTGCGCTTTGACGGCATTGATTTGTGCGACAGTGGTCTCGGGCGACGGGCCAGTCGTGGTCGATGTGGTTTCGCAGGCTGTCAACAAGATGAGCCCGGCGCTCGCCATGGCAATTGTTCCAATGTGTTTCATCCTTCAGCTCCTCGCGGTGGGACAGGTTGATAATAGACTTCCGGCTCTCCGGTTGGGGTGCGCACATGATCAAAGTCGAATGGATCGGCCGCTGTGCTGGACGTCATTGCACGACCTTTGCGCATGGTTTCGACGGCGCTGAGTATCGTATCTGACGAGACGCTGGTTTGGCCGGTAGAGACGACATCGCCGAGGAACCAGCGGAATGCGAACAGCCAGTCCTGCGACGACAATTGCTCAACGCCTTGGGCGGTGGCGAGCGTGTTCAGTTGCAGGATAAAATCATTCAGTGCGGTTTGGCCGCTATCTGTCGCCAATTGTCTCGCATGTGATGTGGCGAGATCGAGCGTGGTCATCATGGCATCCGCCAGTGTGCGTCCGAACAGGATCTGTCCTGGTTGCCGGTTTAGCGGCGCGCTGCCATCGGCTTGCGCGGTGAGGCTGGCTTGCGCGGTGGTCAGGAGTTGCTGGATCAGAGTGACGGCGAGCGCGTCTTCCGGATCGCTGGCATCGAGACTGAACAGGGTTTCCGGATTGGACATAGCCAGCGAAATCGCGTGCGCCGAGACCCGTTGCCAGTCGGCGCGGCTGATCAGGCTGGCATGTTCGTTGGCAATGAAGGCTGCGACGCCGCGGGCAATGTTGACGACTTCCGGGTTCACATCATCGCCCAGGATCATGCCAGGGGTCAGCGCCACTTGATCAGCGACAATGCCGACCAGATCGAGCAGGAAGGATTGTTCGCTTGGCCGCGACAGGATGGACATGTCGATGCCCTTGGCCTCGAAATGCGTGATCATGCCATCCGCAATATGACTGAGGATCTTGATCTGGGTGAGCGCCCAGGGGGAGTCGGTCGCGTCGAGCCGTTCCGTGAGTTCGGCATTCAGTGCGGCCCTTGCCTCGGCCACCAGATAGACGCGAGCATGTCGACGGGTCATTTCCATGCCCATCTGGAAAATGTGCTGCGCCAGTTGCGGCCGCGACTCCACGGCCGACAGGGATTGCATCAGACCGGTGAGGAATTCGCGGCCAAGTTCAATATGTTGACCGCTGCCACGAATGAAGGCTTCCGGCGATGCGGAGACGGCCTGCAGGACGTTCGGATAGGTGCGCACGAAAAAGCCCGGCGTGAATATACTGGCAAGCGTACCCTGTTCCGACGTTTCCGCCACCAGGCCTTCGAACAGGGCGTCTGTCACGATACCGGCGGCGCTGCCGCGTTCAGGATAGTCGCCATCGAACACATCGCGCCGATAGTCATACAGGGTCTGGATGACGCCCGTGGCGACCGGCCCGCGCAGCACTTCGCGGATTTTCATCAGGCGCTGTGTTGCATTCAGATCGAGGCTGGCATTCGCCGCATTGAGTTCGCGGAATGGACTGATCGCAGAGCGCACCAGCGCTTGTACCGAGTCCTTATCCGAGAACAGTTCTGGACGGGTTTCAGCGATTTCGAGGCTGGTGGTCAGCAGGGCTTCTGCGATCCGCGCGCCAGCGCCTTTGGTGAAAGCGGTCTCGATAATGGTCGCCTTGTTGCGCTCAATATGCCCGGCAATGCTGTCAGAGATCGCGCCGACAATGGTCTGTGCCTGCCCACGTAAACCCAGGCGGTGCGTGTGGGTGCTGATATAGTCCAATGCCAATCCGCTCATCCGCAGGATCAGGCGGGCGCGATCGCGGCGCCCTGCATCATTATCGACCCAACGCTGCAACGTATCGACCGACTGGAACCGTTTCAGTTCTTCCTCAGCCACGGCCGCGCTGAAAGCCGAATTCAGGGCGATGCAAAGTTGCGTCTGTCTCTCCTGCGGCGCTTCCGGGTCGATGAAACGTCCGAAGTCTCCCTGGTCCAGAATACAGTCGGCAAACTCCGAGAGTAGGTGATTGTGCTGCCCTGACGCGCCCCAGTTTTCGCTCTTGGACAGGTGTTGCCGGGCCAGATCGAGCGGATTACCGGCGGGTAGCGGCGTGAACACGACGTCGAAATCAAACCGGCTCGCCCGCGCTTCCGCGATATTGCGCGCAGTTTCAAGAATATTGAACGCGGCTTTCACCGCAAACATGACACCGGTTACGCCTGTCATTGGTCGTCCTTCACCCCTCACTTTTCGCCCACTGGTTTTGCTTCTATGTCAGTTCCGGTGGGCGTTCTCCCCGTTTGATCCCCGGGCGTGCATCTTCAAGTCGTCCGATACCATCAGCATTGGCTTCTTCGGCGGCGACCATAACCTTGTTGCGCCCGATCACGGTCAGGAACCCGCGCTCAAGGTCTTCCGGATCGCTTGAAGTGGCTGGACGCACATCTGACACTTTGACAAGGACAGGCGGCGCACCTGGTGCTTTTGGCGGTGCCGTCAGCGTCGCGCGCGCTGCCGGGATGGCCATGGCGGACAGTCGATTGAAAATCTTGAACCAGAAGGGGGCGCCCAGGCCGAGCAATCCGCCCGCCACCACAACGCCCAGAGCCCACATCAGAAAGGATTGGAGATTGTTGCCGATGGCCGCGACGCGATGGCCGCGATAGCTTAGCCAATAGCCCGCTGTATCGAAATATCCCGTTGGCGAAGCGCCTTCGATGGTCAGGAAGTCCTGGAAACTCAAAGCCCAGGTCTGATTGACGGTTTGCTGACGCGACTTGCCGCAACGCGGATCGAAATATTCGGTCGCCACGATCGCGTCAGCCTGACTGCGATTGGTCGTCAGGACCTGATCGGTGGGCGTATGGGAATAGCCCTCGCAATGCGGGAACATTTTTCGTCCAATTGGAATGCCGAGCGCACGCAAATCTCCTGCCGCCTGCTGAATCGCCGGAGTCATCAGCGAGCTTGATTCCAGTTCCGTATCGTCCGCACCGGCGACTTTCTGGACCAGATTGAGCTTTTCCTGATCCATCGCCAGCGTCAGGCGCGAAGACAGGGAAGCGTTGGTCGATAGCTCTTTGTAGACGGTGATCGCATCGAAATTGATGAACACAGCCACCACCAGTCCGACAATCACAGACAGAAGTTTGGCGCGCGACTGGAAATACTCGGACTGAGTCTCGCCAAGCCGCTCATATTGGTAGGCCGCCGTGGTCAGCGCTTCGCGTAATTGTCCTGGTTCATGGCGGGACAGGGCGGCGCCTTCCTTGGTTTCCGCCAGGCTCTCAATGAATTGCAGCGTGGATAGTTTCTGGCGCCGCGACGCGAAGATGTGGCCGATCAGCGGCCAATTGCGGATGTACCAGAATTTCAGGCTTTCAGACGGCGTCCGACGGGTAATCGAATCAGCAAAATCCCTGGCCGCGTTTGAGGGCTTCTTTCCGGCCTCAAGACTGGCCTTCTCAGTATCGGGTGTGTCGCCAGGTTGCAAACTGGCCAAAGTCTGATCGTAAAAGGCCCGCAGCATCTCATTCATGCCCGCACTGCGCAGGGCGAGGACCTTTTGAAGTCCCTCCACAAGCACCGTAACCACTGTCGAATAGACCGCAACAATGGCCGCAAATGCCGCGAGAGCCAACAGAAATGACATTGACAAAGTCCCGTATTGAGCGTGACCTACTCAAGCAGTTTTTCGGCAAAATGCAAATAGCAAGCAGGCGCGAGGGACGAATGGAGTACTTGAAAGTCACAGCCCAAAGCGGCCTCAAGATCAGAGAGCTTCCAACTGGCAGCAGCCGCGTTCTTGAAGCAATGCCTGCAGGAATGCGGGTTCGACGGCTGGATAAAAAACTGTGGAATGGAGACTGGTACAAGGTCTTCGCAGAATTTTCAGACACCTATCACGTTGAAGGGTATTCGCACCGCAAATTCCTGGTTCCGATCGACGCACCGACTCGCACGCTGCACCATGTTCAGCCCGCAGAGCCGACACCGCCGCCCCCTCCGCCACCACCTCCGCCACCGAAAAACGTGTTTCGCGTGAATGCGAGCAGCCTGCGCATGCGCCAGGAACCCAGTACGGACAGTCCTATCATCATGGACATGCCGCATGGCACGCTGGTGACCAAAATCGAGGATGCCAGCGCGCTCGGTTGGTGGAAAATCACCACCACGGCCGGAAATCTCGTCGAAGAGGGCTATGCGGCAGCGCGATACCTGGTCTCAATCGATCCTGAGCCTGCGACAGATACGCGGCTGACCGATCTCACCAATGTGGTCGAGGTGATCAAACGGGTGCAGCGCTTTGTTGGAGACTATGCCTCCAGCCTGGATGAAGAGCTGTTGCACGTGTTGAACCAGGTGGTTGCGCATTACAAGATTGGCGAAAATCCTCGCAGGTTCTCGCATTTCATGGCGCAATTGGCGCATGAGTCTGCGCATTTCACGGCGATGGAAGAGAATCTGAATTACAGCACGCAGGGTCTGATGAAGATCTTTCGCAGCAAATTCCGCGATGAGGCGGAAGCCGCGTCCTATGCCCGCCAGCCTGAGAAGATCGCCAATCGTGTGTACGCCAACCGCATAGGCAATGGCGATGAAGCCTCAGGCGATGGCTGGCGCTATCGTGGTCGCGGGTTTATCCAACTGACCGGTCGCGCCAATTATCGGTCGATTGGGGGGCGTTTGGGCCTTGATCTGGAAAATGATCCGGATGTCGTC
Organism: Pseudomonadota bacterium; assembly: GCA_039033355.1. Lineage (GTDB taxonomy): Bacteria > Pseudomonadota > Alphaproteobacteria > Caulobacterales > Hyphomonadaceae > Henriciella. The sequence continues at coordinate 27,849 of JBCCCT010000006.1, read as the reverse complement.
GCATCCAATCCGGTGATCGCCTTGCAAGTCGCGGCAAATTACTGGGACAGCCGCAACCTCAATGAGGTGGCTGATACGGATGACATTTTTGAGGTGACCCGCCTGATAAATGGCGGGCATAATGGGATTGAAGATCGGAAACACCTGCTCAACGTGGCCAAATCGATCTGGGGGGGCTGATCGGCCATGCGCAAAGTCAAATTCAAGGAACACGCCACGCTGGCGAAACTCGGCTCGTTTTTGCGGCTGGATCGCTTCAAAATTGTCCACCCGAAATTCAATCCCGGTGAAATGAGCGAGGAGATGACCCTGGTCAATGTGCACCGGGGGGACGCGGTTGCAGGCATCTTGCACGTGGTCGGACAAGGCAAGCAGACCCTGCTTCTGGTTGAACAGTTTCGCATGCCGACCCTGATTGATGCGGATAGCGGTTTGCCGGACCTCAAAAAAGTGGACCGGGAAAAGGAACATGCGGGACGCATGCTTGAATTGATGGCCGGCATGCAACAACCTGGAGAGCCCTGGCTGGAAGCCTTTAGGCGCGAATGTGAGGAGGAGACCGGATTTGTCCCGGACCATGCCGATTTCATTGGCTCCTTCTACCCGTCGCCTGGCGCCTGCTCCGAACAGATCCACCTCTATTATGCGCGATTTGACTGGCCGGATGACAAGCCATGGCCCGAGACGGAAGCTGATGACCAACGCGGTCGCGGAGTCGAGACCGAGGACATTCGACGGCATGCGGTGAGCCCGCAGGACTTTCTCGACATGGTCTCGGATGGTCGTATTCTCGACGGCAAGTGTTTTGCGGCCGCCGAGTGGATGCGGCGACCAGAGAATTTCGGACCAGTCTTTGGATTGAAAGCGACCTAGGCGAAGGAGTCAGGTGGGGAAGGTGACGTGATGACAAATTCGACGCTATCTGCCGGCCGCTGCGTGGTCGTGACGACGCGGGAAAGTCGCTTGAAGGCACAGATCGAGGCCCTGGTCGCGCACCTTCAGGATACGTATTCGATGATTATCGACTTTGCGTATCTGGAAGAGATTTTTCCGCCGGATGAAGAAGATCACGAACCAGAGCCGTTTGAACAATTGGTCCATCAGCTGATTCACAACCAGTTCGCCGTGGTCGATTTGTGCGTGACCGCAGATGCGTTCTATGTCACCGGCGTTCGCCATGCGTTGAGCAATGCGCCGACCCTTCTTCTGGCGCCGAATAGTGACACATCTACCATCGCGAATGCGCGTTTCACGCAAACCAAGCATGGTTATATTGATGCCTCCAGCCCGAACTGGATGGATCAGATTCCCGCTGTGGTGAAATATCTGAACCGGCCGCGAGAGGCCGAGTATCAAAGCGATCTGCGCGCCACCGGTGCCTTCCGCGTGACGCCATTGGAGCGCCCCTTTGAAACCTCGAAGCTGCATGAGGTGGCCTGGCAACTCAACGCATCAGGCAACCCGGTCGCCAAGGCCGCGGGGCCAAAAATTGTGATCTGGGAGTATCAGATCCAGCATGCCAAGGATTTCGATGTCTGGGTCAATTCAGAAAACACATTCATGGAAATGGCGCGGTTCTGGGACCGATCTGTTTCCGCGCAGATTCGAAAACTCGGATCCGTGCGACGCGGGGCCTTGAATGATGACAGTTACAAGGATGCACTAGGCCTCGCCCTCGCCGAGAAAGTTGGCACACGATCACAAGTTCCGGTTGGAACGGTGTTCATGACCCGGACGGATGATGCCAGCACGCTGAGCAGCAAGAACAAGGTCAGTCACGTCGCGCACCTTGCGGCGGTGACACCGAACAAGGTCGGCGATGGTTTCTCGTCGGGCGGTGAGATCGATAAGTGCGTCAAATCCGTTTTCGAAGGCATGCGCGATGAACGGCGGCGTCAGCGCGGCCGTGGCTTGCATTCGGTTCTGTTCCCCTTGATTGGATCTGGCGACGGCGGCGCCCACGCAGCTTTTGTCGCGCATCAAATGGTGATCAGTCTGAAACATCTGATCGCGCAGCAATTGGCCGATCCGAAAAAGCACAAGACGCTGGAAAAAGTCACCGAAATTGGCTTGATCGCCTATCAGCGCTCGCACCTGGATTTCCTGCGCCGCGAACTCGCCAATAATGATTTCGTCGAAGTCCCCCTCCGGAGTGGAGACGATGCTTAGAGGCGTCATTGATATGCTCCGCCAGATCATGCCGGCGGATGGCGAGATCAAACTGTTAAACCGGTTCCAGTATCGCGCGCTCAAGCCAACCTGGCCGGTGGCCTTTTCCCTGCTTTTCCTGAGTCTGGCTTTCCTGATCCCGGATCAGGGGCGGGCAATTATCAAATACACGATTAACCGGGCCGGGTTCGACATTGACACGGTCATCCTGATTGCCCTGTTCGTCGGACATGGCGTTGTCATGATGTATACCGCCTTCATGCTCAGCGCGGTGACTCGTCGAAGTCAGATGGACGCCGAGACGGACTATTTCGCGACAGCCAAACGCGATCCGGTTGATCCCAGCATTTCCTTGCGCCTGAGATACGCCTATTGGTGCGGCGTCTTCCTGCCGCTGCTCTTCATGCTGATGGGCTTCTGGTTCCAATATGGCCTTTATGACATTCGCTTCTGGGCGATTGTCGCAGCTGGGATCGGATTTGGCATCCTGTGTTCGGTCATCGCCAGGATGTGCCATGAGGGTGTGGCGCGTCGGCGGGCTGTCTTCAATCAGATGCGAACCAGGCCTGGCTGGAAACAGAAGCTGCAATATACCGGCTTCAGCCTTTTGCATTTCTGCTTTGCGCCGGAACACCGCACAGCCCAATCAGCCATTGTCGGTTTGATGTTCTCGCTCACTATCCTGACTATTGGGGCGAGTTATTTCGAATGGGCCCAATATCCTGGCGGCGCCTGGATGTTCTTCACCTGCTTCATTTTTCTGCATCTGGTGTTTCGCTGCTACAAGGATCGAGTCGTCCGCCTGCATCAAGGACACACGGCGCGATACATCATTATCGATCCATTCGTTGAACTGGTCTTTCAATGCGTGCGCGTGATCGGGATCATTCTCATTCCGCTGGTTTTCTGGTTCCCGCCCGTTGTTGCCTTTCTTGGTCCGCTAGGGGTCGGGTTATTCGGAACACTCTGGGCGACCCTGTTCTTTTCCGGTCTGGTTGAAAGCTCGGCGCGGCATGCGCGGGCCTATCACAGCAACATACCACCGGATACAATGCAAAGATCCTGGCCAGGCCGGATGTGGGATGAGTTTCAATCCATGCGGCGAGCCTATTCGCTGAAGTCCTGGTTCTTTCTTCTGCTGGTAGGATTGCTGTTCATCGAGCTTCTGGTCTCTTCACTGGAAGTTCTCGTCTTCGAGCCGCGTTTTACGGCAGACATGCTGGTATTCCTGTTGCTGTTCGGTGTGTTTGTTTTTCGCCGGCGCATCTGGTCGAGCCGTCTGGAATTTCGGGCCGCGGTGAACCAATTGCCATCCGCCTCCGTGCTGGCGCCAATCCTTCTGCTTGGCCTCGGCGAAGCACATCATATTCATCGGCTTGCGGTCACTGGGCCGGATACCCCATTTCAGGCGCAGGAAATCAATGCCCATGCCGCACAGTGGCTGGCTGCGAGACAAAATCCAGACGACGACGATAAAACGCCCATTCCAGCCATTGTGGTCCTGGCCGAGGGCGGAGGCATTCGGGCCGGCGCGCATGCAGGATATTATTTGTCACGGCTCGACACGGCGCTGCTGGAGTTTTGTCAGACGTCCACGCGCCCCGAACCGCTCTGTACCCAAAACGCCAATACGCGCCTGCTTGATCATGTTTACTCCATCAATGGCGTGTCGGGCGGGGCGGTTGGATCGGCGGTCTATCTCGCGGCCGTGAAAGAAGAATTGGCGAATGATCTGACCGCTGGTCAGCGTCATCATATTATAGATGAAACGCTGAAATCCGACTTCTTGTCCCCCCTGTTTGCAGGTCTGTTCGGCAGTGACGTTTTGACAACAATCCTGCCTGCCCAGATTTCGGATCGGGTTTTTGGCTTGTTCCATCGCAAGGACACGGATGCGATTGGGGAGGCCTATGAGCGCGGCATCTATGATCGGGCGGACTTCTTTGAGAATCGTCTGGCCATGGTTTTTGATCGAGCACTAAACGGCGCGTATCCTGCTGAAGCCATGGACGGTCCAAAGTCAGACATCGCTGCCAAGCCAGACTGTCAGGCAGTTCAGTCGCGGCGGGGCAAACGGACCATGGACCAGACGCTTGAAAGCATTGCGAGCTGCGCCGTGCGGGCGCCAAGTGCTGAAGACGCCGTCCCAGCGCAGAATGATCCGGGGCCAATGGTGTTCTTCTCGACCTTTTATGAGACGGGCGGCTATCAGATGGCGACGTCCAATGTCGATGTTTATATCGACCAGTCAAACGATGACGCGCCGAGTTGTGGCAGCGTGCCGATCGTGCAGCAAATGATCGATCGCGTGGAACCGGAAGCGGGGCAGTTGGTCGGCACATGTCCAAAGCGGACGCAGACACTCCCGATCTCGACAGCGGCGCATTTGTCGGCCCGGTTCCCGGTTTCAAATCCGACCGGCGTGATCGAAACCCGATATGAGAACGGGCGCTGGAAACGCCACTATTTCGTTGATGGTGGATACATGGACAATTCCGGGGCGTTGACGGCTATTCAATCGGTCGAAGCGCTCAGGCGACAAGCGCGTGATGCGGAGGTGCAAGTCAATGTGATTGTTCTTCATCTTTATGCGCTGACAATTCCGTCTGAAGACGCAGACCAGAACCCGCGCGGACAGAGAGCGACCAAGCAAAATGAATTCGCGAGTATCCCATCTGCCGTACTGAAAGCCCGCGGGGCCGCGAGCCGGGCGCCGATCCGTTTGCTTTGCAACAGCTTGCTCGATTTCTCTGATGGCGATCTCGGGCCAGAGTCTTGCGACAAGATCTTTGACCATCGCATCGTCACACGTGATGAGGCGTCGCTTTTTTCGACTGAGACCTATGAGGCGTTGAAGCAGGGGCCTGCGCCACGTTGTCCGGTCGATGTGTCGCGCAATCAGGCGATTGTCCTCAATACGCTCAAGAATCTCGACGTTAAGCCGGCGGCTCCGGATGAAGGCGTTGCCGATGTTGAACCGATAAACACTGGTTCAGACGGAGAAACTGAGGAGGACGCGGGCAAGAAAAAACTCAACCCGATCGGGGCAGCCGCCTGGATTCCCGTTCCATTGGAAGTCGCTGGCAGCGATCGTCAAACCAATGCGATCACGGCCTTGCTGGGATGGTCGCTGCTTGAGGAAACCACCATCGACATGAATGCCGTCATGGAAGGCACGGCGGCAGTTACCTTGAACGAGATCGCCGCTGCCGTGTCTCATTTGGATGACAGCGCGCAGGGGTCTTCGTTGAATAGTCGCAGCGTTTGTGACCACAACTAGACCCGTATGAGTGACAAGAATCTCTGACGCAAATACCGTCCGCACACGATCTAATTGTCATTAAACCGAAGTGAATCCGTCACCAAATGGTAGCGAAATTGTCATCGAACTGTATCGCACTCAGTGCATCAGCCCGCCATCTTCATGGAGGGTTTTATGAATCGATTATTCACAGGAACGGCGCTGTCGGTGCTGGCATTTTCCTCGGCAGCTATTGGCGCTCATGCGCAAGTCCTGAGCGGCAAAGTGACGGACACGACGGGTGCTGCACCTTTGCAAGGGGCCATTGTTTCGATTGTCGGAACCAATCGATCCACGAGCACGGATCGATTCGGGGAGTACCGTATCGCCAACCTTCCGGCGGGAAATTACACCGTAAACGTCTCTTATATCGGCACGGAAGAGGTCTCTTCCACGGTAACGGTGCCAGCGACGGGAACGACCCTCGATTTCACTTTGGGCGGTGAAGTTCGATATCTCGACAATATTCTCGTGGTCGGCTCCGCTGCTGCGCAAGCCGGCGCGATCAATCAGCAACGCGCGTCGGACAGTATCATCTCGGTGGTCGATTCGGATGGACTGGGGAATTTCCCCGATACGACAGTCGCAGACTCGCTCCAACGCGTGCCAGGGCTGTCGGTTGTTACGGACCAGGGCGAAGGGCGTTATGTGTCGATCCGGGGAATCAATACGGATCTGATCGCCGCGTCGATCAACGGCGTCCGCACGCCGTCTCCGGAAGACCGTCGCGGTGTTTTGCTGGACGGCGTGCCCTCCGATCTGCTCGACACGATCGAAGTGCAGAAGTCGCTGACGCCGGATGTCGACGCGGACAGTCTTGGCGGTATCATCAATCTGAAGACCATTTCTGCGTTCGATCGTGACGGCCAATTTGTGCGGGCTAAAATTGAGGGCCAGTGGAACGAGATCACTGAGGAAATTTCTCCCAAGGCGACTCTAACTTATTCGAACGTCTTCAATGATACATTCGGGGTCGCGCTGTCCTTGAATTATCAGGACTTGCGCATCGAAGCGCATAATAACGAGATTGGTGAATTCGGGATCGACGACACCACCGGACTGTTCAGTCCGAATGATGACTTTGAAAACCGCTGGTATGATCTGACCCGCGAACGCCTGGGATTGGTTGCGAATTTCGACTGGCGCGTTGACGAAAACACTGACCTGTATTTGCGCACCTTGTTCAACGAGTACAAGGATGACGAAGTCCGGAACAAGTTCGAACTTCGCAGCTTTGATGATTTCGAAGACGATGATGTGGTCACTTCAACCGGTACAAGTTTCGCACTGGAGGAAATTGACGCAGAAGTTCGGTTGCGTGAAGAAATTCGGACGATCCAGACCTACGCGCTCGGCGGGGAAACTGATTGGAACGCGTGGACATTCGATTATGAGGTGTCCTATGCGTACGCAGAAGAAGATGACAGCAACAATCATGACGTCACCTTCCGTTCCGAAAATCTACAGGACATCGTGCCTGAGATCGTGACACTCGACTACAGCTCCCCGGAAACACCGCGCCTGATCGCAAGTGACTCATTCCTGGCGGAAGTTTACAATCCGGCCAATTATTTCCTCGATACGTTTGAGCGCGAGTTCACGACGAATGAGGACACGGAAACCAGTGTAAAATTCAACGTTGCCAGAGAGAGTTTTATCGGTGATGTCCCAGTCACCTGGAAAGCTGGTATCAAGCTCCGGGACCGCGAGAAAATTCGCGATGTGAACCTGACTTTTGAGGAAAATGGAGATCTTAATCTCGCGGACTTTGTCGGTGGTGACTTTGTCGACGGATGGCGGTTGAATGTGGCTCAGCCGCTTTGGCCTGATCCTAATTTGACGGCCAGCTTGCGTGGGTCTTTCTCTGCCGATCAATTGGTCGAAGATGATACGGCCATTGATAGTGCGATCGAGGACTATACGATCGAGGAGCAGATTCTCGCCGGCTATTTTCTGGGCAATTTCGACTTTGGTGCAACCACGGTCGTGGCGGGTGTTCGGGTTGAGCAGACCGATGTCGATCTGACTGGTCAATTCCTGGATGAGAGTAACACAACAGCTTTCGACTTTGGTACGTTTACCACTCGCAATGTCTCGGATGATTACACCAATGTGCTGCCGAGCGTGAATATCAAGCATGAGTTCAACGACAAGCTGGTCGGACGAGCGGCCTATTATGCCTCTCTGGTACGTCCGGGATTTGGCGAAATGGCACCTTTCGCGGTGTTGAATGATGACCGTGACGAGGTCGAGTTGGGCAATCCGAATCTGGACCCGCTTGAAGCTGACAATTTCGACATCTCGATCGAGTATTATCCGACTGAGCTTTCCGTCTTGTCCTTTGGCCTGTTCTACAAGGATATCGAAAACGCGATTTACGGCGTTGAGTTCGATGTTGCAGACGTGCCCGAGAGTGTTGACCTTTCCTTCCTACCAAACACTCTTCTGGATGGGGACGCGACCAATGATGAGATCGCCGATGTGATCACGTTCATCAACGTTCCCAGTACGGAACTGATTGGTGCCGAATTCAACTATGTTCAGAATCTCGAAGACTTGAATCCATCACTGGAAGGTTTCCTGATCTCCGCAAACCTGACCTTGACGGATTCAGAAAGCACTTTGCCAAACGGGCGCGAAGTACGGTTCCTGAATCAATCGGATACCGTCTGGAATGTCGCTTTGGGTTATGACAAGGGGCCTTGGGATTTGCGGATCTCGGCAAACTTCCGTGGCAACAGTCTGGATGAACTGTTCGATACGGATCCGGGGAATGAAGTGCTCGACCGCACGATCGATGATCGCACTTTGGTGGAGGCGTCGGCCAAGTACAAGGTTAATGACAATCTTCAGATCTATCTCGAAGGCAAGAATCTGACGGATGAGCCGGAATACTATTATTTCGGCAATGAGAACCGATTGATGCAATATGACGAATTCGGCACGAGCTGGATTTTCGGGGCGCGCTACACATTCTAGGCCATCGCCTTCAATCCTAAACGGGAGATCGAGAGGAATATGTCTTCTCGGTCGACCCTTCCTAAACCAGTGGAGATCCGATCATGAACCGTATGATCACAATATTGATTGCTGCCTGCAACCTCACAGCGTGTACAACGACGCCCGAGATCCTGCCGTTTCCGGTTCACTCCATCCCAGCTGCACTGGAAACAGAACCCATGACCGGGATTGGGGACCAGGCCGATGATCCAGCCATCTGGGTCTCGGACAGTGGGGACCAGTCTTCGCTCATCCTGGGCACCAATAAGGATGAAGGCCTGCATGTCTATAATCTCTCAGGTGACGAGATTCAGTTTCTGGATGTCGGGGCCATCAATAATGTCGACCTCAGAGGTCGATATGGTGTGGCGAGCAATGATGAGCTAAATACGCTCAGCTGGTTCGTGATTTCTCGCAATACCGAAGCGCCCGTGCTGCACATTGGTGATACGCCCGTTGAGACCGTCGAGCCATACGGCGTGTGTCTAGGCCAGGACGAACGCGGTCTGCTGGCTGCGGTCACGTATAAAACAGGACGGGTTGAATTCTGGCGCGCGGATCAAGGCAAGGATGCGGATATTGTCGCCACGCTTGAGCGGTCCATCACCTTGCCTTCGCAACTCGAAGGCTGCGTGTTCGATGAAAGCCAGGGACTGGTCTTTATCGGCGAGGAGGCGTTCGGCATCTGGGCGCTCTCTTATGCCGATGCTTCAGCCGAACCCTATGTCGTGGATCGCATTGAAGACGCAAACGGCCTGGTCGCCGATGTCGAAGGCATCAGTATCTATTGGGCGCCAGATGGCGGTTATCTGATTGCTTCAGCGCAAGAGGCGGATCGCTTTGTCGTCTATGACCGCCTGCCGCCACATCAGCCCAGGGGCATTTTCTCGGTCGGACCCAGCACAGAGGGCGGGGTTGATTCGGTGAGCCATACGGATGGTCTGGACGTGGTCTCAGCCGCGCTGCCAGGGTATCCGAACGGTCTGCTCGTCGTTCAGGATGATGGCAATCCGCGAAGTGGTGTCGACCAGAACTTCAAGCTGGTAGACTGGACCGAGATCAACACGGCCCTTGAATTGATGGAGTAAGAGGGCAGGCTGGGCACTGCGCGTTCGCGTTACGGTGTACTCAGTCGAAGCGCTACACTCATGGCGAGCGATCCGTTTAGGTTAATCGCGACAGATCGCGTTATTCGCGAGCAGTTCTGGGAAAATATCGATCAAATTTTGCTCCGACGCACTTAATTGAACGGCGTGATCTTGAAAAAGAAGGCGGCTGCGCGGTGTTTCTCTGAACCAGAGAATAGCGATGGGAGCGCTCCAGCCGCCGCATGACACCCGATTCGATCCATTCCCCGTTGAACGTGCTCGTGGTCAATGCTGACAGTTCGTCGCTGGCGCTGATGCAGCAAACGCTGGACGACAAATATGTCTTTCAGGGGATCAGCAATGATGAGAATGGCGAGTTGCCGGCGGCGTTTCTACAAGCGAGTGATGTCCTGTTGATTCGGCGGGAAACCGTTGATCTGCCTTATCTCGAACAGGTCAAACAAATGATCGAGTCGGCGAGGATGCCCGTCATGATTTTTGTCGACGATGACCCGAGCCGCCTCGCCCCGGTCGCGATCCGCTACGGTATTACCTCATTCATTGTCGCAGGGTTCGAAATTCGCCGTGTGCCGACCCTCATCGAAGTCACGGTCGAGCGGTTTAAACTGCACGATGCCTTGCGCAGCGAGCTTATGAAATCGCAAGAAGAGCTGGCGGCGCGGAAAGTGATCGAACGGGCGAAAGGGCTGTTAATGGATCGCAAGCAGCTGAACGAACAGGAAGCCTACAGGTCGCTACGAGAACTTGCGATGCGCCAATCGAAACCCATTCGGGAAGTGGCTGAGACGCTTCTCCTGTATTCTGACATCTTGCCCTAAGGGCATCTGTGGGGCGCTTTGCTCAAGACTTAGCCGCCCGTCAAAATTGCTGCACATTCTGCGAGCAGGGCACATGAATTTTTGGTTGGGGTTTGACCCGATCTATCGCCGATCGAAAAGTTCGAAAAAGTTATATTCAAGTTCAATGGCGAACTTAAGCCAACGCCGCGCAAAGCCGCGCGGTCGCATAGACACATACGTCTTCGGACTGACGCAAAGGCGCGTCTTCCACATACCATAATTGGGGCCTTCAAACGGTTGCCGCGCTGGCGCCGAACCTGATCGTTTGAGCCGTCCCTTCTCAACAATTTCACGCTCGGCCCGACCACCTCCGCGTCGGTGCCCAAAAGGGATATAGCAAGATGAAAACATCGCTACGTACACAATTGCTCGCCTGTGCAGCGCTTTCTACGGGCCTGATGACGATACCGTCCGCGATCGCTCAAGACGCTGACGCGGACGATGATACAGCCGTTCAGGAAACCATTATCGTGACCGGTGCACGCGGTGCGCCGCGATCCGTTACCGATTCTCCGGTTCCGATTGACGTCTTTGGATCTGACGATATCGAGGCGGTTTCGTTCACGGATACCAATGACATTCTTCGGACCCTGGTGCCGTCATACAGCCTCTCTCGCCAGCCTATTTCGGATGGTGCAAGCTTTATTCGACCAGCGACTTTGCGAGGTCTGCCGACCGACAAGACACTGGTTCTTGTGAACTCGAAACGGCGCCATCGCGCGGCGCTGGTATCGATTGGTGGATCCGGAACGCAAGGGCCTGACATTGCCACGATTCCTTCTACCGCGATTGGAACCGTCGAAGTGCTCCGTGACGGTGCTGCGGCTCAGTACGGTTCTGACGCCATTGCAGGCGTGATCAACTTTATCCTCAAAGAGAATGCTGAAGGCATCACACTGACGGGTCAAACAGGTCAGTATTATGAAGGCGATGGAACCGAATATCTGATCGCCGGCAATATCGGTTTGCCATTGGGTGATTCCGGGTTCTTGAGCATTTCAGGCGAATATTACGATGCCGAAGCCACCGTTCGAGCCAATCAATATTGCGAAAGTTTCGCGTGTGCCGACGTCAATGATCCGCGTTTTGCAGGCGCCCAAGGCGGCAGCTTTGACACATCGATTGCTGGCTATACCGAGGCCTCATACATTGCGGGCCTTCCGGATGCTAATATTGGTGACGGCGACGTCGTCCAGCCCTGGGGCGCACCGAATGTCGAACGCCTGGCGTTATTCTACAATGCCGGCATCGATCTCACGGACAGCATCTCGCTCTACAGCTTCGGTAACTACACGACGTCTGAAAGCGATGGCAGCTTCTTCTATCGCTTCCCGGGCAATGGCACGATCGAGAATTTGAGACTGGAGGATGGTTCGGTCTATTCACCGCTCTTCCTGTTCCCGGGTGGTTTCACTCCGCGATTCTTTGGCGAGATTGAAGACTTGTCGTTCCTGGGCGGGATCAAGGGTGAAATGGAGAATGGCTTTACCTGGGACCTGTCCGGTCGCTACGGCTCGAACGAAATCCAGTATACGCTGATGAACACGATCAATCCGTCCTTGGGCCCGGATACACCGACCAGCTTTAGGCCTGGAGATCTGATCAACGAGGAAACACAGCTCCAGGCTGACTTCAGTTACGGTTTTGAAGCTGGCACGGCGTCTCCCGTGCTCGTTGCATTCGGGGCCAGTTACCTCGACGAATCATACGAAATTGTCGGTGGGGATGCGGCGTCTTTCGCGAATGGGCCATTCTCTTCACAGGATCCATTTGGCTTCTGTACCGATGAAGATGATTTTGCCACGCGCACCGCGACTGCGGCGGGTGCCGCGGTGATCACGGGCGGATCGACTCTGGACTGTACAGATTCAGGAGATCCCGTTTATCGGACGGTCGGCGTGGGATCCAATGGTTTCCCGGGGTATGGGCCGGACTCTGCGGGTACTCTGACACGCGACTCATTTGGGGTGTATGTCGATGTCAGTACCGACATTACAGACCAGCTCTTCGTACAAGGCGCAATTCGGTACGAAGACTATTCCGACTTTGGTGAAGAAACCGTCTGGAAACTCGCGGCTCAATACGACTTCAACGATATGTTCTCGGTCCGTGGTTCGGTCGGTACGGGCTTTCGCGCACCGACGCCAGGTCAGCTGGGGACGACCAATGTTTCCACACGCCTGCCAAATGGTGTGCCTGTGGCAACCGGATTGTTCCCGACCAGCAACCCTGCTGCGATCGCGCTTGGCGCCGAGCCGCTGGGGCCAGAGAAGTCTGACAATATTGCATTTGGTTTCCTCGGAAGCGTGGGTGACTTCACCTACACGGTCGATTTCTATCAGATCGATCTTGAGGATCGCGTGAATGCGGTGTCGACCATCACAATCATCAACGACATCGATTTCCCGGCCTTGAATGATGGCAATCCAGCTCCGGCCGGAAATGAATATGCGTCCGTGCTTGATGCCGCTGGTGTTCCCAACGCTAACACGATTGGCGGGGTCAACTTCTTCCAGAACGCGTTCGATACGACCACCAAAGGGGTCGATGTTGTCCTGACTTATTCTCAGGATTGGGGCGCCAATGGATCGACCGCCTTCTCTGGCGCATTCAACTGGAATGAAACCGAGTTCGATGGCGACGTATCCAGCCTGTTTAACGCTGAAAGCCAATACGACTTCGAGAACTTCCCGCTCAAATGGCGGGCTAACCTCTCAGCAACTCATGAGATCGGGAAGTTCTCGTTCTTTGCGCGCGCCAATATTTTTGGACCGTATGAGAACTCGGACAGTGGCGGTGCGACGGGCAATATCCAGGAGTTTGGCGAGGAAGTGCTCGTTGATCTGGAAGGGTCGTATGATGTCACAGATGCGATCACGGTGTCGCTCGGCGCTCGTAACATTTTCGACGGGTATCCGGACGAAGCTGACCCGGCGATTGGCGACTCATGCTGCGGCCGGATCTATCTGTCCGCCAGTGAAGTCGATTGGCAGGGTGGGTTCTACTACCTCCGCGCGGTCGCGAAGTTCTAATTTTTGAGCAGTTGGAAAATTTTCCAACAAAATTCGGAGGGCAGAATTGATCTGCCCTCCGACCTCCCAGAAGCCTGATAATTAGCTCAAATAGAACGGAAACATTCATGCCGGGATTAGAAGGCGAAAGCCTACAACTGCTGCAGCTGATCGGAGTATTGATGGCAGCAGGTCTCGTGGCTGGCTTCGTAGCCGGCCTTTTTGGCATTGGAGGCGGATTCGTCGTCGTGCCTGCCTTACTGCTCGTCTTCACCGTCTTTGGTGTTGACAGTGAAGTCTTAACCCATGTCGCGATCGGCACTTCGCTCGCGACGATTATTGTCACCTCGTCCCGATCGGTCCACGCCCATAATAAGAAGGGGGCGGTCGATTTCACCATTATCAAGGATTGGGCGCCTTGGCTCGTCGTCGGCGTCGCCGGAGGACTATACCTGGCCCAGTTTATGGATGGACGATCGCTGAAATGGATTTTCTCCATCGGTGTCTTCTTGATGGGCATTCACTTTATTTCGCCCGTCTTGCGCGATGTGAAACTCTCCGAAGAAATGCCGCGCGGCCTCACCCGCGCCGGGCTCGCCTCTTTTTTAGGCGGTTTCTCGGCTTTGCTCGGAATTGGCGGTGGAACCATCGCTGTCCTGACCATGACCATGTGCGGTCGTCCGATTCATCAAGCAGTTGCGACCGCTGCGGGGTTCGGCGTCATCATCGCTGTGCCAGGAGCGATTGGATTTGCGGCTCTCGGACTTGGCGAAGAGTCCTTGCCGCTCGGCTCTTTCGGTTATGTGAATATTATCGCTGTGGCGGCCATTACCGCCATGACCTTCATTACCGCGCCACTTGGCGCAAAAGCGGCGCATGCCCTGAATGCGCCTTCTCTCAAACGTGTGTTCGGGGTCTATCTCGTCGCCACGTCTGCAATCGTCTTGTGGAACTCGTTCTCATGATAAATGGCAGGCAGCTTCGTACGTATTCTCACACGCCAATGAATGTTCTCAAGGAGGACCTAACGCAATGACTCTCAATCTAACGCGACGCCTAATGCTCACGGGAGCTATGGGCTCATCTATTGCCGGCGCGGCGGCTTGTGTCAGTTCGGTCGGGACGGCAACGACCGCGGCGGCAGAGGCTGAAGGTGCGTTTCCAGTAAAAGCCGGGATCGACCCTTATCTGCTCGGACCCAAGGACGGGGTGGCTTTGCTGTCTCGAAACGAGAACCCTTACGGACCATCAAAGTCTGCGCGAGACATGATCGAATATGCCGCTACCAAAGGCGCGTATTACACCTCGCGCGAAGCCCAGGTCATGCTGACCGAAATGATCGCAGAGAAAAATGGCGTGGCCCCGGAACAAGTCGTCGTGACCACGGGGTCGGGCGAAGTGTTGAGTGCGATCGCCCTGATCTATGGTCCGAAAGGCCCGATCGTTGCGCCGCGTCTGTTCTGGGACACCACGGCCTTGTACGCGGTTAATCTTGGTATGGCGAAGATTGAGCGCGTTCCGCTCGCCGCGGATATGAGCATTGACCTGCCGGCGATCGAAGCCAAGGTCACAGACTCAACCGGTCTGGTGCAATTGTGTAATCCAAACAATCCGACCGGCCTTGTCTCTGATGCTTCGACATTGCAAGCGGCCGTCAAGCGGATGGCTGCCAAGACCACGGTTCTGGTCGACGAAGCCTATATCGAACTGTCTGATGATCCGGACGCAAACTCTTGTGTTCCGCTGATCAATGCCGGGCATGATGTCATTGTGACCCGGACCTTCTCGAAGATTTACGGCATGGCGGGTGTACGCGTTGGTTACTCCATCTCGTCGGCTGAAACCGCTGAGAAAATTCGCGCGACCGCGATGTCCTGGTCGCCGAGCCTGTCAATCGCGGCGGCGATTGGCTGCTACAACGATGAGGCCTTCCTGACTAAATCCAGATCGAAAATCCAGGAAGCCCGAGACATGGTCAACATGACCGTCGATACGCTTGGACTGACACGCCTGCCGTCGCAGACAAATTTCGTCTATTTCAAATCCGGTCAGGAAGCGAATGCTGTCCAGCAGGCCATGGCCGACCGCAAGATTTCGGTGCGTGGTCAGTATATGGACTATAATGAATGGACACGGGTCTCTATGGGCAAGATTGTCGATGTCGAACGGTTCTGCAAAGCCTTGCCGGAAGTATTAGGCGCTTGATATTTTTGTCGCCAGATACACTTGGCTAGAAATTGAAAGCTGAGGGTATGGGCAAAACCAAATTCGCGATTGGCGCGGCGATTTCAATTGCCGCGTCCACGAAGCTTCCCGTTCACGCGCAAACGCCTGAGCGGGACTTCACGACGTACACGCCTTCGGTGTCACCGCAGCGGATTGCGCTCGCGGATGCACCGAAGATTGATGGCGTGCTCGACGATCCGGTCTGGCAAACCGCGACCCGGATTTCAGAATTCTATCAAGTCGATCCCACGATCGATACGCCGCCGGTTGAAACCTGGGTCTATCTCGCATTTTCCGAAGATGCTCTTTATGTCGGTGTGCACGCGTTTGACGATGAGCCCGAGAATATTCGCGCCACGATCATGCAGCGCGATGGCGATGTCTGGCGCGACGACATGCTGCGTTTCTACATCGACCCTTTCGATACTGGAATCTCCGGCTTCGGGTTTGAGGTCAATTCCCTCGGCGCGCGTCTGGATCGATTGATCCAGCCTAATCGCCGGCCAATTGATGCATGGGATACGATCTGGGGCGGCGCCGGTCAGCGCACCGAGGATGGCTGGACGGCCGAGCTGGAAATCCCTTTCCGGTCCATCAATTTCGATCCCGACGCAGATGGTTGGGGGCTGATGGTGACTCGGGAACGTTCGCACAAGAATGAAGAATATCGCTGGGCGGCGATCGACCAGTCCTTGCTCCCTTTTTCATTCAATCGCGCAGGACGACTGACCGGTATTGACAATGTGAACCGGGGCAGCGGTCTGGAACTCGACCTGCAGTCGGCCGCGATCGCGACGCGGGACTGGATCCGACCGCGAGAGGATGAGTTTGAACTCGAACCGAGCGCCACGCTTCGTTATCAATTCACACCGGGGCTGACCGGTTTGGCGACTATAAACACCGACTTCTCTGATACACCGCTCGACAATCGCGAAATCAATACAGGTCGTTTTTCGCTCTTCTTTCCGGAGACGCGCGACTTCTTTCTGCAGGATACGGCCTTCTTTGAGTTTGGCGGCAATGCATTTGCGAGCGCGCCAAATGGGCGCCCATTCTTTTCGCGACGGATCGGAATCGTGGATGGTCAGAACGTTCCAATCGATGGCGGCGTCAAACTGAGCGGCGAGTATGCGGGATTTGAAATTGGAGCCTTGTCGACCCTGACCGGAGAGGTGGACGGCTTGGATTCGCAGAATCTGTCCGTCGCTCGCGTGACACGGGATGTGTTTGGGCATTCCCGGATTGGCGTGATCGGAACCTCAGGGGATCCGACCGGTGCAACAGAGAACTCTCTTTTTGGCATCGACTATTTGTATCAGGATCCATCTTTCTTGGGCGGTGGGCGCCTCGATATGGACCTCTATTACCAACGCTCTTTCTCCGATGCGTTCGGAGAAGATGACAGTTTTGGTGCGCGGGTCGATTACCCGAATGATAAATGGCGCTGGACGCTGGAATACCGTCAGATCGGCGAGGATTTCCGACCCGCTCTAGGCTTCGTGAATCGCGCAAATTCAAAAACCTATGAAGGCAGTTGGCATCGCCGGTTCCGTCAATCGAGCGGCCCGCTGCGCTGGTGGCAGATCAGTAGCGAGCATGAGCGGGTCACCACTTTGGATGGCGATCTGGAGACGCGTGAGGACGAAGTCGCCTTTACGGTTGAAACGGCCGGGACGGACGAGATCTCTCTGACGCTTTTTGATGTTGAAGAACGCGTGTTTGATCCATTTACGCTCCCGAACGATCTTATTGTTCCGGCCGGGAATTACGACAATGATGGCGCCGAACTGAACATCAGATCATCGCGCACACGGCCCTATGGGATGCAATTTACGCTGGAGGTACAGGACTTTTTTGGCGGAGAATCCGAGACCGTTGAAGTGGAGCTTCTCGCGCGTCCAAGCCGGTTCCTTGATTTGCAGGCGAACTATTCTCGCGAAGATATTTCTGTACCGGCAGGGGATGTGACCATCGAGGTCGGGGCGTTGGACGCAATTGTGAATGTCAGTCCGCGACTCTCGATTTCGACGCAAACCCAATATGACAATCTGTCCGAGAGCTTGTCTTTTTTCGGTCGGATGCGTTGGGAGCTTCGGCCACAAACCGAGCTCTTCTTTTCATTCGCACACGGGGCCTTGATTGAAGGCAGTGACTTTGGCCGCAACTTCCGATCGATCCAAAGCCGGTCGGTCATTCGGTTAGGCAACACGCTCCGCTTCTAGGCGACAGATGAGAGTGGCGATTGCATGGCCTGCACGCAATCTTCCAATGGCATCGGTTTGTGAAACAGGTAGCCCTGGATCAGATTACAGCCGACATGCTCAATCTTCGACAATTGGCCTTCGGTTTCGACGCCTTCGGCAACAACCTCCGCACCGAGGGCCCGGGCCAGTTGAACACTGGATCGGAACACACCGGCATATTTGGGGTTTTCTTCAATATGACCCACAATCGACTTATCAATTTTCAGGCGCTGAATTGGCAGCTCGGCGAGGCGCTGAATGTTTGAATAGCCGACGCCATAGTCATCCAGCGCGATGCGAATACCGGCCCGATTGAGCGCTTCCAGATTATCGCGTGCGACCATGATCCGAGTCAGGCGCTCCGTTTCGGTCACTTCAATCCAGACTTGTTGTGGCAGAACTCCAAACCGGATGATTTGTGCGATGAGCCGTTCAGCAAACCCATCGGCCGCGAGATCAAGTGGCGAGATATTGAGCGATATTGTCTCAACCAGCCCTCGGGCCATAACCGGCGCAATTTGCTTCAGGGCGAGATCGCGAATGGTTGCGTCGACTTCCAGGCCAATCCCGGACTCGCGTGCAATGGCGAGAAACTCCATCGGATTGACATGGCCGAGCGTGTCATGCTTCCAGCGGGCCAGGGCTTCGACGCACTGAACCTTGCGGGTGTCAGCCGCAACAATCGGTTGAAAAACAACCGCAAGGCCATCTTCATATGCGCGAGACATCAAGTCTGCCTGGATCGTCCGGCGTCGACGGACGGTGTCATCGATACGATTGTTGTAAATCGACAGGCTGCCGCGGCCACGCCGCTTGGCGTCCAGTAGCGACGCTGATGCGTTCCGGCGCAAGTCCCCCAGGTTTTCAGCATCGACCGGGTAGCGGGATACGCCAACCGTGCCAGAAACCTGGATCACATGACCTTTGTAATTGATCGGGTGGTAGATAAAATCTCTCGCCCTGTTGATATCGATCGAGATCTGTTGATGGGATTCCGACAGGTCCCAGTGCTTGCTGTCGACCAGGACCGCAAACTCGTCACCGCCAACACGGGCCGCGGATAACAGATTTGGCAGTTTCGAAACGCGATATCCAACGCGGCGCAGGACAGCGTCTCCTGTGATGTGACCATAACGATCGTTGATGCCCTTGAAGTCATCGAGATCGAAGAGGATCAATGATAGCGCACGGTCTTCCTCGGACCGCGCCTCCATGGCGGCGAGAATGTCCTTATCAAATCCGGCACGATTTCTGAGCCGGGTGAGGGTGTCGGTTTCAGCCGTCTTCGTGAGGTCATCCAAGGCCTCGTTCACGGCTCGATGCGCGGGAACAAATATGAAGAGGGCTTCCAGCAGGATCACCATGACAGCAACAAAGAGTGTTATCTCCTGGAGTTGCTGAGCCCAGCGGGCTTGTCTCTGGACGCGTTGCTTGAACGCGACGACGGCTTCGTCAAGGCGCTCCAGCACTTCGCCAGATCCCTTGTGTTCCAATTCCTGAAACAGGGCGCCCGGATAAGCCGTATTCGGGATATCGCGGGCGATCGCGATATAGTTTATGACCATCTCATCGGTGGATGGTGTGCGCGACATGTAAAGGTGACCGAGGCTTGCTTCCTTGGCCGCATCGGCCATCAGCGTGGAATGCGCGGCTTCGAACTCATCGAGGGTCGCAGAAAGGCGGTCGGCAGAGTCGGCATCAATCCCGGCGGCCACGCTTCGCGCATGCAGAATGATTTGCTGCGACAACATTAGCTGCTTGCTGCTTAAGTCAATGATCTCAGCGTCTTGTTTGGCTTTCTGTATCGCATGCGACTCGATCAGGTGGCTTGCCATAATGAAGGCAAGGATAATGCACAACGCTGCGCCATAGCGTTTCCACAAATGTCCGGGATCTTTGGTCAGGCGAAACAGCACAACTCTCTCCGTATCCTGATCAGATTTACCACCCAAAGTAGAAAATCTTATAAAATACAAAGGTGTGACTTGGCGCATCTTCGAAATACGCCATTAAGAATTTGGAGTTGGAGCCTAGGGCGCGCTTAGTTCACGTCCTGTCCGCTTTGGCCCAGTGGTGGAAGCGGTTCTGGCGTCAGGGCTGGAATTGGCTCGGCCGCGATTTTATCCAGAAGATAAGACAAGGCGCGGTCAAGCTGCGCATCTTGTCCGTTGAAACTCGCGCGCGGAGGGTTAACCACTTCAATATCCGGTGAGACGCCTCGACCTTCGATCAACCAGCGCCCATCCGCCCCGTATTGCGCATATTCCGCCACACGCGCCTGACCGCCATCGCTGAGACGATTGCGATCGGACAACCAGATGCCAGCACCTGCCGTGCGCGTGCCGATGGTGGGGCCAAGTTCCAGGGTCTTGACGCCGGCCGCGAATGTCTCGCCGTCGGAATAGGTGCCCTCATTGATCAGAACCGCCAAATGCCCCCGGAAGGTCTGTTGCATGTTCGTGTAGGCGTCGCCATGCGCGGGGTTGCGCCAGTATGCCCAGGCCTGGCGCAATAATGTGCTCAGGATGATGCTGTCGACATTGCCGCCGCTATTGCCGCGAACATCGATAATCAGGCCATCCTTGTCGAAGTGTTCGAAAAAATCGCGGGCAAAACTGGCCGCATCCGAAGCGCCCATCGCGCGCAAGTGGAGATAGCCCACATTTCCGTCTGACCGTTCGGCGGTGCGTTGGCGATTGCGTTCTACCCAGTCAGAATAATGAAGGGGTTGCGTCCGCCAGCGCGACCTGGGTTCGACGATCTGCAGAACGGTTTCACCGCCGCGGACCAGGTCCAGAAGAACTTCCTGACCGGCTTTCATCATCAGCGCGCTGGCAAGGTCGGCCTGGCTGCGGACGGGGATGCCATCGACGGACCGGATAATATCGCCGACCCGCACATCCACGCCAGGTTGCTGGAGCGGTGACAGAGTCACCGGCCGATCAGGTTCGCCGCGATAGATGCCTGCAATTTCCATCCCGCTCGACACTGCTCTGTACGTCGCGCCTAGGAAACTGGGGGTGCCACTTTCAGCATCTTCAGGTGCGTCGCCGCTTCGAATCTGGCTGTGCAGGATGCCGAGTTCCGCGGCCATCTGTTGCAACAGATCATCCACTTCAGTGCGATGTCCGAGACGATCGCGTAGCGGGATGTATCGTGCGCCCACGGCCTCCCAGTCGACATTGCGTAGATTGGGGTCATAGGCGAAGTCCCGGTGCAGACGCCAGGCATCCGACACTAATTGCCGCCACTCTTGCTGCGGATTGATGCGCAGGGTCCAATCGTTCAAACGCAGGGTCTGACTGCTGGCATCAGAAGGAAAGTCCTTATCGGATGGCACGATCAGGAATTTGGCATCGGTCCCTCGACCAGTTTGCACAAACAGTTTGCTGCCATCAGCAGACAGTTCAAACCGCTGCACATTGGAGGCAAAGTCCGACAGTGAGGGACTGTCCGACGTGAAGCCAACGCGCTGCAAGACGGGTGTGTCGCCAAAGCTGTAGACAAAGAGATGTTTGCTACTTGCGGCCAGGGCGCTGAAATCGCCAGACCCGATCGGCACCTGGAACAATCTGTCTGCGAGCCCATCAAACGCGATGTCCTTTTCGGCCTCGGCCTCTTCGGTTTCATCTTTGTTGTCGGAGTCGTCTTCCGGCACCGCAAGTTCGCTTTCCGGGTGGAACGGGAAGGCCGCATCCGTATCAAGCTGTACGGCAAAAACCTGACCGCGCTCCCGGAAGGCCGGGCCCATGTTCCGATCGCCCCAGGGCGAGCCAGGGCTGGCGTCAAAATTTCGGTCCGAAATGAAATAGAGCCAGCTGCCATCGGCAGAAAATGCCGGGGCGAATGATTCAAATTTGCCCGTGGTGGCAACTGCACGCCGCTTAGTCTGAGAATCATGGATCGCCACGCGTCTCATGTTGCGTGCATCGTAGAAGGTGTATGCCAGATAGCGGCCGCCACTCGACCAGGCGAGATCTTCGAACGGAGCGTCGAACGAGCTGGTGGTTGTATCAATCGTTTCAATCGCCCCGGAGTCAGGGTCCAGGCTTAACAGTCGTCCCCGCTTGTCGGCATAGATGACTGTACCCGTGTGCGGAGATGGCGCGAGCCCCCAGATATGCGCTGGGGCATCGTCCGTGAGCTGGCGCGGTTCGCCCTGGCCATGGGCCGGGAATTGCCAGATCTCGCCGCGATCATCCTGGTCGAGAATGGCATAGATGGATTGGCCATCATGACTGAACGCCGCCGAGCGAGCGCGAATGTCGGTTGAGAACCGATGGTCAATCCGACGTCGTTGTCCGGTAAAGGCCGACGCGAACCGACCGCGTGCTGTAATCACGGCGGCATCGCCGGCAGGGTTCATTCGCGCGTTCTCCAGATAGGCCAGGGGTGTGTCGACCCAGCGATCGCGTTGATAATCACCGTCACTCATCAGAAACAGGTTCAATTGCCGCGTTTCATCGCTGGCAATCTCGTACGCAAACAGATCCGCTCCGCTCTGGAAGACAATTGTGCCATCATGCATGGCCGGTGTCCGCAACTGCCATTGCTGGCGCGTTGTGTGCTGCCGGGCATCTGCGCTATTGGTATCGACCGACCAGATATTGTCGGCGCCGGACTTGTCGCTGACAAAATAGATCCGCTCATCATGATACATGGGGTGGCGGATCGGTGCGCCGAACTCAGGGGCCAGGCGTTCGGCTTCGGCCTCGCTGGTCAGATCGCCGCGCCAAAGCTGTGCCATTCGTCCACCTCGATAAAGAACGGCATTATCGGCGAACATGGACAGGCCGTAGCGCGTAAAGAAGAGCGTCGAGTCAGGCTGGTCGATTGTCGCTTGATCGGCATTGTCGAATGGCAAGTCGATCGTGGACAGGGATGTTCGATCTACCGTTCGCAAGATGCGGGGCAGTCGTCCTGAAAGATTGGTGGTGCGATAGATCACCCGATCATTATCCATCCAGCCGCGAAGACTGACCCCGCCGCCTTCATGGGTCAGGCGCTTTGGCGAACCGCCTGTGACCGAAATCAAATAGACTTCCTCGGGACCGTCATAGCTTGCCATGAAGGCAATCCAGTTCCCGTCCGGCGACAGTATCGGCGTACGCTCGGCTTCAGGATGCGTCGTCAATCGAACCGCGGTTCCGCCTTGCGCGCTGGCGCGCCACACATCACCTTCGCTGACAAAGACCAGAATATCGTCATTCAGATCGGGCGAATGATAATAGCCGCGTTCCTGCGCTGTGGCGGAGAATGCAAATGTCGCGAGTAAGCCTGCAGCGAAAGCGATCAAAGTCTTCATGTTAGAGGATCCTGTAAGAGACAGGAGGCACTCTAGGCAGAGATTCCTGATTCACAACGCCTAACGTGGCGACATTTGTAAATTGCCGTCAGGCGAAGATTGGCGAACGCGTTCCGACTGTTGATTTCTCGATTTCCAAACTGCGTTCGAATGACCGGCGGGAGGGAAAACTAGTTGCAATATGAAACCACACAGGTTACATGGTTTCATATTGCAACTAGTTTGGTGGTTAGATGAAGACCAAGTCTTTTTCCAATATGCAGTGTTCCATCGCGCGATCGCTTGAGCATGTGGGTTCCTGGTGGTCGCTCCTGATCATTCGCGATGCAATGATGGGGGCGCATCGGTTCAAACATTTCCAGAAGTCTCTCGGGATTGCGAAGAACACACTGACCAGCCGCCTGAATGATCTCATCGCAGGAGACATTTTGGAAAAGGTGCCGGCTTCGGATGGATCGAGTTACGAAGAATACCGCCTCACTGAACGAGGGCGAGATCTTGCGCCCGTGATCATTGGTCTATCGCAATGGGGGGACAAATGGGTTGCGCACGAAGACGGGCCATCGACGGTGATTACCGATAAGCAGACCGGCGAGCGACTACCGCGCGTGTGGCCACGTCGCGAAAGCGGCGAGCGTATGGATTTGAAAGATGTGGGCATGCTGCGCAGGGCGAAGGGGCCGTAGAGCAACCAGAATCGCAAGAAGGAGAAACGAAAATGATAGCTTGTAATTGTGTGGTTCAGGCGGGTCAGATCCCGGCAGAGATCGAAGCCACGTTGCGCGCAAATATCAGCGCCTTCACGGAACGCCAGTTTGGTGCGCCGGCCGAGATTAGCTGGTTGGCTATTCCGGAACGCAGTGGCTTTACCGCCAGCCAACCGAGCACTTCCGCCATCGTATCGATGCGCGCGCCCAATCCGGTCGCGAAAGCAGACCGCGAGTCCATGTTGCGAGAGCTTTGCGGCATCTGGACCAAGGAGACCGGTTGCACGCTGAACGAGATTGTCGGCGTCATTTCAGATCCAGAATAGGAGACCACCTCTATGCCTCTTTACATGTGCAACGCCGCCAAAGGCGCCATCGATGACGCTGCCAAGCCCAAAATCGCGGCAGACATTACCCGCATTCATTGCGACGTTACCGGGGCGCCGCCTCAATTTGTGCACGCCTTTTTTGTTGAAGACGCACCCAATCAGCCGCTGGGCGACCAGACCGCGTCGCTATTCGGAAGCATCCGGGCTGGGCGGACGGACGCTCAAAAGGCGCAAATTGTTTCCGAGATGCGCGCCTCAGTTCATGCGCATACCGGGATTGCGCTGGATGATATCGGAATGACCACTGTCGACGTCCCTGCAAGCTGGGTTCTGGAGGGCGGCGAAATCATGCCTGAGCCAGGCGAAGAAGCCGAATGGTTGGCCAAGCATGGTCATGCTGCGCCGGCAGAGTGATATCGCGCGCGTGTCACCCCCGACACGCGCTACTCGCCCAATTGCTCGACGCGTGTAATGGCTCGCTCCAGGCGTGCGATAAGCGCGCTGGAGTCAGGTGATCCTGTCCTGCTCCTGGTATCAGGCGCATTTCCATATTGCGCCCAGATACCGTCGATCAGATTGGTGACGACCGGCTCAACATTCTGATCGTCATGCAGGCGGAGCGTGCGTGCGGAATAGTCGAGCGTCCCAAAGAAGACATCACGTACGACCCATAAGGCGGGGTGGGGTTTCAGATCGCCGCGATCGACCCCGCGGGAATAGAGCGTATCAAAAACGCGCACATAGGTTTTCAACTCTTCCGTCGTGGTCCCGACATCGGCAGACACGACGCGCAAAGAGTGGGTCAGATCGATCATGTCCGCCTGATCCATCAGTGACTTGATATGAAACCGTGCCAGCGCAAGCAGCGCATCATAGGGGTGATCAATCGCTTCAATCTCAGCCCATGCATTGGCGGTCAGGGCTTGCCAGAATTCCGAACTGATAGCGCGCATGAGCGCCGCCTTGTTCTTGTAATAAATATAGATCGTGCCTTCCGCGATCTTTGCGCCTGCGGCGATCTCCGACATTCGGGCGCCTTCATAGCCTTTCTCGAAAAAGACGTTTCGTGCGCTGTCCAGGATCGCTTGTTCGCGCGCTTCGACTTTCTGACGCCGGGTTTTCGTGCGGGTCTGGATAGTCAAACTGTCGTCCCTTTCGCTCGCCTCTGACGCGTGGTCATCTCAAATTGAGCTTGACTTGTCAATTATGAGCGATACTCATTTTATTAGATTCACATCAAGATGAATTCATTTTCGGGAGGTCGACGCGGCATGACAGAGCGCGTGGTTCGGATCGGTGGTGCGAGTGGGTATTGGGGCGAGAGCGATATGGCTGTCCCACAATTCCTGTCCGCGGGTAGGCTGGACTATATCGTGTTCGATTATCTGGCTGAGATCACCATGTCGATCATGGCTCGCGCCCGCGCTAAAAATCCAGATCTGGGATACGCCACCGACTTCGTCTCAGCCGTGATGAAGCCAAACCTGAAAGAGATCGCGCGGCAAGGCGTGAAGATCGTTTCCAATGCAGGCGGTGTAAACCCGGTCGCATGCGGTAAGGCGGTTGAGGCATTGGTGGCTGAGCAGGGACTGGACCTCAGAGTCGCAGTGATCACGGGCGATGACTTGTTGAGTCGCGTGAAGGATCTTGCGGTTCATGACTATCAGGAGATGTTCTCAAGCGCACCGTTTCCTGAGACAGACCAGCTGGCCAGCATCAACGCTTATCTGGGCGCTTTCCCGATTGCGGAAGCCTTGTCGCGCGGCGCCGACATTGTCATCACCGGACGCAGCGTCGATAGCGCCGTCACGCTAGGCGCCTGCATTCACGAATTTGGCTGGCAAGTCGATGATCTCGATCTGTTGGCGAGCGGTAGCCTGGCCGGTCATATCCTTGAATGCGGGCCGCAAGCCACGGGCGGGAATTTTACCGATTGGGAAGATGTTGCCGACAGCTTGCACGACGTTGGCTATCCCATCGCCGAGATCCAGGCCGATGGGAGCTTCGTCTGCACCAAGCCGGATGAAACGGGCGGTGCAGTGACGGTTGGCACGGTCGGAGAGCAGATGCTCTACGAGATCGGCGACCCCGCGGCCTATGCGTTGCCGGACGTCATTTGTGACTTCTCACATGTTGAATTGAACCAACTGGCGCCCGACCGGGTCAAGGTGACCGGCGCCCGCGGGGGTGCGGTACCGGACACGTATAAGGTCAGCGCGACGTATCAGGATGGCTGGCGGGCTGGCACCGTGATGTTCTTCTATGGCGAAGCGGCGAGTGATAAGGCGCGCGCCTTTGCGGACAGCGTCCTGCTGCGCGCGCGGCGCAAGTTGAGGGCAGTCAACGCGCCTGACTTTACCGAGACTCTGGTCGAACTGATCGGCGATGAGAGCGTCTATGGCGCACATGGCGCACCGGAATCTTCCCGTTCCGTCGCCGTCAAGATTGCGGCCAAGCATGACGACCAGCGCGCGGTTGGCATGCTCTTGAAAGAAATTTCCGGTCACGGTCTCGCGGCGCCGCCAGGCCTGTCGGGCTTCTCTGGCGGACGATCGCGACCGTCTCCCGTCCTGCGCCTGTTTTCCTTCCTGATCCCGAAAACGGATGTGCCGATCGAACTCGTTTCGGCAGGTGAAAGTGTCGCTCTAACGGTTGCGAGGCCCAGCGCGACACCCGGCCGGGTGACAGATCCGGCAAGCGCGCCGGATCTGCCAGATCATGAGGCGGGTGATCTCGTCGCCGTGCCCCTGATCAAGCTTGCTTATGCGCGCTCCGGCGACAAAGGCGACAAGGCGAATGTCGGTGTCCTGCCGCGCGACAAATCCTATGCGCCCTGGATTTGGGGCACGCTGGACGAGGCCGAAATCAAGGCGCGCTTCGGGCATTATCTCAGCGGTGAAGTGCAGCGTTTCTACATGCCGGGGACCGGCGCGATGAACATCCTGATGGACAATGTCCTGGGTGGCGGCGGCGTGGCCTCATTGCGGAATGACCCGCAAGGCAAAGGCTATTCGCAAATCCTGTTGCAGACGCCGATTAATATCCCGCGTGCACTGGCAGAGGCTTTATAGACATGACTGTGTTCAAATCCCGCATCCTCACCAGCTCAGACGCGTTTCAGGAAAACCGATCAGATATGCTCGCTCTGATCGAGCGCTTGAACGATCTGAACGGGCGCACACGAATGCTGTCGGAGAAGCGACGGACCCGGTTTGAGGCGCGCGGACAGCTGACGCCTCGAGAGCGATTGGCCAGACTGCTGGATCCTGGCATGCCCTGGCTGGCGATTGGCAATCTGTCGGGATATCTCTCGGATGGTCGTCCTGAGGACAAATCTCTCCCCGGATCAACCGTGATTTGCGGGATCGGCTTTATCCAGGGCACGCGCTGCATGATCGTGGTCGACGATAGCGGCATCATGGCGGGCGCGATGACCGGCTCGACCGGTTACAAGATTATCCGCTCCGAACAAATCGCGCTGGAGCAGAAGCTGCCTTACATTCACCTGGTGGAAAGTGCGGGCGGCGACCTGGTCAATTATACGGTTGAGGGATTCTCACGCGGCGGCGGTTTGTTCGCTGGACAAGCGAAGCTTTCAAAAGCCGGCATT
>JBCCCT010000005.1:0-45846 GCA_039033355.1 Pseudomonadota bacterium | reverse complement strand
TCCGGCCAGCGCGCCAAGCTGCGCGATCAGATCGGTGGCTGTGTAACCGCCTTGCAGGCCGGGAACGCTGACCGTGCGAACGGTGTCAAAGGCGCCAGACAGGTTGGACAGGATGGTATTGTCGCCGGGGTCGCCCGGGGCAACGGCACCGAGCCCATCGCGGAGACGCCAGACCGCGCCGCCGCGATCCGGATCAACCAGCGCGTTCAGCTGCAATCGACCGGCGACGCCAGCGCCGGCCGTTACATCCGTGTCGAGGAATAGGCCAGGCGATCCCACCGGATTGGTCGGGTCGATCCCGGTACCCGAGAACCGATCGATCAGATCCTGGGCCATTGTATCAAGCTGGGTTTCCAGCGCCGGCAAATCGGAGTCGCGCAAGGTGAAGAGCGCGCCAAGCGAACCGCTGGAGACGGCCCCGAACGTGCCGACGCCGGGTGTGATGTCTGTATCGTCGACCATCAGGCGCGACAGGTCGCCGCCAGCCAATGTCTGTGCCGAGCCAACGGCATTGGCGGCGGTGAAAGACACTTCGCGCGCCGGGCCCGCGACGAGATAAACGCCTTCAGCGGTCAGCACATCAATGGCGCCGCTATCGCGTTCATGGGTTTGAATTGGGAGGAATTCTGCGATCTGATCCAGCACGCGGCCACGTTCATCGAACAAGGCGGCCGCTTCGGCCGAGCTGCGATTGATACTGGCCAGCGAGCGGTTGAGATCTTCAATCTGTTTCAGCGACGCATTCAGGGTTTCGACATTTGAGGCAATGTCCTGGTCGGCTTGCGCTCGTTGCTGGGAGATCAAGGTCGACAGGCTGTTAAACTCATTCACCAGATTATTGGCGGACTGCACGACCTGATTGGCATGCGTGGTCGATTCAGGACTTTGCGCTGCGTCCTTCAGAGCCGAATCAAAGGCGGTGATATGCTGGAACAGGGCTGAACTATCAACATCATCCCCGATCCGTTGAGAGAGCGAGCCCCAGGCCGCGCTGAGCACGTTGGATTGCGCCAGGTCGCTGCCAAGACGGCGCCGCTCGGTCGACAGACGTTCATTCTCCGAGCGATCAATGCCGACAATCTGCACCCCGGCGGTTTCGCCGCCAAGAATGGTCTCGCTGACGGTCAGCGCCCGGCGCACATAGCCGGGCGTCGACGCGTTGGCGACATTGGTGGCGACCAGGTCGGCCCGGGCCCCGACAACGTCGAGCCCGGCTCTGGCGGATATGAGGGCGCTTGAAATGCTCATCTTGAAAGCCTGTCTGGCTGACTAGCGATTAGCGTTTCAGGTTTGTGGTTTCTTGCAGCATCTCATCGACGGTCTGAACGATCTTGGCGCTTGAAGAATAAGCCCGCTGCGTTTCGATCAGATCAGTCAATTCAGATGCGATATCCGTCGTCGACTCCATCAGGGCAAAGCCGGACAGAGATCCGACAGGTCCGGTGCCTGCATCCCAGAGATACAGACTGCCACTTGAGCCTGACAGGGCGAAGGCCTGATTGTCTCGTGCGGTCAGACCATCCAGGTTTGGCACATCACCAACCGGGATCTGGAACAGGGTGCGCCGGAAGCCGGTATCATAAATGGCTTGCAGGAAACCGCGTTCGTCAATCTCAACCGATTGCAGGTCGCCGATCGGGGCGCCATCCTTGGTCACCGAAGTGGGCGAGAAGGGCGCGGCGAGCTGGGTCATACCTTCAAGCTGACCTGGACGACCAATGAAGATATCGACGGGACCGTGAACCAGGTTGATGCCAACCTGGCCGGTGGCGGCATCATAAGTCGCGCCACCGGACGAGGTTGCCGTCTGGATCCGTCCGCCGGAACCGACTGAGTCATCAAAGACGATGTCGAGCTGACCGATCGAGGTCGTTGGATCGCCGGCATCATCAAAAATCTGAACCTGCCAGGTATTGCTGGAGCCCGTCGCAGGCACGTTCGGAGTGAACTCCATGCGTAGCGACTGAGACCGTCCGAGATTGTCGTAATATTCAATCGGCAGCGTAAAGGCGCCGGTTGTCGCACCGGCATTGGTGGCATCAGCTGGTAGGTTGATGCCGATCTCAATGGCCGAAGTTGGTGAGGCAGTGAACTGAGACGCCGCAATGTTCACGGGCTGCAGATTGGTACCGCTATTGCGGCTGACATTGCCAATATCGCCCGCAGTGTCCGCAGGCCAGCCCAGCAGGAACAGCCCGCTTTGGGTCCGCAGGTTGCCATTCTCATCAGCTGTAAACGATCCGGTGGGCAGCAATTGCAGCGCGCGTTCCGTGGCGAGCTGGTCGACGCCTTGTAAATCGGTGACCGGGAACAGGCCGCGGCCCGCGACGGCGATGTCTGTCGCATTGCCGGTTGAAACCAGCGACCCGATGGCACTCACATCCTTGAAAGCATCGACCCGAACACCGCCGGCCGAATAAGCCGAACTGCGCTGTTCCAGGACCATGCTCGAAAACTCGACGTCGCTCCGCTTATAGCCGAACGTTTCCGAGTTCGCGATATTGTCAGAAATTGTAGAAAGGCGTGTGGAGTTGGCGTTCAGGCCCATCACAGCCGCGTTCAAAGATGATGATATACTCATGTCGGTCGCTCCTGCAGTCGATGCAACCGAAAGTAGAAATCATTGGTTAATGGACAGATAACTCAACTTTAACTGGAGTTTCTGTCCCTTTAACTGTCCGGGTTCTGTTTCAACAGCGTGATCGAGATCCGACGGTTCTGGGCCGCGGATGGATCTTCCGGGATCAGCAGGTCTGTATCAGCACGGCCAGACACTTCCTGAATGCGGTCGAGGGCAAAGCCATTCTCGGCCATCAGGCGACGGGCGACATTGGCGCGTTCGACGGACAGATCCCAATTGTCGAAGACGGTATCATTGCGGAAAGCAAGCGAGTCCGTATGCCCGACAATCTTGATCGAATTTCCGAAGGCGCCGAAAGATTCCGAGACCGTGATGACCAATTCCTCGAGCAAGTCTGTTGGTCGGCTCTGGCCCAGTTCGAACAAAGGCACATCTTCAGAATCGACCAGTTCCATGACGATGCCTTCGGGCGACAATTTCACCTGCAAGTGTTCAGACAGACCGGACGCACCCTGGTCGATCGCCAGCTGTAGCTGGGCTATCACGGCCGCCTCATCAATTTGCTCAGGCGCAGATTCCTTGTCCGGCGTTTCACTTCCGGACGTATTCGACGTTGACGGACGACCAGCTGTCGCATCGCGCGTCGCGCCTGTGCCCTTCTTGGCATAGGTCTCTTCGGTAAAGATCGAGGAGCCGTTCAGGCCATCCGAGCCGCCGCCGGAAATCCGGCTGATCGGGATGGTCGGATTGAAATAGTCGGCAATACCCTTGCGCTGTTCCTCGGTCGTTGCATTGAGCAGCCACATCAAGAGGAAGAAGGCCATCATCGCGGTCACGAAGTCGGCATAGGCGACTTTCCAGGCGCCGCCATGGTGACCATCGCCGCCCGCCTTTTTCTTCTTCTTGATGATGATTGGCGCGAGGCCTGACGCGTCTTCGGCTGCCATGTTTTTTACCCACTTTGTTCAGTGAGAATGAGCTAGCAAAGTAAGGTAAATTTCGGAAATACAACTCACGGTCGATTTTTTCGGTCCCGATAACGTTTTATTAGCTTAAGAAATTCTACCCTAGGTGGAGAGATTGTGTACTCGTCTAGGGGTCAAGCGTGAGCGGCGTTCTGCAGAAAAAACTGGAATCGAGCGGTGGTTTACCGCCGAGCGTCTTGCAGAATCAAGCATTCTGGATGTCGCTTGAAACAGTGGTTGCAAACTGGCTGAATGACACGCTGGGCGGCGAGAATCAGCTGCGTTTACAGTCGCGCGAAGTCTGCCGCGGATCTGCGTTGAATGAGGATTTGTTTGGCGCCTATCTGTTCGGATTTGCAAGTGATCAACCCGACTTCATCGTCGCGGCATCAATCGACAATTTGATCGCCGCGCGCGTGGCTGCCGGAAAACTTGAACAGGATGCCGCCTCGCTCGCGGAAGCGCCGCAGCTCTTCCTTCAGCTTCTGCTCGAAAAGCCGGCCATGTGTCTGGCGACCAGTGTGGCCGCCGCGTTCGGGGCGATCGATGAAGACAGTGAAGGCCTGGAATCCGTGGCGCTTGATGCGCTCGATGTCGAGGGCAGTTGTCTGCTGATCTACTATCTGTGCGACATTGAAGGCCAGGCCATTCGTATCGGCGTCGCGTTGCGGCTCGATCGGGTCATCGCCTACGCCACCAAAGTTGGCGACGGCGTCGCGTCAGCGGAGGCTGCGAGCGGCCGCAATGCCGCGCGCCTCAGCGAGCCGCGAGTTCAGAATTCGAGCGTCCAGCTGGACGTGATCATCGACCGCGTACCGATGAGCGTGGCTGACTGTGTGCGCCTTGAGCCGGGCTCGGTCATCACGCTGCCAGGCACAGACAGATCAAAACTGACCATTTCCGCAAAGACCGTCGACGGACCCGTAGACATCGCCATTGGCGAGCTCGGCGTCTGGAAGCATCAGCGCGCGGTGCGGTTGAAGACAGAGATTGAACCGACCTTCCTGCAGGAAGTCTCATCCTCATGAGACAGCAAGGGGCGTCCGGGCGAAAAGGAGTGAATCGGTGAACGCAATACTGGGTTTGGTCGTGACCATGGTGATGGTGTTTGGCGGGTACATTCTCGCCGGCGGCAAGATGAGCATCATCTTGAAATCACTTCCGTTCGAGATGATGATGATTGGCGGCGCGGCCACCGGAGCCTTTCTCGCGGCCAATGATATGGCGACGATCAAGCATACAGCCGGCGACCTTGGCGCCGCTGTTGGCGGACCGAAATGGAAGAAGCAGGATTATTCCGACCTGCTTTGCATGATGCATGAATTGCTGAGCGTCCTGAAAGAAAATCCGGTTGATATTGAAGCCCATATTGAAGCGCCGAATGAGTCTTCAATCTTCCAGAAGTATCCGAAAATCTTGAAGGATCACGAAGCCATCGAAATGATCTGCGACACGATCCGTTCGATGATCATGAATTTCGACAATGTGCATCAGGTCGAGGAATTGCTCGAGAAACATCTGGAATCGCTGCTCGAGGAACGCCTGCACGGATCGCACGCGCTACAGAGCATGGCCGACGCCTTGCCGGCGCTCGGAATTGTTGCGGCGGTTCTCGGTGTTATCAAAACCATGGCCTCGATCGACAAGCCGCCAGAGGTTCTGGGTGGCATGATTGGTGGCGCCCTGGTTGGAACCTTCCTCGGGGTGTTCCTGGCTTATGGCGTGGTCGGCCCGTTCGCGGCCAAGGTCAGCCATACGCGCAAGGAAGAACATTTCTTCTATTCGATGATTGGCGAAGTGCTCGTCTCGAGTCTGCACAAGAACCCGATCAATATCTGTCTCGAAGTGGCCAGGCGACATGCGCCGGCCCGGGTCAGGCCCTCTTTTGATGAAGTTGAAGAAGCGGTGAAAGGGTTACGCCAAGCAGCATGATAAAGCGCCTCACTTCTGCAAGCATCTGCTTCGCTCTGGCATCTGTGGCTTCCGCAGATACCGGAGCGAAAGACGTTTCCAGTGCTGAGTCGCCGGCCGCTGAAGAAAGCGATGCCGGCTTGAATGCTTTTGTCGATGCCGCCATTCGCAGTGGCCTGCTGGTCCCGAATGGGGATGGCGAGGTCGAAGTCTCGCCCGAGACGCTGGCCAACATGGCGCGCGTGTGCGGCGATCAATATCCGCTCGATCTGTCCGCGGTGAAGACACTGCGCCGCTTCACCGAATTGCCATCGGTGACGGTGGAAGAAGGTGATGACGCAAACCGCAAGCTTGTCATCGATCTGAAAGCGAAACTAGCGCTTGGCCTGTATGCGGAAGCCAAAGCGCTGCTGGTGACCCAACCGGAAACCGAATGGGTCGCTTATCGTCAGCTGATCGCGCTGATGGAAAACCGCCAGCGGCCCGATGTTGACTATTTCCGAACTCTGGCGGGCTGTTATCCCGAGGCGACGCTCTGGCACGCAGTGGCGCAGTTGATCGTGTTTGATCCTGAAGGGGTTGAGGGCATTGCCGTCCATATCTCCTCCATTCGCGCCTTGCCGTTCAATATGCGCGAAGACGTGTCCATGCTGGCCATTCCGACTCTGCTGATCGAACGGCGCGGCGACCTGGCGCAACAGATCCTGGCCACCTTCACGCCGGAAGAGATTGAAAACTCGACCCGGCTCAGCGCCCTCAAAACGGCCATTATTGATATGCCGACCGGGACGGAATCGGATGATCGTCTGGTCATGCTGATGAGCCGTCCGAAGCTGAAACTGGCGGCTTTGCTCATCCTGGTTGAGCGGGACGATCGGCTGCGCCCCAATATTCGCTCCTTTGCGCTCGAAGAAGCCTGGAACGTGCTGGAGCAGAGCGAGACGCAACACGATCTTGATCCCATTCTGGAATTCGTCATCAAGCATCTGGCGAGCGACGATCTCTATGCCGGACTGGACCGGGTTCGCGCGCTCCCCGTTGCCTCGCGAGAAGATGTGCGAGCGTCGATCGATAATTATACGATGATCGCGCTGGATGATTATCTCAATGATGACGACCCGGCCAATGCAATCAATGCGCTTGAGACGCTGAATACGTTCCATACAGATCTGCCTGTCGATGCGCGCGGCAATGCCTTGCGCAAACAGGGCGCGCAGAAGGCCATCGAGCTCGGCCTGTTCAGCATGGTGAAACACTTTCTCGAGCCGGTAGACCGCGAGCCACAAGTTGGCCTGCTGCTCGCCACCGCGGCCTTCTGGGGCCATGCGAACCAGGAATTGTTCGCCGTGCGCGATGAGTTTCCGCTGGAGCCGGAGATCAATCGCATGGCGGGCATCCGCGCCTTGCAAGACAATCTGCCCGCGATTGCAAAGACCGCCTATAACGCGCTGACCGCGCATCCGGCCCTCCAGCTCGAATTGATCGAACAAGGGGCAGTGGAGAATAATTGGGCGCTTTGGCAAAGCGATCTCAGCGCGCTGGTGGATGGCCTCAGCGATGATGAAGTGGTGCGGCTCGACCGCGTCCGGACCATCCATATTGCCAGCCGCAAGGCCCCGACTGCTGAGGCGCGTCGGATCCGGCCGTATCAAATCTCAGATCTATTGAACTCGACGAGACAGACTCTGTCCAAGTCACAGGCAGGAGCCGCAAATGAGCAATAGTATTTACGCGACCCTCTCGCGCCAGGATGGCTTGCTGAAAGAGCTGCAAGTCGTCGCCAACAATATCGCCAACACCAACACGACCGGATACAAGACCGACCGGGCGGTGTTCGCCGAATATATCATGGCGACGGGGCCGGATACGCCGTCTCTGTCCATGGGCGGCCTCGCGGGTCACAGTTTCGATCTCACCCAGGGCACCGTCAAGTTCACCGGCGGACAGTTTGACCTCGCCATTCAGGGCGATGGCTTTTTCGGCCTGGAGACTGAAGCCGGACAACGCCTGACCCGTGCGGGGGCGTTTCAGGTCTCAGCCGATGGCGAACTGATCGCTCCGGATGGCGCCAAAGTGCTCAGCAATGGCGGCGGCCCGATCACCATCCCGCCAGATGCGGAAGGCGTTTCGATTGCCGGCGACGGCACGATTTCTGCGGATGGGCAGGTGATTGACCAGGTCGGTATCTTCATTGCCGAAGGCCAGCTGCAGCGCGACACGGATACAAGATTTACGGCCGCAGGTGGCTCACAACCAGCTGAATTTGCAACAGTTTTACAAGGCGCTTTGGAGGCGTCGAATGTTTCTCCTGTCCTGGAAATGGCGCGGATGATTGAGGTCCAGCGCGCCTATGAAGCCGGACAGGCGGCGTTGGAAAAGGAAGACCAGCGCATCACGCAACTCATTTCAACGGTTCGAAACCGGTAGGCACAGGAGGTCGCCATGAAATCATTACAGATTGCCGCCACGGGGATGGCCGCGCAGCAAATGCGCGTCGATGTCATCTCGAACAATATCGCCAATATGAGCACATCGGCCTATCGCCCGCGCGTCGCCGAGTTTTCCGATCTGGTCTATCAACAATATCTCACCCCCGGCACGCTGACCTCGCAGCTGGGCACGACGGTGCCGGCTGGCATTCAGCTGGGTACGGGCGTGCGGGCCTCAACCGTCTCGATCGAGATCACCCAAGGCTCCATGCGCCAGACGGGCGGCGAGCTTGATCTCGGCATTGATGGGCCTGGTTTCCTCGAAATCACCTTGCCGGATGGCGAGACCGCATTTACCCGCGATGGCAAGCTTAATCGCAGCCAGGATGGTGAAATCGTCACCATGGATGGCTATCCACTGGCCGACGGGATCACGCTGCCAACGGATGCCAATCGCATCACGATCAGCCGCGATGGCGAAGTGACCGCCTATTTCGACAATCAGGCACAGGGCCAGTCTCTCGGCGTGATTTCGCTCGCGACCTTCGTCAATGAAAAAGGCCTGGAAGCGATTGGCGACAATATGTTCCGTGAAACCGAGGCGTCTGGCCAGGCCAATCGCGGCGTGCCTGGCAGCCAGGGCTATGGCACTGTGCGACAAGGCTTTCTGGAAGATTCCAGCGTCGATGTGGTGAAGGAAATTTCTGACCTGATCGAGGCGCAGCGGGGCTATGAGCTGAACTCCAAGGTCATCACCGCGTCCGACGAAATGTTGGCCGCGACGACAAGGCTGAGATAAGATCATGATTGATATTCTTTGTCTCAGCCTGGGCCTGAACATGGCCACGCCCGTGTCGCTCACGGCCAATGATGTGATGCGCCGCGGCGAGATTATCACGATCGACAATACGTCTCCGCCTGATGATGTCTGGCAACAGGACCATGCTGACCTGCTCGGTAGGGAAGTCAGCCGCACCGTTTATGCCGGGCAATCGATTGAAGCCAAGGACACGCGCGCGCCGCGCCTGGTCAAACGCAATCAGCTCGTGACGCTGAAATATGTCAGAGGGCCATTGGAAATCTCCCTGACCGGACGGGCGCTTGGCGAAGCGGCACAAAATGAACCCGTGACGGTGCTCAATCTGGAGTCCCGACAAGTGGTCGAAGGCATTGTTCAGGCAGGAGGCTGGATATGGGTACAATAGGAAACGGAATTGCGCTCGCAGCGCTTGCGGTCTCGATGACGGCGTGTGCGACGGGCAGCTCGGAAACACCCCCGAACATTGCCGAAGCACAGCAACCGACCTTTTGGGGCCAGACTGACGCGTCTTACGGCCCGCCTGTGGTAGAAGTCTCTGCCTCGCTCTGGACGACCGCGCCAAATGCCTTGCTTGGCATGCGCCGCGCCAAGGATGTTGGCGACCTGCTGACCGTGGTGGTCGACATGAACGATCAGGCCAGCCTGCAAACCTCGCTGTCGCGCAATCGGACCACGAACGAACAATTCAATCTCGGCGCTTTGCTCGGGCTGCCGCAATGGGCCAATGGCGTCCTGCCCGGCGGCGCGTCTGTCTCGCCCGCGGTGGATTATGATCGCACATCCGCCCTGACCGGCGATGGCGCCGTCAATCGGGCCGAACAGGTCACCTTCCGTCTTGCCGCGCGGGTGGTCGGCGTTGAGCCAAATGGCAATCTGGTCATTGCCGGCTATCAGCAGACGCAGGTCAGTGATGAAGTCCGTTACCTGACTGTGTCAGGCGTGATCCGGGCCCAGGACATCACCCGGACCAATACCGTGTCTTACGAGAAGATCGCGGACGCTAATCTGTCCTATCTCAGCCAGGGCGAAACCCAGGCCGGCATCAAGCGCGGCCTGGTACCGAAAGTCCTCGAAAAAGTACTGCCTTTCTAGGGAGAGTGTCATGAAGCTCGTTATTACCAGTGTCGTCGCCGTCATCTTTGTTGCCCTGGGCAGCTTTGCCGGCGTGGTCCTGAAATCGCCGACCGAGGTGGCGGCAGAACCGGCGGACAAGGAAGCGGGCGGCGATGAGGCGTATGGATCCGGCGATTATGGCGGAGACAAGAAAGCCGCCAAGGGCGGGGACAAATACGATTCCGGCGGCAGCTCCGGCGATAGCGCCTATTACAAGTTCAGCCGCGAATTTGTTGTACCGATCATGCGGGGCGGGCAGGTCAAAAGCCTGGTCATCTTGCATATCAGTCTCGAGACCGATGACTCAACGGCAGAGGCCTTGTTCTCCGAGGAGCCGAAGCTGCGCGATAATATCATGACGACGCTGATCGAGCTAAGCAATGATGGCCGGACCCTGGTCGATGTGACCGATGTCAATAATTACGAGACCATTCGCGCCTTGATCCTGATGAATCTCAAGGATGCGATCGATGATGGAATCAAGAACGTCCTGATCGTCGATGTTGCGAAACAGGATCTATAGCTAAATCAAGCTTGAGATTTACTCTGACAGTTTGCGCACACCATTCAGATCGGTTGTGAGATAATTATTCGTGCCCAGTTTCAGCTGACCATTCTCATTCGCCAGTGTCGTTACCTTGCTGATAATTTCAGCCTGGGTTGTGGCGACGGGCTGTCCGTTTGAGAACAGGTCGACCCGAAACTCATAAACGCCGTTACTGGCGGGCGTCGAAGAATCAAGCACTGAACCATTCCAGCTGTGGCGTTGATTCGCGGTATCGAGGCTTTCCTGCCAGACCACCTGATTATTAGTATCCGTCACCGTCAGAACAGCTTCATTGTAATCGAAGGCCGGATTGATCTCGAATTCGACCGGTTCGCCTTCATAGGCGACATGTTTGGCCGACACGGCGACGTCCTGACCCAGCCATTCCGTAGCGAGAGCCGAATGGAGATCGCCAATCATGGTGGCGATATTCTCCAGCGTCTGGTTGGTTTCAACTTGTTGCTCGAGGGACGAGAAGGTCGCCAATTGTTCAACAAACTGAGTCGAATCCAGCGGCGCCAGCGGGTCCTGGTTGCGGATCTGCGCGGTCAGCAATTGCAGGAATGTGTCAAAGTCCTCGCTGATCGTCGAGTCGCTCACTGCCGAGGTCGACCCGGTGGTTGTGGTCCCGGGCGTTGTGGCCGGATTAATCTCACTCATGGCTTACTCCTAAAGCAACAGGTCGAGCCGGTCCCTGGGCTGCACGCGGGGTGCAGGGGGCGTGGCTGACAGTGAGGCACGGCGTTCCTCCGCCGCGGTTAACTGCATTTCCCGGCCGTCCGGATCGGACGATGACCAGGCATCCTGGGACTGTCCCTCGGCTTGCTGGCGGAAGGACATGTTCTGTTCGGACAAGCCGTGCTCTCGCAAGGCCTGGGTCAGTTCGAAATGAAGTTCCCGCATACGCTTCAGGGCTTCCGGGTTTTCTGTCGTCACCACAACCTGCTGCAGGCCCTGGGCGTCAAACTTGAAATCGATCATCACGCGGCCCAGCTCAGGCGGGTCGAGCTGGACGACCAGCTGCTCCTGCGGATCGATGCCATTATTGATCGCGTTCAGAATGATCCCGGTAATCTCGTTTGGCGTGGCCAGTGGGATTGAGGGCGCCGTTGGCGTCAGACCCGTCGTAACGGTTGCTGTCGTGCTGACTGTGGTGGCAGGACCGATAGTGATGACCGGCTCCGCCGCTGCCACCGGAATCTCTCGCGGAACGCCGCCTAGGCCTGTGCGGTCAAGCGATGTGGCGTCAGAAGACAAAGCCTGCCGCGTTTCAGACTGGGCCGTCGCCGCAATGTCTGATGCGGCAGGCGCAGCAGACGCTCTTGGCAGGTCCGCTTCAGCGCGCGTGAGATCGGTCTTCGCCCGGGCGTCTGGCTCAATGGCCAGTTTGGGGTCGGCATCATCGCCAGCTTGGGTCGAGACCTGGGTGATCAGCTGATCCGCGCCTTCAGAAGGTTTCACCGCGCGCGCTTCCGCATTTGGGGCCACGATCCCGTCATCATTGGCTTGCAGGCGCGGCTCGCGGGTCAGGACGTCGCCCTCGGCTGTGTCTTCAATCCTGGCACTATTCCCGACCTCGCGCGCCGGCGCGGTGACACTATCGGTGTCGAGCGTTGCGGTCGGGGCGTCCAGTTCAGCCGCCGCTGGCGCGCTCACCGGACTGGCTGTTTCGGTCTTTGCCGTTTCCAGATCGATATCCAGGCTGCGCGTCGCGGTCGGGGCCTCTGCCTCTACGCTCAGGGCGGCGAGGGCGCTTTCGGTCGCGGTTTCAGGGTTTGGTGTGGGCGGTGTTTCGGCGTCGCGATTTGCGGCGGCCGCGTCAGACGGCTCTGCATCACGCGCCACGAAAGTGGCGAAGCCATTCTGGTCCGAGGGATCGCCACTGGAAGCGGCGGGGGTGTCGAGGGCTGTGCTCTGGTGCGTCTTTGTTGCCGTCCTCGGCGACGCCAGATGCTCTCCTAGCAGTCCTGCGTTCATTTTGGTCTCGTTGTTACATAACGCCAATACAGCAGCAGGGCGTAAAGAGTGAATTAACAACTTAAAGTTTAGTCTCGATTAACTTCTCAGGAGGCGCAGGATGCTCCCCACTTCACCTTTGTCCGTGGCCCAGACTGCGGCGCCCGCTGCCAACGCGCAACAACCCGCGGCCGAACTCAGCGATGAATCAAAAGTCCGGTTCGAACAATTGCTCTGGGCAGAATTGCTGACCCATACCGGGCTGGAAGATGCGCTGACCCTTGGTGGTGGCGAAGGGGCCTCGATGTTCGCGCGATACTTTGTCGAAGCCATCGCCGAGGACATTGCCAAACAGCATCCGCTTGGATTGCTCGACAAGGAATTGCCGACAGCGCCTCAGGCGAGCGGCAGCAAAGAGGTGAAAGATCATGAATAGTCTCAATCTTGAAGTCTGCCTGGATGCGGTTGAGCAGACCTTTGAGCAGGAAGCTGAACATATTATTCGCGGCCAGATCGCTGAAATTGGCGCGCTGGCATCGGTCAAGGCAGAGCACCTCGGAGCGCTGGCCAATGCGATCGAGACTGGCGCCTTGCGCGGTCAGTCCGAAGATTTGATCAGCCGCGTGCGACGTCTGCAGGCAACAGCG
The DNA here is from genome assembly GCA_039033355.1 of Pseudomonadota bacterium. GTDB lineage: Bacteria > Pseudomonadota > Alphaproteobacteria > Caulobacterales > Hyphomonadaceae > Henriciella. The sequence goes on along the minus strand of JBCCCT010000005.1, from coordinate 32,877 downwards.
ATTGAGCATGATCAGCATTTACAGGCGATGCGCCATGGCCTGTCCCGGGCGCTGCAACGGATCGACCGGTTACAGTCAGATGCGAATGTCGGATCGTACAATCAAAACGGAGCCCGCGTGCAGTTCTCCGGAGCCCGTGGTCGTTACGAAAGCAAGGCTTAGTACAGTTAAATCTTTTTTCACCTAAGAATAGTAAACAGCATAATACAACCCAGAGTGGTTATTAGGAATAGAGCTGTCAGGATGACGCCAAACAAGTGCCTCTCACGAGGCTAAATCAAAAATCAGGAAATTCATCCATGAATACTCTTTTGACAAATAACAGCGCGATGGTGGCGCTGGAAACCCTGCGCGGGATCAACAAGGATCTCGCTACGGTTCAAGCTCAAATTTCAACCGGTAAGGAAGTCTCGAACGCGAAAGACAATGCCGCGATCTGGGCGATTTCAACGGTCATGTCTACGGACGTTGAAAGCTTCAAGCAGATCAGCGACTCGCTGAACAAAGGTTCTGCGACCGTCGGTGTTGCCCGGGCTGCGTCCGAGCAAGTTGCTGACCTGATCCAGGACATGAAAACGCTGGTCGTTTCGGCTCAGGACGATCTGAACGCGGACGACCGCGCCAAGATCCAGACCGATATTGCGGCCAAGCGTGACCAGATCACGAACATTGTCAGCGCTGCTCAGTTTAACGGTGTGAACCTGGTTCAGGGGACGGACGCTGTCAGCTTCCTGGCCTCTCTGGACCGTCAGTCTGATGGTACGGTTTCTACGTCTAATCTCAGCGTTAGCCGTCAGGACCTCAGTACATCTGCTGGTAATTTCGGTACCGCGTTGAACAATGCTGACTCTGCTGCGTTCGCGACAGTTGATGGCGGAGCCACAAATAGCGGCACCACTGACGCTACGACTGGTAAAGAACTGGTTTTCACAATCGCCGCTGACAACAGCTCAGCTTACACGTTCACGGTAAACGGCACGCAGCTGTCTTATACATCTGATGCCGACGCTACGACGGCTGAGATCCAGGCTGGCTTCGCGTCTCAGATCAACGCCCTCGGCATTGAAGGCTTGACCGTTGACACAGGCACGGCCAACCAGATCATCCTGCGTAACGAAAACTCGTTCGCGGAGATCACTGCGTCTGCGACGTCTGCGACACCAGCAAGCTTCGTTGCGACGACAAATGACGGCACGGCCGCGTCTGACGTCAATGGTACACAAACCCTGGCTCAGCGCGCGACCAGCGTGACCTTCTCTGGCACAGCTGCTGTATCTGAAGGCCGCGGCTTCCGCGTCACTCTGGGCAGCGACAGCTTCACTTATGTTGCGGGTGCTGGCGAGACGGCTGGTGACGTGGCTCGTGGTCTCAAAACAGCGATTGACGCGGCTGGCGTTGATGGCGTGTCCGCTCAGGTTCAGTATGACGCGACCAATGATGTCTGGAACCTTGCCATCGATGAAGGCACGGGTGCTCAGGCTCTGTCTATCGTCGCCAATGACGGTGCAGGTACAGCATCCGGTGGTCTGTTCGGTCTTGATCAGATTGACGTGTCCACCGCTGCCGACGCCCTGGACGCTCTCGACAATATCGAGACTCTTCTGGGCAACGCGATCTCTGCTGCGGCTTCTTTCGGTTCTGACCAGAGCCGGATCGAATCTCAGTCTGAGTTCGTGACGACGCTGTCTGACGCTCTGAAGTCCGGCATCGGTACGCTGGTCGATGCTGACCTGGAATCGGCTTCTGCCCGCTTGCAGGCTCTGCAGGTTCAGCAGCAGCTCGGCACTCAGGCGCTGTCTATCGCCAACCAGGGACCACAGTCACTGTTGGCTCTGTTTAGATAATAACAAATCGTCCGGAGCGTTCCTTGAACGCTCCGGACATCTTATAATACTCTAGGAGGATTGATTGCAGGCTCTAGCTCAGAAAGCGTATGGCGAAGTTCGCAACCGAACCGCTGATAGCCGATCCATCGAACGTGCCCTGTTCCGGCAAATCACCGATGCGATGATCGAAGCGCAAGACCTGAAACAGAGCGATCCCGCCAAATGGGCGAACGCGATCAATCGCAACCTCGATCTGTGGACCCTCCTGGCCTCGGATCTGATGAATCCCGATAATGGACTGGACGCCGGCCTGCGCAAATCGCTGCTGGAACTGTCCGTCTTCGTTCGTCGCTCCAGCACCAAGATCCTGGCTGGCGCAGATGAGCTTCCCGATCTGATTGATATCAATGAGTCCATCATCAAGGGACTCGCAAACGCAGAGCAGGGTTAGAGGAATCAGGAGGGACAAGGAATGTCCGGATTAATGTTGAAGCTCGCTCCCGGAGAGCGCTTTTTCATCAATGGAACGCTTTTGGAAAATGGCGACAAGCCGGGCCGGATCCGGGTGCCGGGGCCAGACGTTATGGTGCTGCGCTGCCGCGATGCGCTGAAACCGAGCGACGTGAACACGCCGGTCAAACAAGTTTATTACGCCATCCAGCTTTTGATCACGCGCGATCTCGAAGAGGCAGAAACGCTCCCCGCGATCCACCGCGCCTGTGAAGATTTGGGCAATGCCTTTGAGCCGGTAAACCCGGAAATGATCCCGCTTCTTCAGGAAATGATACGGCGCGGAAACTACTATTCGGCCTTGTGCTACATGAAACAGATAATCGAGCTGGAAAGTCAGTTGCTCGGCGATGAGCCTTCGGATGCAATGGCGGCCTAGATGACGTTTCAGCCGGTCCTTCCCCTTTCAGGTTTTGCAGGATGGAATTTCCTGCAGGAAACCTATGACAAGCAGCTGGAGACCTATAGCGCGTCGCCGCAAATCCAGCGCGACATTGACTATTTCAAGGAAAAGTTCGCGCAGCCTATTTCTGTCGAGGATTTCGTCACAGATCCACGATTGCGGCGGATTTCGCTGACCGCGTTTGGTCTGAATGGCGAGGAATGGAAGACCGGCTATATTCGCAACATTCTCGAACAGGTGCAGGAACCGGACAGCACATTCCTGCAGCGCCTCAATAATCCTCAATATACCAGTTTCGCTGAAGCGCTCGAACCCGCCAATGGTCAAATCAACCTGATTACCTCCGAGATTGATACGATTGCAGCGCGCTATGCGGCAGAGTCCTTCGAACTCGCCGTTGGCCAGCAAGATGATACGATGCGCCTCAGCCTGAACTATCAGGATGGCATTGGCGAACTCGTCACCGAAGGGTCGACTGATGAAGCGGTCTTGTTCAAGCTGCTTGGCAGCACGCCGATCCGGACGGTCCTCGAAACCGCGCTGGGCATTCCGGCCGATATCAGCCAGCTGGACGTTGACCGGCAGGCCGAGTTTCTCGACGACCGTTTGAAAAGCCAGTTCGGCATCAATTCGGTTCAGGATCTGAAATCGCCAGAAGTGGTAGAGCAAGTCTTGCAGCGCTATCAGATCCTCGCCGGGATCAATCAAAATCTGAGTGCGACCAGTTCTGCCTCGACGGCTCTGGTCCTGCTCGGCAATGCCGCGGCCGGGTTTGGCTCGATTGCCAGTCAGAACCTGTTTTTAAGCGGACTCTAAGGGCGCTGACTCGGTCTGTTTAGGGGACAGATCGCGCGCCGGCTGTAGCAAACCATCCAGATAATCGAAGGCGGTTGAGATACCGTCGCTATTCTCGGTCAGATATCGATCGAGCTCCGGAAACAGGGTATAAGCCATGTCCGCGGCGGGGTCCTTGCCAAACTCGTAGAGGCCCGCGCGGACCATGGGCGCGATCTCGTCATACGTCATCATCAGTGAACGGAACAGTTGCAGACTCTGGTTCTGCTGATCGGTCGCGGCTTTCGGCAAACTGCGCGAGACACTGCGCAGCACATCGATGGCGGGATAGCGTCCGCGCTCGGCGATCTGCCGTGAAAGGACGATATGCCCATCGAGAATGCCGCGCACCATGTCGGCGACGGGCTCATCGAAGTCCGAGCCGGCAACCAGGACAGAGAAGATCGCAGTGATGTCGCCGCTGGTCTTGCTGCCCGGGCCCGTCCGTTCCGCCAGTTCCGAGACCACGCGCACCGTCGATGGGGGGAAGGCGTTGAGCGCCGGCGTTTCTCCCGCCAGCAGGGCGGTTTCGCGGTGTGCCTCGGCAAACCGTGTCAGCGAGTCGAACAGGAACAGGACAGAGTGGCCCTGATCGCGATAATACTCGGCCGCCGCCATGGCGCAGAAGGCGGCGCGTTTCTTGGCGCCCGGCGGCTCACTTGCAGTAGCCGCCACGATTGTGGTTTTTGGCAGGACGTCAGCCGGCAGGACTTCATCGATAAATTCCTGCACTTCGCGGCTGCGTTCACCAATCAGGGCGATGACAATGCGATCAGCGCTCATCCGACCGGCCAGCCGCCCCAGCAAGGTTGATTTGCCGACGCCGGAGCCGGCGAACAGGCCGATCCGCTGACCATGACAGATTGGCAGCAGCGTGTCGGTCACATTCAGTCCGGTCGATAGACGCGTGCCCAGCGGCTTGCGCAGGGCTGGCGCCAGGGCCGGGCGTTGCAAGGGCACGCTCACCCTTGTCCCCGACGCGCCTGGCGGCACTTTGCGCGATTGAATGTCACCGCGATAGTTGACCAGGGCGCCGAGCCAATGATCACCAATTTCAACCTGATCCTGGGGTGAAAAATAGGCCCGGTCGCCAATCCTTGCCGCATCGGTGGAGCTGAACATCAGGACCTTTACCAGCGTATCGGTCACTGACATGACCTCGCCGATCAGTGACTGGCCCGGTTTCTCAATCACGACGCTATCGCCAATCCCGACGGCATGACCAACCCCGGCCACCATGATCATGCCAGGCAGAATCTCTGTCACAGCGCCCCATAGGCGGAACGGAGAGGTGAGCGGGTGGGTCATCGTCAGAAGTTTAATAAACCTAGGGTAATCATTAATCCTTTATTCAACTTATGGTCGCAAATTTTGCGAAATGGTTAACCATAGGGGATTTGTAGATGCGTTCGCGGCTTTGTCTCAAGCATAGAGATGCTGCCAGATGGCCAGTACTGGCCGGGGTTTCGCGTGATGCCGCGTACGCGGAAAGACGCGTCAACGGGACACTGGCACCGCGCTGCAATTCCGAATCAATCGCTAATTTTCCGAATCACCTGGCGCCGGTTCCGGCGTCCTCAGAACAGTCACCGCGCAGCGTCGTGGCTCAACTCGCTGGCCGTGCGGCCGAACTCAAACCAACTCTCATCAACTCAGAAAAGGCGTGGATCTAACATCGCAGCGAAAGCTCAGGACCGGGCTCTACTAGCATAGGATATGCAACCATGAATAACACACTTCTTACCAACACGAGTGCGATGGTGGCGCTGGAAACCCTGCGCAGCATCAATAAGGATCTCGCCTCCGTACAGGCGGAAATTTCAACCGGCAAATCGGTTGCCAATGCCCGCGACAATGCGGCGCTGTGGGCGATTTCAACCGTCATGTCGACGGATGTTGAGAGCTTCAAGCAGATCAGCAACTCACTGAACAAGGGGTCGGCGACCGTCGGCGTTGCGCGAAACGCGGCTGAGTCTGCGACCTCTCTGATCCAGGAGATGAAAGAACTCATCGTCTCTGCGCAGGATGATTTGAACGCGGATGACCGCGCTCGCATCCAGGCTGATATTGACGCCAAACGCGATCAGATCAGCACCACCGTGAACGCCGCTCAGTTTAATGGCGTGAACCTGGTAAAGGGAACCGATGATGTCACCTTCCTGGCCTCGCTTGACCGTCAGGCGGACGGTACGGTGGCGACCTCGAACATTGATGTCAGCCGACAGGATCTGACAACCGAGGCCGGTACATTCGGGACGGCGATCAACAATGCGGACTCTGCCGCTTATGCGACCGTCGACGGCGGCGCCACGAATAGTGGAACCACAGATGCAACCGCGGGTAAGGCGCTTCAGTTCGATATCACGGCTGACAATAGTGCCTCCTATTCCTTCACCGTGAATGGCACTCAATTGTCGTACACATCCGACGCAGATGCGACAACGGCTGAAATTCAGGCTGGATTTGCATCCCAGATCAATGCGTTAGGCATTGAGGGGCTGACTGTCGATACGGGCACACCGGACAAGCTGATCCTGCGCAATGAGAATTCGTTCTCTTCGATCACGGCATCAGCGACGTCGGCCACGCCAGCCAGCTTCCTGGCGGAGACCAATGACGGCACGGGCGCGACCGATGTCAACGGAACGCAAACCCTGGCGCAGCGGGCGACCAGTATTTCTTTCTCCAACACGGCAGCCATCGATGAAGGTCGGGGCTTCCGCGTCACGCTCGGCGCCGACAGCTTCACTTATGTCGCTGGCAAGGATGAAACCGCAGCAGATGTTGTTAGGGGTCTGAAAACCGCCATCGACTCAGCCCGAATTGACGGCGTCATGGCGCAGGTTCAGTTCGATAGTGCGACAGAAGTCTGGAGCCTCGCCGTCGATGACGCGACTGGCACTCAGGCGCTGACCATTGTCGGTAATGATGGCGAAGGATCGGCTTCGGGCGGTCTGTTCGGGCTCGACCAGATTGATGTCTCGACAGCAGCCAATGCGGCCGCCGCGCTCGAGAATATCGAGACGCTGCTCGGCAACTCCATCTCTGCTGCAGCCGCCTTTGGTTCCGATCAGGGGCGGATCGAGTCCCAGTCGGAATTCGTCACCCAGCTTTCGGATGCCCTGACGTCCGGGATTGGTACGTTGGTCGATGCGGACCTCGAAGCAGCATCGGCGCGGCTACAGGCCCTGCAGGTACAGCAACAGCTGGGCACGCAGGCGCTGTCCATTGCCAACGCCTCACCGCAATCACTGCTGGCTCTGTTCCAGTAAGACTCAAACGTTGAGCGCCCGGTCTCCGGGCGCTCAGCACCCAACTCAGATTAATCTTTAGTGTGAACTAGGAGGGACTAGGAATGTCCGGATTAATGCTCAAGCTGGCGCCATCTGAGCGCTTCTATATCAACGGCACAGTTCTCGAAAATGGTGACAAGCCGGGCGGCATTCGTGTGCCAGGCCCTGATGTCATGGTGCTGCGCAGCCGCGACGCGCTGAAGCCCAGCGACGTGAATACGCCGGTCAAACGGGTCTATTACACCGTCCAGTTGCTGATCACCCGCGATCTCGATCCGGAAGAGACTCTGCCAGCGCTGGAAGAGGCGTGCTCCGATCTCGCCAATGCGTTCGCGCCAGCCGATCGCGACATGATCCCGGTGCTGCAGGAAATGATCCGGCGCGGGTCTTATTATTCTGCGCTCTGCTATCTCAAGCGGATCATCAAACTGGAGAGCCAGCTGCTGGGTGAAGAAGCGCCCGCGGCCCTGGCAGCCTGATGACCATGGTTCAGCCGCGCGTTCCCAATTGGGCGCGCGGCTGAATTGCGTTTGCGACCCTGTTAAGCCTTTGGTGAGAAAGCGAGGAATTGAGCCTGAATGGTTAATTAAACCCAGGGTACTCATTAATCCTTTCTTCAACTTATAGTCGCAAATTTTGTGAAACATTAACCTTAAGGGATTTGCGCATGCTGTCGGACATGTCTCTGTTTCAGATCTATGGGGCGATGGCGCGTCATGCGGCGGAATCCCAGAGGGTCAGCGCGGAAAATCTCTCTCGCGCCAATGAGCCTGGCTATAAAGCGGTGGAGCTCGAATCCTTTTCCGACTTCATGCAGCGGACCGGGCCGACGGTCGAAAAGATCGACTTCGATCAACCGTTCGAACACGGGTTCAGCCTGTCTGCGGCTTCGCCAAATGGCAATACGGTGAGCATTGAGCAGGAAGTCTTCAAATCCGCTGAAGCGGTCGGCAAGCATCAAATGGCGATGACGGTCTACACCAAGTCGCTGGACATGATGAAGCTGGCGCTCGGGCATAGGAATTAGGAGGCGGCCAGATGAATCCCTTTGAATTCTCCATGATGCAGGCGGTCTCCGGCATGCGCACGAATTCGCAGCGCATTACGGTGACGGCAGAAAACGTGTCGAATGTCGACACGCCCGGCTATCAGCGCAAAATCCTGATGACAGAGCCGCGGATCAATTCCGAGGTCTCGTTCGGCGCCTTGCGGACATCGCTCGATCAAACGCCAGGCGAGGCCGAATTCAATCCGTCTCACCCAATGGCGAATGCGGAAGGCTATATCACCCTGTCCAATGTCTCTCTGGTGACGGAAATGGCCGACCTGCGGGAAGCCAACCGGTCCTATGAGGCCAATCTCAATTCATTCCAGCAAGCGCGGAGCATGTACTCTTCGCTGCTTGACGTGCTGCGTCGTTAAGGAGGCTTATCGTGACCAATTTCGGGTTTGGGGCGTATAACTCGATTAACCCCGCGAAAATTACCACGCCGGCCTCGACGCCAGCCAAGCCGGCGCAAGACGAGAACCCGGTCGCAAAGGGCGTCTCTGAATTCAAGCAGGCCGTACAGCAAGCCGAACAAGCGGCCATCGATACAGCGGTCAGCGGCGCCGATCCGCACGCCATGGTCGAGGCGTTGGCGAACGCAGAAATGGTGCTCGATACGGCCGTGACGATCCGCGACAAGGTCGTTGAAGCGTATCAGGAATTATTGCGAATGCCGGTCTAGAACGGAGCCGGGGACGATGGGCGAATCTGAAATCTTCGAAGTGCTGCGCGCCTCGCTATGGGCGGGCGTGATGATGGGCTTGCCGATCCTCGGCGTGTCCCTGGTTTTGGGCTTTGTCATTGGCTTGGTTCAGGCGCTGACCTCGGTGCAGGAAATGACGCTGACCTTCGTGCCGAAAATCGTCGCTGTTGTGGCGGTCTTCTTTCTCACCATTGGCTATATGACGCGGGTCGCGCTCGACCTGTTCAACAATTTCATTCTGCCGATGATTTCAGGATGAGGGGCGCATGACCGAAACCAAATTGCTCGACCTCTCCAAGCCCACCGCACTGCTCGCGATTGGGCTTATGCTGGTTATTCTGGTCATGGTACTGCCGGTGCCAGCCTGGGTGCTGGATCTCGGGCTGACCGCGTCCTTCGCCTTTGCGATCCTGATTTTCACGACCTCGATCTTTATTGAAAAGCCGCTGGATTTCTCCTCCTTCCCAAGCGTGCTGCTGGCCTCGCTCATTCTGCGCCTGGCGCTCAATGTCTCGTCGACCAAGCTGATCATTTCCGAAGGTCATACGGGCACCAGCGCGGCGGGCGGCGTGATTGAAGGCTTTGCCATGTTCATCATGGGCGGCAATCTGTTTGTTGGCCTGGTTGTGTTTGGCGTGCTGATCATCGTCAATTTCATGGTCATCACCAAAGGCGCAGGCCGAATGGCGGAAGTCGGCGCTCGCTTTGCCCTCGACGCCATGCCCGGCAAACAGCTGGCCATCGACTCTGACCTCGCCGTCGGTGCGATCAGTCATGAAGAAGCCAAGCAAAGACGCGCCAAGGAACAGGAAGAAGCAGCCTTCCTGGGCTCACTCGATGGTGCGTCCAAGTTCGTAAAAGGCGATGCGATTGCCGGCCTGTTAATCACCGCGCTCAATCTGCTGGCGGGGATTGGCTTCGGCCTCGCCGCGCATGGCCTCACACTGAATGAGGCGCTCGCCAATTACTCGATCCTGACCGTTGGTGACGGCCTGGTGTCCCAGATCCCGGCGGTCATCGTCTCTGTCTCCGCCGCCTTGCTGCTGTCCAAGGGCAAGGATGATGGCGCGATTGATGAAGCGCTCGGCAAGCAGCTGGGCGGCAATGCCACGTCGCTTATGATCGTCGCAGGTCTGCTTGCCGTCTTCGCCCTGTTCCCGGGCCTGCCTTTCCTGCCTTTCATGATGGCCGCGATTGGTTTTGGCGTGACGGCCTACTTCCTCCGCAAACAGCAACAAGAGATGGCGGCCAAACCTGAAGCCGTCGAAGAGCAGCCAACTGCTAATGTCAATCAGATCGCCGATTCCATTCACTCGGACGAGATCCATCTGGAAGTCGCGCCAGACCTGGTCACCACGGTTCTTCAAGGCGAGGCGGGGATCGAGTCGCGGATCGAGAAAATTCGGCGTTACATTGCCGAGGAGTATGGCTTCGTCCTGCCATCGATCCGGATGACCGATAATCCGACACTGGAGCGAAACACTTATCAGCTGAAGATTCAGGGCGTGCCGGTCGATAATGGCTTGCTTCGTCCCGGATCCCTGCTGGCGCTGATCGAAGAAGATCAGTTGCCGCATCTGCAAGGCGAGCGGGTCAAGGAGCCCGTCTACAAGGCCGCGGCCCGCTGGCTGCCGACGACCAAGAAACAGGAACTGGTTGCGTCCGGTGCGCCGGTTATCGAACCGATCGAAGTCCTGGCGACGCATATGCTGGAACTGATCCAGGCCAATTTCTCGCTGATCTTTACCCGAATGGTGATGATCCAGACCCTCGATGCGCTGACCACGGTTTCGGATGAAGAACGCGGCGCCAGCAATAAACGTCTGCTGGATGAATACATCCCGACCAAGGTGCCGCCGGAAACCCTGTTGGCAGTGCTTCGATCCTTGCTGGAAGAGCGGGTTTCGATCCGCAATATCTTCCTGATCCTGGAGACCGTGGGCGAGGCCAAGGGACAGGGCGCCAATCAGACCCAGATGATCGAACTGGTGCGTCAGCGCCTGTCCTTCCAGATCCTCAACAAGTTGCAGGATGATGATGGACGTCTGCCTCTGGTTCAGTTGTCGACCAGTTGGGAACAGAAATTTGCCGAGCATGAAATCAAGTCGGAGGCTGGCGCGACCGACATCGCCTTGCCGCCTGAATTGTTCAGCGAACTGCTGACCGGCATTCAGGAGAAGCTGAACGAGACCGCCCAAAAAGGCGTGGTCGCCTCCGTGGCGACTTCGTCCAAACGCCGCCGGTTCCTGCAGACAGTTCTGGCCAGCAAGGGCATTCGCAATGCGGTGCTCGCCTATGAGGAAATTCGCTCCAGCAGCAAGCCGCAAATCGTAGGCATTGTATGATCCCCTTCATCGATCTGCTGGGCCCGGATCTGTCCTACTGGGTGGCCCAGTTCATCCTGACCGTGGCGCGTCTGTCTTTTGTGATTGCTCTGCTGCCGGGGATTGGCGAGCAGATGATCCCGGCCCAGGTGCGCGTCTATGTCCTGCTCGGATTGTCCGCCGCGATTTCAGGTCTGGGCATCACCAATTATGTGCTGCCCGAAAGCCTGACAGATCTCGGCGTGGTCGTAATCACGGAACTGCTCTTGAGCCTGTTCCTAGGCATCGGCCTGCGCGTCATCATCTGGACCCTTAACATTGCTGGCAGCGTCATCGCGCAGGGCATTGGTCTGGCCCAGCCGCTCGGCGTCGCGCTCGAGAATGAGTCCCAGACAGCAACGGCAAACCTGCTCTCAATGGCCGGCGCGGCCTTGCTCTTTTCGATGAATTTTCATGTCGAGGTCATTTCCAGCTGGATCGGACTGTATGAGACCATCCCGGTCGGTGCAAACTCTTGGGTCGCGCAGGCCTTCCTGTTTGACAGCATCTATGCTGCCTTTGCCTTTGCCATTCTGCTGGCTTGGCCGTTTGTGGCGATGAACCTGCTCTACAATGTCTGTCTTGGCTTCATCAACAAGGCGATGCCGCAAATGATGGTCGCCTTTGTCGGCGCGCCTTTCCTGGTCGGCGCTGGCCTGTTCCTGCTCGCGGTTTCGATCGGCGCCATGCTGATGGTCTGGCAGGATCAGATCAGCCGCTTGATTGTGTGGCTATAGCGTATGGCTGAAGAACAGGACCAGTCCGGTGAAAAGGAATTTGAAGCCACCGATGAGCGCCTGCGACAGGCGCGAGAGGATGGCGATGTTCCGATATCCAAGGAGGCCAATGCCGCCGGACTGATCATTGGCATCGGGCTCGGCATCTTGGTCTTCCTGACCATCAGTTCCAGAGCGATGAGCGACGGCTTTACCAGCATGTTCTATCATGCTGATCGCTATGCCGCTGACATTTTCAATGATCAGGGATCGCAGACGCAAAAGGTTCTGACCGATCTGATGATGTCATTGGCGCCGCTTTTCGCGGTGCTGGCCGCGTCCGTCATTCTGGTTCTGATCCTGCAGCAGGCCATCGCCTTTTCGACCAAGAAAATCAAACCGGAGATGAAGAAGATCAACCCGGTTGAGAACATCAAGAACAAGTATGGCGCCAAGGGCCTGCTGGATTTCCTGAAGGATGCCGCAAAGATGATTTTCGCGGGTCTGATCGCCGCCTATTTCATGGTTTTCTTCGCCAATGAATATTACGGCGCCAGCGCCATGGGACGCGGCCAGCTGGCAGAGTTCACACTGACGCAAATCCTCAAGCTGATCCTTTACTTCGCGGCGTTTCAGATCGCGCTGGCTTTGCTCGACGTCCCACTTCAACGCTATTTGCATGCGCAGCGGCTGAAAATGACGCGCGAAGACGTCAAGAAAGAGATGAAACAGAATGAAGGCGATCCGCAGCTGAAACAACAGCGCCGCGAACGCGGGACGCAGATTACGCGCGGCGACATGTTGAAGAATGTCGAAACCGCCACGGTCATTCTGGTTAACCCGGAACACTATGCGGTCGCCCTGAAATGGGATCCGGAAGGCGACAAGGCGCCGATCTGTGTCGCCAAAGGCGTCGATCACCTGGCCGCCAAGATCCGCGAAGTGGCGCAGGCGAATTATGTCCCGATCTATCGCGACCCACCAACGGCGCGGTCACTTTATCGCCTGGTCGAGATTGATGAAGAGATCAAGCAAGAGCATTTTGCCGCCGTCGCTGCCGCGATCCAGTATGTTGACCGGGTCCGCCAGCATTTGAGGCCGCGCGATGAGTGAGATTGATCCAAACATCCCCAAGCTGCTGAATATAAAGCAGAAAGCTCAGGAAAGTCGCCTGGCGGAAATTCTCGGCGAGAAGCGCGGATTGGAGCAAAAACTCGCCGATCTGGCAGCCGAAGTCGCGGCGATGGATGCAAGGACAGATGGATTTGACCAGATCAGCGTCGCGAATGGCTATCTGAAATATGTGCAACACCGAAAAGAGGCCCTGATTCGCCAGATCGAGCTGCTTAACGAGCAGGCAGAAGCGGTGCAAAATGAGTTGCGAAAGTCGATCCATTCGCAATCAATGCTGCAGAATCCGCCATGAGCGTAAACCAGTTTACGTTCTCTTCATAATGTTTCACATACTATCTCCGCGCGAAGAGTGGTAAATTCAATTATAACGCGCCACCGGAATGCATGGAGATACAAATGAGCGCCAAGACACCGTCCCACGTGGACCATCAAGTTGGTCGTCGCATTCGGCAAGCCCGCCGCGACGCCAAACTCACCCAAGGACAATTGGGCGACCTGATCGGGCTGACCTTTCAACAGGTCCAGAAATATGAAAAGGGCGTCAATCGCGTTTCGGCGGGAACGCTTTATGAAATTTCAAAAGTGCTTGGCTTGCACATAAGCTGGTTCTTTGACGAAGAGGTCGTTGACAAGATTGGCGAGGCCGACACCAAGGAATCCAGTGAATTCAATGATTGCATGAATTTGCTGCTCGACCTGCGGCAGAGTTCAAATCTTGGTCCGGTGCGTGAAGTCTTGCGCCTGGCCGGCGGCCGCTAGGCCCGATCATTCCGCATTCTGGTTGGCCAGGGTCAGCGTTTAGCTGACCTTGGCCCATGGCGCGCTCTGATAAGAGGCCATTGAAGCGCCATCCGTGTCCACAAAGGCTTCCAGATCTCCGATCACTGACAGGATGAGCTGTGCTTCTGGTGGCAATAGCGTGTGATCGCCATCCGGCACCACAAAGGATTCCCAGAGTTTCAGCTTGAGCAGCATTTCCAGCGGACTGGATGCAGCCTTGTCGCTGAGGGCATCAATAATGTTCAACTGAACTTCAAGCTCCGCATCGGCGAGTTCTTCGGTTTCAATCGATTGTGCAAAGTGAGCATGTCGACGAACGGATTTCGTCCATTGCGGCAATTCGCGGTCGATCAGTCTATCAGTCCCCATGGGGTTTCCCTTCGTATCTGTTCGCAGTCTTCGTGCGGGCAATTGCCACCCGTCATAGATAGAATGCGCGATCACGAAAAATTGTTCCCGTAACAGGCGACTTTTTTTGATCGGGGGTGAGAACGGCGCGGATCAGCCAAGGAAATAGCGGGCGATTCAGTCTTCCTGCTCTTTCTTTTCCTGCTCTTTCAGAGCTTCGATGAGCTTTTTCAGTTTTTCAGGCACCGGTTCATTCAGCACTTTCTTGTACTGTTCACGCAACGCATCCCCCAGTGGCGGGTCATGCCGCCATTGGTCAGGCCGTTTGGGTGACTCCTTGTCGCCAGGCATTCTGCAAGCTCTGTTATTATTTCCCTTTACTTGCTTGGACCCGAAGTCCGTATGTTATAGCAACCATGGGGGTTATATAATTTCTGCAATACAGAGTGTTGAGAATAAGGTCTTGTCTGCAGGATTATGCGACAGGTGGCGTTGTCAGCTCGGACGTAGCCGACGCGGCTTGGGCCTTGTCCATGCTTTGCGGATGGACAAAATTCGGTTTGAACCAGGGGGTGAGCCGCTGGTTGAACAGGCCGCGCAGCCAATCAATGACAATCTGTGCCCGCGCCAGCCGGCGCACGCGTTCCGGATAGGTCAGCCAGAACCGGATCGGCGCGACTTCCGGCAGATTAAGCGGCACCAGATTCTTTTGCAGATCGTGGACATAGGTCGGCATCAGCGCGATGCCGCCGCCATTGGCGCAGACTTCCAGCATCACCGATCCGGAATTGGTGACCAGCGCGAAATCGATCAGATCGCGGAACTGTTTCGCCTTCGGCGCCCAGCGCTCCATCTGGTTCACATAGCCGGAATGGATGATGCAGCGATGCTCATGCAGGTCAAACACGCTGGTCGGGTGCCCGAACGTGCGCACATATTCCGGTGAGGCCCAGAAAATATAATGCAGGATTCCAAGGCGTTTCGAGACAATATCCTGCCGCCCCCCGGGTTCCTGAAACTGGACCGCAATGTCGGCCTTGTCATTGAGCAGATCGGTATCGGGCCGGTCTGTGGTGACCAGGCGCAGCTCGATTTTCGGGTTTTGCAGATGGAAATCCGGCAGGTGCGGCGCAATCCAGTGCGCGGCCAGGCCGTCGCCGGCGCAGAGCGTTACGGGGCCTTCCGCAGGCAAGTCATGATCCAGGACGTCGCTGCGCAAACCATCTGCAGCGTCGGACATGATTTCAGCATAGCGCAGCGCTTTTCGGCCGGCATCGGTCAGGCTTACTCCGCGCGGCGAGCGGTAAAGCAGCCGGGCGTTCAGCGTTCGCTCGAGATCGTCAATCTTGCGTGAAACCGTGGGCGCAGTTTCTTTAAGCCGCGTCGCAGCCGCATTCATGCTGCCGAGCTCAGCGACAACAATGAAAACTTTTAATTTGTCCCAGTCCAGATTTTCAAACATCCATCGCCTCTTATACGATTTCTGTACTACCCCAATTCGATTCTGTCTGCATCGCACACGTGCGAATTGTGCAAGCTTCTTGCTCCAAAAGGAGTTTTTCAGATGTCTGCACCGCAAATTTCTCTCGAATGCTACCCATTTGTCGTTGATCTGACCAAAATGAACGAGCTTATGGCAAGCTTCGGATGGCGCAGCGCGACGTCCGAGGAGATTCCGGAAATCGTCGCATTGGGTGAAAACCTGATCAATGACCGGCTGGCGGATCCGGACACGATCGAACGGGTCCACAAGGCCACCAAGATCACTGCCTGGGCGTTCGGCGACGATCCGATTGAAGGCATGGTGCTTCAGGTCCCGCTGTCCGAGGCAGGTCTGGCCGCGCTGGAAGCGAATGAGTTCACGCCCGGCAATCCGGACCCGACCCATATCGCAGCGGTCGGTGAACTCTGCGCGGCCTGTTATATCGGCATCTATGCGGGCGCCACCTATGAGGCGCGCAAGGCCGTCATGACGGGCGCCGGCGTTATTCGCATGGGGGTCTTCCCTCAAGTGCCATGCTTTGCCCGCGCCGCGACCGAGGATGGCGCCCGCTCGATGGAGAGTCTCGGCTGGGCGCCCGCCGGATTCGGTCCCGACAAATTGTGGATGCAGGGGGCGATCCAGGCGCCATCGAAGAAAGTCGCCTAAATGCTGACGATTAGCGAAATTGGCCAATCCGGGCTCTCCCGGCCCCTGCGCCAGAAGGATGTGGATCGCTTTCAAGTCGAAATGGTGCGCACGCTGGATGCCTATCAGAAAATGGTCGCGCTACGCGCCCTGACCTTCATGGCGGAGCAGGATTGCCCATTCGATGAAGAATATGATGGCAATGATCTGTGCGCGTCCCACTTGCTCGCTTATGCTGATGGGCAGGCCATAGCGACACTGCGCCTGCGCTGGTTTGCTGGTTTCGGAAAAGTGGAACGGGTCTGTGTTCAGCCCCGCTATCGCGGCACCAATGTGGTAAAAGTCATGCTGGCCGCCGCCTTTGAGCTTGGCGCCCGCAAAGGGTTTCGGCGCATGACCGCACAGATCCAGGCGCGTCTCTGGCCGCTCTGGTCACGGACGCTAAATTGCCGATTGTTAAAGGACCGCCCCAGTTTGTTTTTCTCGGATTTCGAGTATTATGAGATTGAAATCCCGCTGGCGGCGCATCCGGAAGCCATTCGTTACAATTCGGACCCGTACCAGATGATCCGCCCGGAAGGGGCGTGGGATGAGCCTGGCATTCTCGATGAATCCAGTGCGCGTGGAGGAGATATTCGGCATGTGGCAGCGTAAATGTGCGTTCTGGTAGTCAGCGATTATCCACCTGCGCTGGACACAGCATGTCTCTCGCAGGTCTCGGCACATATTGGTGAATTGATCTGTTTTGCACGCATGGAACAGCGGCCAATCGCCTTCCTGCATCATCGGGATGGCTCAGGGTTTGGCGGCATGGGGATCAGGATTGGCCGGTATGATCCGATTTTCACCATGTCGGCTTCCGGCGATGTCCTGTCTGCCGGTCTGGCCGAGTTTATTGTCCGCAATGCGCGGCAGCCAATCCATTTGGCCGGGATTGCAACCGCGCCGTGTTTTTCGCGACTGCGACGGATCCTCGATCGATCAGGCTACACGTTAGAAATCGACCCGAGGTCCGTGCTAGTGCTGAATGACGGCATCAATGCCACGCACACCCATGCAGATAGCGCGATTCAATTGAGCGAGTATGGGCCATTCATCTGCGGCGATACGGCTCGTGCCGCATCCAGGAAAAACCAGTCCACCCGTTGGCCCAGCGCCTGAGCAATGACGAACAGCGTTCCCGCGGAAACACGGTTGCTGCCGCGCTCATATTTGTGGATCTGCTGGCTTGAACAACCCAAGGCCTGGCCGAGATCGGATTGCGTCATCGATGCATCGATCCGCGCGGCGCGGATTCGTTGACCGATCTGATAATCAACATTTGGATCAGGTTTTCTGGTCATGAAATCGTCCCTGGCAGCAGATTAGCCAGAAGAGCGTAAATTCAATCTTAAATTGAAATACTCGCCTACGAATTCGCGCGATTATTGTTCGACTGTTTGCAAGAAAAGCAGGATGGCCGGCATCATTACGAAGAGAAAAGCGAGAAACAGCCAGAGCTGGAACCGACTCTTCGCGTCAGGCGAGCCCGCAGGGTCGAGCTCGGAGTCCGGTTCGGAGCCCTCCGACCTGCCGCTCCGAAGGCCCGAAATCATGCCGCTCCGGACCGCATAGACATAGGCAAATCCGCCGGACAGAAGCGAACTGGCCAGGATCAGTAGCGTATTGCCCTGCAGCACACCGACCATCAGGTTCGATATGGCGAGCGCGGTGACGGCGAGCAGGGTGAACGGGCTCCGTCGCGACTCTGTCATGCTTTCGCTTTTTGCCATTCTGCCCTCCTATCCGTTTACCACTGACAAGGCTGTGCCTGCCGCGGCATCGGTCTCTTCATCAGCTTTCGGTTTGTGCAACGCGATCCGGTTCCAGGCGTCGAGCGCCGCAATCTTGTAGGCCTCGGCCAGCGTCGGATAGTTGAACACATTGTCGATAAAATAGGTCAGAGTGCCATCCAGGACCAAGGCCGCCTGACCGATATGAATAAGTTCAGTGGCCCCTTCGCCGACAATATGGACGCCGAGAATTTTCTGGGTCTCAAGGTGGAACAGCATTTTCAGCATGCCGCGCTGCAAGCCCATAATATGCCCGCGAGAGGTCTCTCTGAACCGGGCCACCCCGGTCTCGTAAGGAATGCGTTTTTCGCGCAGCTCGCGCTCCGAATATCCAATCGTCGAAATTTCCGGCACAGCATAGATGCCGTACGGAAAGTGTTCCGGCTTTGGCGGGTTCTTGACATGGAAGGCATGGCAAACCGCGATCCGGCCCTGTTCCATCGAAGTAGAGGCCAGGCTGGGAAAGCCGATAATATCGCCAGCCGCATAGATGCCCGGCACTTCGGTTTCGAAACTCTCCGGATCGATTTTCAGCCGTCCGCGGGAATCCGGGCTCAGGCCGAGCGCGTCCAGCCCCAGATCCAGAGATGCCCCGACCCGGCCGGCCGCATACAAGACCATTTCTGACTTCACGCGGCGGCCATCACTGAGATCCACCAGGCAATGCGCGCCTTCGCGGGAGACTTTCTCAGCCCGACAACCGAGCCGCAATTTCATCCCGCGGTCGCGCAATTCATGCGTAAACTCAGCGATCAGCTCATCATCGATGAAGCTCAATATATGGGCCCGCGGTTCAATCACCGTGACGGAAATATCGAGTGCGCTGAATATGGTCGCATATTCCATGCCGATCACGCCGGCCCCGATCACGGTCAGCGAGCGGGGCAGGGCGGGAATATTGAGGATCTCATCGCTGTCGAGAATATGTTTGCCGTCAAACGGGATCGTGTCAGGTCGATAAGGCTTGGTGCCAACACTGATCAGCGCCTTGTCGAAACCATAGGTGACGCGATGGCCATTGGGTTGTTCGATCTCGATCTCTGTGCGGCTCAGAAAGCGGGCATGACCGGTGATCAGGGTGACGCCATTGCGGCTGAATTGGTGTTCGAGCACATCCACTTCATGGTTGAGGGTCTGTGACAGGCGGTGTTTCAGATCATCCGCCGTAATGTCATTCTTGACCTTATAAGTGCGGCCGTAAAAACCGCGCTCACGCCAGCCGGACAGGTTGAGGACGGTTTCGCGCAGGGTCTTGCTCGGAATCGTGCCGGAATGAACCGACACGCCACCGACGCGCTTGGACTTTTCGACCACCAGAACGCGCTTGTCGAGTTTTGCGGCCTGTATCGCGGCGCGGCGCCCGGCCGGTCCGCTGCCGATAATGACCAAGTCAAACGCATCTTGCATGAATGTACCGACCCCATTTCGAATCACTTGTTCCAGTGTTTTCAACATAAGGTTGAAAATCTACTACTTTTTGAGGCATCGACCGGTGCAATGGACGTTTTCAGCGCATCAAAACAACCCCTGATAGTATTTTGTTAACGGGATCGGGTGAACACCAAGCTTGCGTGTTTCCATGAGGTGGTCAGATTCCCCACACGCCCGACCGCCAATGACCGGGAACTTACGCACTCACTATGCACTTTGGGCGTGGCGAGCGGTCTCTCCCTCGTCACGCCTGAGGCGCCCTCCTTGATGCGGCTGGGGCCGTGATCGCGTAACGAAGTGGCAGCAAGATGAATTCCATTCGTGTCAGCTTGTTCAGCAGTCTGGCCATTGCGGGTCTGACCGCCTGTGTTGGCGCCGCCCAGTTTGGCGATGATGCGCTGCGTACGACCAGTTTGGGCCGGATCCAGGCCACACCTTTCATGGATTTCGTACACACCGAACAGTGTCGAGACACGCTGACCCAGGCGATCGGATTTACGCATCAAACTCAAACGGTGACGAATGGCGTTCAAATCGTACAGTCTTTTCAGTGTAATGCCGACAATATCGTCGCGCGCGTCAGCCTCAAGAATCTGAACGCCTATGCCATGCAATGTGTCACGCGAACGGAAGATGGCGAGCACGCTTCCGTGGTCGAACCGTTCGGGTTTGCCCGCTTTGAGTATGCGTTTCAGCAGTCTTCGAGCCATGCCTGCGCATCGCTTGGCTAATCATCGCCGCGAACACAGCAAATTGGGCCTTTGGGACTGATCGATTGTCCACCTTCTTAACCTTTCATTTACCGACAGTGTAAATTAGTTTGCATTCAGAGCCCGCAGTGATTTGGAATGCCATGCGTAACGCGACACACAATATGGACGAGCAGATCGGTCGGCGGGTGAAGACAGTGCGCCTGCAGTCGCCCCATTCGATCGAACAATTGAGCGCCATGACCGGCGTGACGGTCGCGCAATGCCAATCGATCGAATCCGGCGAGACGCGCGCGAATGCGGCCTTTCTTGCGCGCGTTGCAAATGTGTTAGATGTTGAAATTCGACAGTTTTTCGACGAATATTGCAATCTGCAACAAATAGCGGCAGTGGAATTGATCAAGACGGGCAAGTCGCGCCCAGCGTTCGCGGATTTGATCCGCGCATCGAAACAGAAGAGGGGCGGCCTGCGGGCGGCTTAAGCTGGTTTAGGATTATGATGCGCCAGGTCAAACCCGTCGATTCTGACAAATTGCAGATCCTGTCGGCTGAAATCTGGTCTTCAATCAAACAGAATGGCGAGTTTTTCGAAGCTGACACCGGCGAGACCCTGCTGGAACTGGCGCAAACAGATGAGCATTTGCTGATCATCCTCTCGGGTCAGGCCACTTTGGTCTATTTTCAGGACGGACAACCACAACCCACCGCGATTTTCCGCACCAAGGGGCAGGTTCTGCACCATGCCGGCATGCATTTGAATGTGGTGAACCCGTTCCGGATCGAAGCGGCATCAGACAAGACGCGCGTGGTCTTGCTGCAAAGAAAGGTCGTCTATGATCTGATTTCGCAGGATGCGCTATTTGCGGAATATCTGTTCAAGGATCTGTCGGAGCGCTTCATGACCGCGCTGGGTTATTTGCGCGAACAACGGCAGGCGCCGCTTATCATTCGGTTGGCCAAGCGTATTTTGACCATAACCCGGCACCGCCCGTCAGTTGAGTTTACACAGGCTGAACTGGCAGAGATCCTCGCTGTGACGCGGATCAGCATCTCAAAAGCGATCAAGACGCTGGAGGAGCAGGGGCTGATCAAACGCGCCGAACGGGCCTTGATCCTGGTGGATCGTGACAAGCTGAAAGCTTGGCTGGAAGACCAGGAGTCTGCGGAGTAGGGCCCAGTCTCTTACGAGATAACTACCTGAGCGCGAATAATTCGAAAAAGCTACTTAAGCTAGTATTCACCGTGTTGTGCTAGGACCGATCCTGTTGAAGAGACGCGTCGGCGGCAAGCGCTGAGGCGTAAGAGTTCGTTCGCAACTGTGTTGAATCTGTTTACCTTCATTAACCAAACTTACGATCTGATTTCGATCCTCTCCGAAACTTTGATTTCTGATTATCATGAATTAAAACAATACCTTGTATCCTGCCTGCATAATAGGAAAGGTGGGACGAAATGAACTTCCAGAACAAAAAACCCTTAACCGTTGGCTTCCTCGATAGCGTCAACATGATGTATGACCGCGCCATCAACCTGCTGGATTTGCCAGAGGATGTGGCGCAGACCGTCCGCAACTGTAAC
Organism: Pseudomonadota bacterium; assembly: GCA_039033355.1. Lineage (GTDB taxonomy): Bacteria > Pseudomonadota > Alphaproteobacteria > Caulobacterales > Hyphomonadaceae > Henriciella. The sequence continues at coordinate 11,240 of JBCCCT010000005.1, read as the reverse complement.
GCAACGTACGAGGTCCAGTTCTCGGTCCGCCTGCGCGGTGAATTGCACAGTTTCAAAGGCTATCGCTCGGTCCATTCAGAACATATGGAGCCAGCCAAAGGCGGCATTCGCTATTCGATTGAAGTCAACAAGGATGAAGTCGAAGCACTGGCGGCCTTGATGACCTATAAATGCGCCCTGGTCGAAGCGCCATTCGGCGGCTCGAAAGGCGGCCTGATCGTCGATCCACGGGAGTGGGAGCCGCATGAACTTGAAAAGATCACCCGCCGATTTGCGTATGAACTGATCAAGCGCGACCTGATCAATCCATCCCAGAACGTCCCGGCACCCGATATGGGCACGGGCGCGCGTGAGATGGCCTGGATGGCGGACGAGTATCGCCGGATGAATCCAACCGATATCAATGCGCGTGCCTGCGTAACCGGTAAGCCTCTGAATGCGGGCGGCATTGCCGGCCGGACAGAAGCCACCGGGCGCGGCGTCCAATATGCACTGCAGGAATTCTTCCGCCATGCTGACGATGTTGAGGCCGCTGGTCTCAGCGGGACGCTGGACGGCAAGCGCGTGGTTGTTCAAGGCCTCGGCAATGTCGGATATCACGCCGCCAAATTCCTCAGCGAGGAAGACGGCGCGCCGGTTGTCGGCGTAATCGAGCGCGATGGTGCCATCTTCAACGATCAGGGCATCGATATCGAAGCGCTGAAGACGCATCTGAATGACGGGAAGCCTCTGGACACGTTTGAAGGCGGCACCTTCTCGCCAAACAGCAATGCCGGCCTCGAATATGATTGCGATATTCTGGTACCGGCGGCGTGTGAAAGCGTGATCACGCATTCAAACGCCCACCGCATTCAGGCGCGGGTCATCATCGAAGCGGCGAATGGTCCGGTGACGGCCGAAGCCAATGATATCCTGCTCGAGCGGGGGCGGACGATCATCCCGGATCTGTATGCCAATGCTGGCGGTGTCACGGTGTCTTATTTCGAGTGGGCGAAGAACCTGTCTCACATCCGGTTTGGCCGCATGCAACGACGCCAGGAAGAAGCTCGCAGCCGTGCGCTTCTGCAGCAGATCGAATCTCTGGTGCCAAACGGCGTCGATCACGCCACGCGCGATCTGCTGGAATGCGGTGCGGGTGAAATTGACCTGGTCCGGTCTGGCCTCGATGACACGATGCGTGCCGCCTATAATGCGATGCGCGAAGAGCGTGATGCCCATCCGGATTGTCCGGACCTGCGCACCGCGGCCTATATGGTTGCCGTTCGCCGGATCGTGGCCGTGATGGATCTGTTCGAACTCTAGGCGCGAGGCGCAGACGATCCGTCAACGGATCGATCAAAAAAAGCCGCCATCCGAGTGTTTCGGATGGCGGCTCTCTTATGCGGGAGGCTTTAACGCTGAGGAGAGCTTAGGGGGGTGAGACCCGGCTCAATTGGTTATGGGCTTGGTATCAACGCTTTGCAGGATCGTGTCCGGGATAGAGACATTTTCAGTCGCAATCTCGACGCGATCACGGCCATTGCGCTTGGCGCGATAAAGCGCAGCGTCAGAGCGTTCCAGAGCGTCATTGATGCTGGCCTCGTTATAGAATGGCTCAGACACGCCAATACTCACCGAGACATTGAATGGTCCGGTCTCGCTTGGGAATTTCACCTGTTTGATGGCCTGCCGGATGCGATCGGCGACGCGGACGGCGGCGGTCGCATCTGAATCGACGAGGACGATGGCGAACTCCTCACCGCCCAGACGACCAATCAGGTCTTCCTGGCGCAGAACGCTGGCCGCGACAGAGACCATTTTGGACAATACCTTGTCGCCTGTGGCGTGGCCGTGGACGTCATTGACCTGTTTAAAATGGTCAATGTCGAGCATCAGCGTGGCCAATTGGCCATTGTCGCGCTTGAACCGCGCCAGTTCGCGCTCTGAAAAGCGCATGAAGGCACGTCGGTTCAGGGCTTTGGTCAGCGGATCAATGGTCGCGAGTTCGAACAGGTCACACTTTTCGTGCTCCAGTTCGATCAGATCGCGCACGGCATATCGGGCCGCGCTGCGGACGCAGATATCATTGCTGACCAGACGTCCAAAGCTGGATAGCAGATTCAGCTCTGCCTCGGTCAGCTGTCTCGGTTTGTCATCCGCAACACAGAGCGTGCCAAAGCGTTTGCCATTTGGGTCGGTCAAGGGAACGCCGGCGATCGATTGGAAATTCGGAATGCGCAGGCCTTGTGTGTTGCTTGAGAAGAATTCCTCCTCGCGAATATCTGCCACGTCGAAACGGGTCTGTGACAGGTGCATGCGGGCAAAATAGGTTTGCAAATCCGCTGCTCCAAAGCCGTCCAGACCATGTTCACACATATACCACTGGCGATAGCGCCGGTTCAAAGCGGCGATGACGAAAGGGGTCTGCAAGGCCATAGCGATGGAATCGGCGACGCAAAGCGGGCCGGCCGACTGATCTTCGCTGAGTATTTGATAACGTTGAAGAATCTCAGATTTTTGTTCTTCAAACTTCGGCGGTGGATACGAAATCATCCCCAAAATCTCCCGTGTATTTTTTTCTCTCTCTGAGGGAAACTACGTATAAACCACTATAGGTTGTAAATTAGTTTACATATCGCAGATTGGGTGTGACATGTGTCACGCCATGAGCGGCACCGGTCTGCTGGCGCAGTCGCTAAAAAGAGACCCGCGCCGAGGCGCGGGTCAGTCAAAATGGAGATTTGGAAACGGGCGTTTCCATAGTCTCTACGTCTCAGCTCGCAAAAGCGTTCCAATTTTTTTTGAGGTTTTTCCGGGCGGCTTGTGCCACGCTCCGATCAGGCCGCAGACTGGACCAACTGCTCGGCATATCCGCACAGGTCGCTAATGTTCTGAAGCGGCATTTCGGACTCGTCGAGATCTATCTCTTCGATCTGATCGTCATTGCGCATGGCCTGCAGCTTGCCGCGGGCGCGATTGATCCGGCTCTTGATCGTGCCGACCGAGCATTTGCAGATTTCGGCGGTTTCTTCATAGGAATAACCCATGGCGACGACGAGGATGAATACGTCGCGCTGTTCGCGCCCCAGCCGGAACACTTGTTGAATGGCTTCTGAACACTCGGCGCGATGAGACAATTGGCAATCCGCCACCAATCTGTCTTCCAGATCGCTCGGATCATAACAGTCGATGCGCTTGTTCTTGCGCGCATCCTGAAGGAATTCATTGCGCGTGATCGTCATCATCCAGGCTTTGAAACTGCCTTTCTCGGGCGAGAATGACTTGCGCGCATTCCACGCTTTCAGGCAGGCATTCTGGACGATATCGTCGGCCCTGGCCGCATCACGACACAACATGCGCGCGAAGCCGCGAAGCTCTGGTAATATGTTCTCTAGCTCAACCGCAAACATGGATCAGCCCTTTCCCGGATCCAGAACTCGGCGGCGTTGGTTAATTAAGCGTAAATAGTATTAATAACTTGGAAAGTTTGTTCGACTTTTAGTTGTTTTAAGTCAAAATCCACAAAGAGCAGGTTTTGTTTGAACAACACTTGAAGGTCGTTTCAGATCCATATTGTTTTGGAAATTCTCAGCTAATTCAAAAGACTAACCGGGCGTCCGGCGCGCGCCTTTGCATCGGCTCGGTCCCGCGTTCCGCAAGGTGAAACTGTTAAGATACAATTTCTCGTCGTTTTCGGAAACGAAGTGTTAGGCAAGCAAATCTATCAAGAGTTGAATACATGAGAATTCGCGATGTTTTCCGACCGACTGCAAGACCTTCTGCCTGATTTACGCGCCTATGCGCGGCTGCTCTGCGGGGACCCCGTGCGGGCGGATGATATTGTTCAGAATGCCTGTTTGAAAGCCTGGCAGGCCCGCGAGACATTCGACCCTGAAAAGGGCCCTCTGCGCGGTTGGCTGTTTCGCATCCTGCGGAACGAATTCTATTCCCAGATTCGCAGCGACCGCTTGCGCTCGACAGAGGCCTCGCCCTTGCTGGAGAGTGAGCTCGTGGCCGAATGCGACTTCGAACCTCGGTCAGATCTCTCCCGCATGCTGCAGGCGATCCAGACCCTGAAGCGCGCCCAGCGCGATGCCTTCCTGCTGGTTGTCGCGGCCGGCTTTACTTATGAAGAGGCGGGCGACGTCTTGGGCTGTGCGCCGGGCACCGTGAAGAGCCGTGTCAGCCGCGCCCGCGAACTCGCCATGGGGCGGTTTCATTCCGAAGGCTGGTCGCACAAGATCGGGGCACAGGACGTCTCGCCCTTGACCCAGTTGCACGAAGCCCTGGATCAAATTCAGGCTTTCTCGCCCGCGGCATAGCGCCGGAACCCCGCTAAAGCAGTCGGGTTTCTTCGAGCAGATCAGGTAGATCATTCTCGTACAGAACAACATCCTGTTCGCGGGCAATCTCGCCGACCAGCCGGCGCGCGTCAGCAAAGCTCGGCCTTGTGTGAAAGTCCGTCTCTGTTTGATCAACGGCGCTGACAAAGGCCGCGATGCGATCGGGATTGACCACAATCACTGTATCGCAATGATCCGACGCATACTGACCCAGTCGATCATGCACGCGATCATGTTCAAGGCCGAGTTCAGCCACACCCGGCGTGACCAGGATGGATTTTCCCTCCCGATGCCGGGCCAGGTCGCGCAACACTTTCACAGCATTCTTGAAGCCGATTTCGTTTGAGTTATAGGCATCATCCAGGATCAATGGCTGACCCGGCGTTTCGACTTTCTGCAGCCGGTGCTGAACCTGTTCCACATCCTTGGAGAAGGCCGCGATGCGCGTCGCCGAAGCCGGATCGATCAAATAGGTCGCGACGACGGCCAGGGCCGAGTTGAGAATGTTATGATCGCCCAAGAGCGGTAGTGTATAGGTCAGAGCAGGCGTGCCAGGGGCGCTGCGATCCTGAACGGAAATCGCCCAATTGCTGTCCTCCAGCACTGCATTGACGATCTCAAAGTCCGCCTCCGCCGTATCACCGACCGTGCGGACCAGGTCCGGGTATTGCGCTTTCAGATCAGCGAAGGGCTGGTGGGTCAGGACCTCCAGCGGGAGCACGGCACGGCCGCCCTTGGCACAGACATGTTCGACCAGTTCCGACTTGGCCCTGGCAATGGTGGCGATGTCGCCAAACCGCTCTGTATGCGCGTTGCCAATCGCCGTGACGATCGCAAAGTCAGGATCTGCAAAATCACACAGGCGTTTGATCGAGCCGATGCCATAGGCGCCCATTTCAGCGATGAAATATTTGTGTCCGCGTTGCAATTTCTCGCGAACGTTCCGGGTCAGGCCGAGCACGGTATTGATGCTGCCAGGGCTGTAGAAAACCGGTCCGGCGGCTTCCAGAATCTCAGCCAGAATATGCTTGGTCGTGGTCTTGCCGAAAGACCCGGTAATGCCAATGGTCACCGGCTGATACGTCTTCAACTTCTCGACCGCTTCATCGATAAAGCCCTGATTGACCTTCTCCTGGAACGGGCGGAGCAGGCGATTGGCCAGCATGATCAGGCCAGGCGTCAGTTGCAGCACAATCAGGGTCGCCAGCGGATGCAGAAAAACCAGGCTCAGGCTGAGGACGAAAAAGCCCCGCGCGAGCCAGCGAATGCGCCGCAGACGCTCGGTCGCCACCAGTTTTTTCTTATAGGCATATCCACGCTCGCGCAGAGCGAGGCCTGCCAGCAGACCCGCCGCCAGCAGCCAGGCCCAGACACCCAGGCCGATTTGCGTCTGAACGATAAAAATCAGGATCAGCCCCAGCGTCGCCAGCACATCAAACAGGCGCACCCGCAGGACGGCCCCGAGAAAGCGTGAACTGTCATACTCTTCCTGCTGGAAATAGGTCAGGATCGTATTGATCCGCACCCATCCAAAGCCGAGCAGGGCAATCAGAAAGAGCGCAAAGGGAAGATGGGTCATGCCAGGCTCAATCGCTCCTTGATGCACAGCGCGATCTGGTGCCGCCCGCGATCCAGAATGGAGATGTGATCATAATGCGGGCAGACGATCAGCTCCGCCTGGGGAATGCCCGCGGCCAGCTTGCGGCCCACCTCCACCGGCGTGTCGCGGTCCAGGCCGCCATAGATCAGCGTGGTTGGACAGGAAATATCGGCCAGCGTGTCGGTCTGATCCTCATTGACCGTCTTCACGAAAATATCGCGCAGGCCCGTTTCCCGGCTCTGAATGTAATCCAGGCTGCCATACTGGTTTTCCAGCGCCTGCAGCTCTGCATCACCCTTGGCCCGGGCCTTGCGATATTTGAACGCCCAGCCGCGGCGGCGGCCATTCAGTTTTTGCAGGGTCGACCGGTTCCGCGGCACCCCCGCAGAGGCGACCAGAAACAAGTGCCGGATCGCATCCTTCTGTGTCGCGGCGATCCGCATGCCGACGCGTCCCCCAAACGAGTGACCGACCCAGAGAAAGCGGGACAGGCCATGTTCTGATTTCAGGAAGTCCAGCATATGCGCCGCATAGTCTTCGGTGCCCCAGGTCTCATCCGGACGCGGCGTGTCGCCAAAGCCGGGAAAATCCACCAGATAGGAGCTCGCCACCGGGGCCAGCGCTTCGGCCACGGGTATAAAATCGCGATAAGTCCGTCCCCAGCCATGTCCGAACACGACAGCCGGTTTGCTGGTATCCCCAATTTGAACCAAATTTGGCTTCAATGCTGTGGTCATAGACTGGCTTGATCCCGCTCGGCGATTCGCTCTCTATACTCTAGGCGGACCTTAGACTTAAGACTGGTGAAAAATTGGCAAAATCGCTCAAAACTGTGATTATTTTTGGCGGCGCAAGCTCCGAACACGATGTCAGCGTGGTCAGCGCGCACCAATTGATGGACGCGGCAGATGTCCGAAATGTCGACATTCTGCCGGTCTATACCGACTTTGCGAACCGGTTCTGGATCGGGTCCAGCCTGCGCGATATCTCCAAATACAAGCCGCGGCCGCCTCTGGGCCAACAGGTGACGTTTCGCTGGAGCGATAATGGCCCGGTCGTCTGCGCCATGGATGGCACGGTGATTCAGCCGGTCGATTGTGTCCTGCCGGTGTTTCACGGCACATTTGGTGAGGATGGCCGCATTCAGGCCTATTTCGAGCTGCTCGGCATTCCGGTCACCGGACTGTCCGCCTCAAGCACCTCGATCGCGATGCGCAAGGATGTGACCAAGGCCCTTGTCAAGGCGGCCGGCGTCAATGTCTTGCCCCATGTCACGGTCAGCCGGGCCCAGATTGAAGATGCTGACATGATCCTGCCAGACGTTCAGGCGGCGCTCGGCTATCCGGTCATCGTCAAGCCGGCCAATCTCGGCTCCAGTGTTGGCGTTGGCCTGGCCAAGTCGGCAGATGAGGTCTGGCCGCTGGTGGAATATGTTCTGAAGAAAGACACGCTCGCTTTGATCGAGCCGCAAGTGCAGAATCTGGTCGAGTACAATATCGCCATGATCGCCAAGGGCGAAGAGATTCACTTGTCGGCCATCGAGCGGCCGAAATCCGGCGCAGAACTGCTCGATTTCCGCGAGAAATATCTCTCCGATAGCGGCGGCGCCAAAGGCACGTTCAAACCGTCTGAAGGCATGTTGTCCCTAACCCGCGACATCAATCCGGACTTGCCCAAGGACTTGCAGGACAAGATCCACGATTATGCTCGCCGGACCTTCTCGGCGCTCGGCAAACGCGGCGCGCCGCGCATTGATTTCATGTCGAACAAGGCGACGGGCGAGCTCTGGTTCAATGAGATCAATGCCATTCCAGGCTCATACGGGTTCTTCCTGTGGGAGGCGGCGGCGCAGCCCATGCTGTTTCCTGAATTGATCCAGCACCTGATTGATGAAGCCACCGGGGACACGATCAAGACCTTCGAGGACCCGGTACCACAGGATGCGCGACTGCTGCCGAGGCGCTAGGTCGGCGCGATTTTCGGGCGCATCGGCGCTGAGCGCGACCTTATCGTCGACATGAGCCTGGTTCCCGACGCGGTACGCCCGCTATATAGCCGGTCGTCTGTGGCGTGAGCGGACGGCGTAAACGCGGTGGGTTACAAAAATTTCCAGAAAAAGGAACTATGACTCAAGTACGGCGCTAAGCGCTCTCAGAAACTTCGAGTAAAAGTCTCTATGAATCGCAACAATGTCCGTTTGAACATAAAGACCTTTTGATTTGTTGCGGGAAATAAAATCGGCAAATTGTTCAGGATGACTGTAAATGACATTTGGCCAGCAATGGTAGGCTGTCCGGCCAGTAGATAGGACCAGTTCCGAAAACGCGCACCAGTCTGTCAGGTTTTCAGATGATGTGTTTTTCTCCGGAGGAATGACAAGATACTCATGATCCATCAGCATGTATCCTTGATTTCCGAGAAAATCTAATACTCTGATGTCCCCCGAAAACTCGCAAAACACTATATCAACGCCATGATTTTTGAAGAGATCGGAGGCGCTAAGCAGGGCCTCATACTCTCCCCCTTGGATGTCAAGCTTCATGAAGGTGACATGTTCTTGAATTTCGTCGTCAATTCTACAAGTTGGCACTGTCATTGTCTTCTCAGACGGTGCCTCGACTATTCTACCAACTGATGAATAGCCCGCTTTACCTTTGGTCCAGTTGTCTTCCGTTCCGCTGACGACATGGCCAACATGGAAATTAACGACACTGTTCACATTGGCGGCGGCTTTTTTGATCAAACGCACTGAAGGGTCGTCGGAAAACTTCTCTTCAAAATACGGCCAGTTTCCCGGATAGGGCTCGAATGCGACCACACGCGATTCTGGCGACATGCGTTTATAGACAGCGGTCTTGCTTCCTATGGCTGCCCCTAAATCAAGAATGAGACCGTCTGGAAGAAATTTGAGACATTGGTCAATTGCATTTTGATTGTCGCCAAAAAAACATCTTCCAGAAAAAATTTCATAAGTCATTTTGAGGAAGATCCCATTCTATGGCAGCATTTAACGCTCACTCTCTGCATAGGTTCATGGCATGAGTTAGTCGAGTTGGTTTAAAGGACTCTCGGGGTGTCGGTGAGGCCAGAATTGGTAAATTTGCTCGCAGATGTGCTCTCCACACGCTTTGCCGAAGATGTGACCGACGCGCTCCACATTTTGATAAATCGTCCCACTGATTTTGCAGCGTGTCTCGAAAGGCGTCTCGTTTCTTCCAAAACGTGACTTTGGTATTCTCAGCGAAGGATGAACGGCACAACAATGCGATTGTCTTGAAGCATGTGCTCGAAGCTCGGCGCTAGGGTCGGCCTCACGCCGCCATCAAATCATACACCGCTTTCGAGAACCGTGCGATCTCGCCCGCAAAGTCGTGTCCGTCTGGCAAGCCATCCGCCAGCACGATCAGATAGAAGGCCGCCTCGGGACTCTCGATGATGGCAATGTCATGCATCAGGCCGTTCAGTGTGCCGGTCTTGTGCGCGATGACGGCGTGATCGGGCAAGAGCTTAGGAATGCGCTCATTACGCAGATTGTTGCGCAACATATGCAACACAAAATCATAGTCGGGCCGACTTTCCGCAAGTTTCAGCAAGCTCAGGCAATCTTCCGCATGGGTCAGATTCGCCCTCAAAGGCGCGCCGAGGGAGGCATCGTCAAAGCCGACGGACAGACCCGTATCGCCTAATCCATTTTCGGCCAGCCAGGTATTCACCTTGTCCATCCCCACCGCGTCGAGAACTGCGCTTGTGGCGGGATTGTCGCTGACAATCAGCATCAGACCGATCAAGGCCTTGAGAGAGATCTGATCGCCCGGCTCAAATGCCTGCACGATGGAACAGTAGAAGGTCTCATCAAGCTCGCCCACTTGTCGCGGCGCCGCCAGGTCCAGATCCGGATCCGCTGCGGCCGCACAGGCAATCGCGACCTTGATCAGGCTGGCGGATGGCATGGGCAGGGTCGCATTCAGCGCAACGCGCTGCGACGGATCTGTCTTGGATTCGACAATCACCGCGATCTGGCCAGGCTTATCAGCAAAGGCATGGCACGCGCGTTCGAGCGCGGAAAGGCGGTGTTCAGTCATAGGTCCTGTCTGACCCGTCTCGGCCAAAAAGGCCAGTCCAGGCAAATTAGTTGCATATGCAACTATTATGCGCTATAGAGCCGGAAAGACCGCGAAATCAGGTGCGAGGAGGTGGCGATATGGCCGATTTGTTTGAAAACCCAGCTGGACTGGATGGCTTTGAATTTATTGAATTTTCAGCCCCTGAAAAAGGCGTGCTCGAGCCCGTCTTCGAATCCATGGGCTTTTCGAAGGTCGCGCGCCATCGCTCCAAGGATGTTGAGCTGTGGCGCCAGGGCGGGATCAATTTCATCACCAATTACGAGCCGCGTTCCGCCGCCTGGTATTTCTCTCGCGAGCATGGACCAAGCGCCTGTGGCATGGGGTTCCGGGTCCGCAATGCCAGCAAGGCCTATCAGCATTTGCTCGATCAGGGCGCTGAGCCAGTCAGCGTTGAAACCGGCCCGATGGAGCTGCACATCCCTGGTATTCGCGGGATTGGCAGTTCGATCATCTATCTCATCGATCGCTATGATGATGGCGAAGGCAGCCACACGATTTACGACATTGATTTCGAATATCTGCCCGGCGTGGATCGTGAGCCCGTCGGCTGTGGATTCCAGCTCGTCGATCACCTGACCCATAATGTCTATGGCGGCCGGATGAAATACTGGGCCGACTTTTACGAGACGCTCTTCAACTTCCAGGAAATCCGCTACTTTGACATCAAGGGCGAATATACCGGCCTGACCTCAAAAGCGCTGACCGCACCAGATGGCAAGATCCGCATTCCGTTGAACGAAGAAGGCGAAGCTGGCAAAGGCCAGATCGAGGAATTCCTGCGCGACTTCAACGGCGAAGGCATTCAGCACATCGCGCTGATCTGTGACGATCTGGTCGCCTGCTGGGACAAGCTGCAAAAGCTTGGTGTGCCGTTCATGACGGCGCCGCCAGAAACCTATTACAAGATGCTGTCAGAACGATTGCCCGGACATGGACAGGCCGAAGGCGAGCTCAAGTCACGCGGCATCCTGCTTGACGGCACAACTGAAGGCGGCGAGCCGCGTCTGCTGCTGCAGATCTTCGCGCAACCGCAGCTTGGCCCGGTCTTCTTCGAATTCATTCAGCGCGTCGGTGATTACAAGGATGGCTTCGGCGAAGGCAATTTCAAAGCCTTGTTCGAGAGCATTGAACGTGATCAGGTTGAGCGCGGCGTCCTGGCCGTTGAGGAACCTGCTTGATGAGCAAACTGTCGCT
>JBCCCT010000004.1:0-46302 GCA_039033355.1 Pseudomonadota bacterium | reverse complement strand
GAAAGGCTTTCGTCCTGGAAAAGTGCCGGCCTCCCACGTCAAGAAAATGTTCGGCAAGGACATTATGGGTGAAGTGGTCCAGGCGCTGGTTCAGGAAACCAGTCAGAAAGCCATTGAAGAGGCCGATGTCCGCCCTGCCGGTCAGCCGGAAATGAAGATGGAAAGCGACATGGAAAAGGTCCTCGATGGCGAAGAGGATCTCGCTTATGAAATGAATGTCGATGTGATGCCGGAATTCGAACCGGTCGACATCGAGAAACTGGCCATCACCAAGCCCATCGCTGAAATCAATGATGATGAAGTCGATGCGCGCCTCAACCAGATTGCCGAAGCCAATCCACAATTCGACAAGCGGGCGAAAACCGCCAAGGCCCGTCAGGACGACGCGGTCGTGATCGATTTCCTCGGCAAGCTGGATGGCGAACCCTTTGAAGGCGGCGCAGCGGAAGAGCATACGCTGGTGCTCGGCTCCAACACATTCATCCCGGGATTTGAAGATCAATTGATCGGCGTCAAAGCCGGCGAAGAGAAAGAGGTCAACGTGACCTTCCCTGAGAATTATCAGGCTGAAAACCTGGCCGGCAAAGAGGCTGTGTTCGAGGTCAAAGTGCATGAAGTGCGCGCCCCGAAGACGCCGGAGATTGATGAGGACTTTGCCAAAGGCCTTGGTCTTGAAGATCTCGACAAGCTCAAGGAACTCGTCACCGAGCAGATCAAGAATGAGTTTGGCGGGGCCTCACGCGCGAAAGCCAAGCGCAACTTGCTCGATCAGCTGGATGACAAGCATGACTTTGAGTTGCCACCAAAAATGGTTGAGCAGGAGTTCAACCAGATCTGGCAACAGCTGCAGGCCGAAATGGATGCTGGCCGCACCGCTGAAGAAGACAAGGACAAGTCCGAGGACGACCTGAAAGCCGAGTATCGCACCATTGCCGAACGCCGGGTTCGTCTTGGCCTGGTTCTGGCTGAAATCGGCCGACTGGCTGACATTCAGATTTCAGAGCAGGAAGTCCAGCAGGCGCTGATCAACGAAGCCCGGAACTTCCCGGGTCAGGAACGCCAGGTCATCGAATTCTTCCAGAAAGATCCAAACGCGATGGCCCAGCTGCGCGCGCCGATCTATGAGGACAAGGTGGTGGACCACATTCTCGACACCGCCAAAGTGAAAGAAGAGACGGTCTCGAAAGATGACCTGCTGAAGGAAGACGAAGACTAAGCTTCCAGATGCAATCTGTTACGGAAGCCCGCGCGACGAGCGCGGGCTTTTTTATTGAACGACCGACAGCATGCCTGAATTGGCGAGCATGAAGATCAGAATGCTCAGCGCCAGACAGGCGGCGACAATCACATAATTCGGTTTGAACGCCGCCCATTGCAGCGACAATAGCGCATCTATTCCGGTCGCGATGACACCCAGAATGACTCCGCCCGCCGCCAGATAAGCAACCGTCAGCGCGCTTGCCATATTCGGATCCATGCGATTGAGGACGATTCCAACCAGCGCTGGGGTCAAATAGATCAACACCAGGATCAGTGTGGGGAAGATGTGTTTCATATCAGATCCCATAAAATTCTATCGCGCTGCTATGTCACCGCGAGGTGGCAAAATCTGGACAAGATTGGCAAGCCCTCGCCACAAATACAAATGGAGCCGGGGGTCGCCCGGCTCCATCGTGTCAGTTCGAGATCGCGCTAGAGGCGTGGCGGCGCGTATTTGGTCAGATTGATGCCATCCACGGCAGCGGTATATTCATCAATGGTCGGCGTCCGACCGAGAATGGTCGAGAGCACCACCACCGGAGTCGAGGCCAGCAATGACTCGCCCTTCTTCTCATCGCTGTCAGCCACGACACGGCCCTGGAACAGGCGAGTCGATGTCGCCATCACCGTGTCGCCATTCTCAGCCTTTTCCTGGTTGCCCATACAGAGATTACAACCGGGGCGCTCGAGATACATGATATTCTCATAAGCCGTCCGTGCGGTGTTTTTCGGCGCATCATCGTCGAACTCAAATCCGGAATATTTCTGCAGGACCTCCCAGTCGCCCTCTTCCTTCAATTCATCGACAATATTGTAGGTTGGCGGTGCCACGACCAGCGGCGCCTTGAACTCGACCGTGCCGTTCTGGGCTTCGATATTCTTGAGCATCTGGGAGATGATCTTCATGTCGCCCTTATGGACCATGCAGGACCCGACGAAGCCGAGATCCACATCCTTGGTGCCCTCATAATAGGAAATCGGACGGATCGTATCGTGCGTGTATCGCCGCGATGGATCATCATTATTGACGTCCGGGTCGGCAATCATGGGTTCATTAATCTTGTCCAGATCAACCGTAAACTCAGCCGCATATTCCGCATTGGCGTCCGGCATCAATGGCGGACGCTCGCCCGAGCGAATATCCGCGATCCGCTGATCAGCCTTGGCGATCAGGCCCTTTAGGACGCCCTTCTCATTGTCCATGCCCTTTTCGATCATGATCCCGATTCGGCTTTTGGCAATTTCGAGGGACTGGATCAGCGTCTCCGGCTCGGAAATACAGATCGAGGCCTTGGCCTTCATCTCCGCGGTCCAGTCGGTGAAGGTGAAGGCCTGGTCGGCCAGCAATGTGCCGATATGGACTTCAATGATCTTGCCCTGGAAGACATTCTCGCCATCAAACTCATCCAGCATCTGCGCCTGCGTGGCATGGACAACATCGCGGAAATCCATGTGATCATGCAACGTACCCTTGAAGGACACTTTTACAGATTGCGGGATCGGCATGGTGGCCTCGCCTGTTGCCAGCGCCAGAGCCACCGTTCCGGAATCAGCCCCGAAAGCGACGCCTTTCGACATCCGTGTGTGTGAGTCGCCTCCGATGATGACATCCCAATCATCGACCGTGATATCGTTGAGGACTTTGTGGATCACATCCGTCATCGGGTGATACTCACCCTTCGGATCGCGCCCTGTGATCAGACCGAACCGATTCATGAAGCTCATCAGCTTCGGCGTGTTGCGCTGTGCCTTCAGGTCCCAGACAGAGGCCGTGTGACAGCCAGACTGATAAGATCCATCCACCGTTGGTGAGATCACCGTCGCCGCCATCATTTCCAATTCCTGCGAGGTCATCAGGCCAGTCGTGTCCTGCGACCCGACAATATTGACCTGGACCCGGACATCAGATCCCGCGTGCAATGTTTTGCCAGGCGCCACGCCAACCGCATTGCGATTGAAGATTTTCTCGACCGCAGTCAGGCCTTTGCCTTCATGCGAAATCTCTTTCGACGTCGCATAAACGTTTGGCGCGTCGACACCGAGAATGGCTGCAGCCATGGTCTGAAGCTTCTTGCCAAACACGACGGCATAGGAACCGCCCGCTTTCATGAATTCGACTTTTTGCGGCGTCAGCGCATTCGAGATATCGACCAGCTCTTCCGAACCATCTTCATTATACAGCTTCTTGGTCTTGGTATTGATGGTCAGAACCGTGCCGGTATCCACCGAATAGAGCTGTTCCAGAACCGGGTCGCCATCTTCATCAATGACAGGCGCACCATTGTGATTGAGCTTGCGAGCCCAGTTCTGCAAATCGACGCCGATGCCGCCGGTTACGCCGACCGTCGTGTAGAAAATTGGCGAGATGCCATTGGTGCCGCCAACGACGGGCGCAATATTGATGAAAGGCACATACGGGCTTGCCTGGACGCCGGTCCAAAGAGCGACATTGTTGACGCCTGACATGCGCGAAGATCCGACACCCATGGTGCCCTTTTCGGCCACCAGCATAACCCGCTTGTCAGGGTGCTGGGCCTGCAACGCCTTCAAGGCATTCTGCTTGTCCTGATCATGCTCGAACAGACATTTGCCGTGCAGCTCTCGGTCCGAGCGTGAGTGAGCGTCTTTACCAGGGGACAGCAAATCCGTCGAAACGTCTCCGATCGCGACGACAAAGGTCACGACTTTGATCTCTTCTTCGACGTCCGGCAGATTCGTAAAGAAATCCGCGTTCGCATAGCTTTGCAGGATATCCGTTGCGAGCGCATTGCCCGCCTTGTGCGCTGCTTCCAGGCGATCCGTGTCGGCCTCATACAGGAAGACCTGCGTCTTCAGGACATTGGCCGCCTGCTTCGCTATATCGGCATCATCGCCCAGCGCGAGATCGAGCAGGACTTCAATCGAAGGTCCACCTTTCATGTGCGAGAGCAGCTCGAACGCATAATCAGGCGTGATCTCCGCGACGGTTTCCTGACCGAGTATGATGTCTTTCAGAAACTTTGCCTTCACCCCGGCCGCACTCGTGGTCCCGGGCAGCGTGTTATAGATAAAGAAATTGAGCGAGTCGGCGCGATGGGCGTGGCCGGTATCCTTGATCTGCGCAATCAGCTCCGCCACCAGCGGGGCATCCTCAATTGGTTTCGGATGCAGGTTGTCTTTTTTGCGCGCTTCAATCTGTTCGAGATAATCGGTGTACAGGCTCATTTTAATGCGTCTTCCTCTAATTTCGGTCCTTGTCCGAGCGGCCGCGAGCGTTCTGTCGCGCCTGGCATCGGGAGTCTCAGCGTCCATGTATTTAAGCTGCCGCATGGTGGCAAGCTCTGGAGCGCGGTTTAACGACGGAATTGAAATAGAATTCTAGCCCAAAAAAGAGCCCCGGCACGATGGCCGGGGCGTAAAACGGTGTCACGGTTCACCGAGCACACCAGCGGAAAGATCGATCCCTCCGCCTTTGTCAGCAAGGTCCGGCGGGATCGGGATGGGCGCGATCACGAACGGAGACTTGCCGTCAACTGTGATTTCCTGGACGACGGGGCGCCCTGAAATCGTGGTCTTGAGTGTATAAGTGCCAGGGTCGACGCTTTCGAAGCCATATTGGCCAAAAGATGCCGAGTGAATGGTGTGGGTCTCACCGCCATCTTTCGGGCTCAGGCTGACCCATTGGCCTTCCAGGCGCTTTTCGCCGCGATCGGCCTGACCGTTGGCATTGTCATCGATGAAGATTGACCCACGCACCTGCCCTGACAGGATCAACGGGATATCCACATCAGAGCGTCGACCGCTGCCAATCGTCACCCGTGGTTGGGCGTTTTCCGGCACCAGATAGCCCAGTGGCAGGCTCTGCCGACTGACGGTGACGGCATACAGACCCTGCCGCACATTCTGAATGGTGAAATAGCCACTATCACCGGTATTGAGACCAATCCGAGTGCCGACCAGCATGACCTGCACACCCGGAATGCCAGGCTCGTCTTCCTGCCGGATACCGTCACGATTCTGGTCGAGGAAGACCCGCCCGTTGAGAACGCCGCGTCCATCATCCGGCAAACGGCTCGCCCGTGGCGGGTTGAAACGCATCGTCCCGCGCAGACCGACAGACAAGTCCGAGCGCCCGCCAAAATCATCCGTATAGATAGCGGTGAGGACGGCGTTCTTGGCGACACGATACCGCGCCTCCAGCGCGCCCAGAAAACGCGTGCTATCGGAGTTTTCATCACTCGCCGCAAAGTCGGAGAAAGCGGAGAAGCGCGCCTGCAGGTCGAACTTCGATCCAAACACGGACCCTGAATGCGCCACCGCCGTCGCGCCCAGATTGATGCGCGTATTATCGCCATCCCAGTTCAGGTTGAGATTGGGCGCGGCTTGCAGCGTTACTCCCTTTTCAAACGTCCGCCGGATCGGATTGACCTGAGCGGTGGCAACGAATTGCTGTACTGTTTCCTGCGCATCCGAGACCGTGTGATTATACGATGCGGTCACAGTGCCGCGCTCGAACCGCTGGAGGCCGCGAATACGCACAGACGTGCTGGACGTATCGCGCTCGGTACCTGAGTCGTCAGTTTGCTGGACAATCGCGGAAATGGTCGGCCCTGTTTCACCGATCTGCGTGTTAACGGCCGCGCTATAGCTGGTCGTGGTCTGAGAATTGTCACCGCCTTGATGCCGTACCGTGGCCCGGGCACTGACGGCGAACCGGTTCAAGGCGCCGATCGGTTGATCCGACCGCCAGTTGGCTGCGGCAGAGAGATTGGTGCGCGCACCATTCCTTTGATCAAAAACGCCGGCAAAACTTGGCCGATCCGCGCCGGCAGCAAACTTGGCACCTTCATAACTGGCAAAACCGGACACCCCGGTTTGCGGGTTGAGCGCATAGCTGACCGACCCGCGCGCGCGGAGATCTGCACCGCTCGTAGCGCCAGAAAAAGCACCAAGGTCCGCGGCCAGAAAGGCCGATTGCAGGCCTTCCTCGCGATTGTCGAAGCGAAAGGCTCGCTGCCCGTTCGCGACAAAGGAGGCATTCTCACCATCTTCAGAAACGGCGGCTGCAAGGCCAACATCCTGCAGCTGATCTTCGTCAATGATCCGCGCGCCAGCCGCGAAACCACCAAATGTCGGCACGGCGACCGTGTCACTATCAATCTCGGAGCCGGTCAACGGCACACCCGCTGCGATGGCGAGAATGTCGCCATTCTGTCTTTGCTTGCGCCAGGCGGCGCCGCGAATGCGGTTGGCACCAACACCAGACAATTCCCGGTAATTGGCGCCATAATCGCCCAACGTCGCCTGCCAGCCATCCATGGATGTGACGTCCAAAGACGCCCATCCCGGCTGCGTGGAGGCAAAGTTCTCGAGCCCGCCGGCACTGTCCAGCTGGCCGCGGAAATTATACTTGCCAACATAGCCGCGGGTTTCGGTCCGCAAAGGGCCGCGATCGCTGATTTCATAGGTCAGCGTTTCAAAGGTTAGCGGCGTGTCTCGGGCTTCATCGGCGAGATTGGCGCCCGGCAAAACGGTACTGGTCAAGCGCGTATCCAGATTGACCTCAACGCGATTGGTCATTGGGACCAATTTGATATGTGTTCCCGTCAGGCTTTCAACCGCACCAAATGGCAGGATCAGCTCGTCCCGCTCCGCCAATTGCATATCCGGCGCGACGCCGCGCGGTGTTGTGTTGACAGAGACCAATCCCGTCGCCAGTTCGAGGTTTATGGTTGCCTGATCTTGCTGCCGACGCACGGTGACGGTGCCATCTGCAACCGTCAGCTCATGCCCCAGCTCTTCAACAATCGGGCGCAGCGGGACGAGGAGGACGGGTCCAATGGTCCGCGGCTCGTTTCCAAATGTATCGACCGGGACTCCATTGACCCAAAGCTCCAATCCGAATTTCGGTTTCAGCTGGCGGTCCAGCGTGAGCACAATTCGGCCCTGTTCGTCTTCAGAGGCATTGGTGCCGGTCATGATCGTGACGGCATTCAAGCCAATCCAGGGATCGGCCGTATCGCGCGGCTCAAAATCCGGAAGTTTGCCCAGAATGGTCTTGTTTGACCGCACTTTGCCGTCTGTCATGTTGATCGACATCAGGCTGCCATCTTGCCGGCGATGATAGCCGAGCAACGTGTCATGCAACTCGACCCTGCTTTGCAACGGTTCGGCAATGTCCGTGAGATTGTAGCGGGTCTCGGCGCCTTCAGGGGTGAGAGAGCGCACAGAGGTCAGCTGACCTTCGATCACCATATCGACAAATTCGACGCCAATCGCCTTTTCCGGCGCGGTTTCCAGCAATACAGGTTCCGCCGTTTCGACCAGTTCCGTTGGCGGTGGCGGCGCGACGGTTTGCGCTTCGCCCACCGCAACGATGCCGAACGCTGCGATCCATGTCGCAAACAGGAAGATCCGAAGAAAGCGCATATTGCCCTTACAGGGCCGCCCAATCAGTCGCTGCAGACCGACTGGGTTGCGATCAATTCGGCGCAAATGCCGCCAGCGCGACACGCACGATCGATTTTAGCGTCAAATTGCTGAACACCGCCCCGTCCGTTTGATAGAACGGTGATACTGGGCGCCGCTTCGCTTGTTTCCAGCTCAAACCGTTGATCCAGCGTTGCCAGACCGCGGCCTATAGAGACCAGTTCAACCGTGTGGGAAGTCCACACAGAGCCGGATTGCGTTGCAGGTTCCAGGGATTTCAGGCACGGACCGGTCATCCAGACCCGTCCAGTCTCCTCATCCAGCAAAAAGCCGCTTTTATTGTCGCTTAGCCCGATCCAAACATCGGAATCTTGCGAGCTGGCACATGCCATACCCGTTTGAGCCACCGCAAAAGCGGCCAGCCCAGTCATCGCCCATCTCATTTTTAACCACCATCGGTATTTTTTGTTATGGGTGAAACCTAGCCAATCATGGTTAATATCCCCCTTAGGGCCCTGTATTGGCCGATCGTGGCAGCGGATGAAATTCATCATCCATGAGGCAAGATATCCTGTTGCACCTGTAGCAAATACAGGCATTATAGGCAGGGAGAAACGGACTAGAGGACCGATTTTTAATGACTTTTTTGAAAACGAGCATGGCCGCCCTCGGCGCGTCTCTATTTCTGACCGCATGCGGTGGCGGAACCCCCGAGCCCACCGAAAATACTAAAAATAATCAGAGCTCTAGCGAGACTTCCTCAGAAACCGCAACACCTGTTGCGGCACCTGCGCCCGCAGAAGAGGCGACATCCGACGCGTTCGCAGCTTTGCCAGAGCCTTATCAAACCGCCGATTACAATCGCGGCCGTCGCACGTTCAAGCTTTGCCAGTCCTGCCACACCCTGAACGAGGGTGGCCAGAATCTGGTTGGCCCCAACCTCTATGGCGTGTTTGGACGCGAAATTGGCGGCGTTGAAGGTTTCACCTACTCAAAAGCAGTTGAAGAGTCCGACATCGTCTGGACCCCGGAAATCCTGGCTGAGTGGCTGGAAAGCCCGCGTAACTTCCTGCCTGGCAACAAGATGAGCTTTGCCGGCGTGCGCAAGCCTGAGGATCGCACCGCCGTTATCGCCTACATCATGGCGGAAACCGGCTATTCAAGCGAGTAAGCTCGCGGCGGCATCCAGAATGGCGTCTGCGTCGAGCCGGTACGCCGAATACAGGTCCTGCAAATCACCGGTCTGTCCGAACCGCTCTGTTCCGAGCGGTCGGACGCGCTGGCCATTGACGGCTCCCAGCCAGGATAGGGTCGATGGCGCGCCATCAATGACAGTGACAAGGCCTGCGCCAGGCTTGAGCGGCCGTAAAAGACGCTGAATATGGCTGTCCGGCCCGCTTTCTCCCGTCCAGGGCGCGCGGGTGGCTGACATCCATTCCGTATGCAGGACATCGGGAGACGTAATGGCCAGCAATCCTGCCCCCGGAATGTCTTCCGATAGCTGCTCGAATGCTGAAAGGGCTTCTGGCGCCACGGCGCCCGTATAAGCCAGCGCGATTTCGGCCTCCGGCGCAGGTTCCCGCAACCAATAAGCGCCTTGGAGGATATCCGATGCCAGGGCGTCGGACATGTCGCGATCGATTTGCGCCATGGATCGGGTCGAGAGCCGCAAATAGGTCGATCCGCCCTGCTCCCGCTCAATCGCGGCGAACGCTTCGCGTAGAATGACACGCACCTCGTCGGCATAGGCCGGCTCCCAATAGGTGAGCCCGGGTTGCCCCATGCCGATCAAAGGCGAAGAGATGGACTGATGCGCGCCGCCTTCTGGCCCCAGCGTCAGGCCTGACGGGGTTGCCGCCAGAATGAAGCGGGCATCCTGATAACAGGCATAATTCAGCGCATCGAGACCGCGGGCAATGAACGGGTCATAGACCGTGCCAACCGGGAAAATTCGCTGATCAAACAGATCCTTTGACAGGCCGAGTGCGCCAAGCATCAGGAACAGATTATTCTCGGCAATGCCAAGCTCGATATGCTGCCCTTTTGGCGAATGCGCCCAGATTTGCGGGCTGGCAATCTTGCGTTTGCGGAAGACATCCTCGCTGGCTGACCGCGAGAACAGGCCCTTGCGATTGACGAACCCACCAAGATTGGTCGAGACGGTGACATCCGGCGACGTGGTGACAATGCGAGAGACGAAGTCGGTCTCTTCGCGCGCCAGATCATTGAGGATCTTGCCAAACGCGACCTGGGTGGAGGTCTTGCCGCGCCCAGGATCCGGCATGTCCGCCAGGGCCGGTACAGCCACGGATGGCGGCGAACGGGTCTCTTTTCTTGCCTGACGCCAGGGTGCTGCCTCTAGGACGCGTTGTGCCTGTGACGACCGGGCGTCAGACAGGCCAGCAAATTTCTCCCATTCCTGGCCTTCCGGAATGTTCAGCTTGTCGCGCAACTCACCGACCTGCGTTGGGGTCATCAGACCGGCATGATTATCCTTGTGCCCCTGGAAGGGCAGTCGTCGTCCCTTGGTCGTGTAGGCAATGATCAGCTTCGGCGTTTCAGACGCCGCCGCCGTCTCGAATGCGTCGAGCAGAGTCACCAGGCAATGCCCACCAAGCTCTGTCATCAGGCTGCCAAGCGTCTCATCATCATAGGCAGCGATAAGCTCGAGACTCATGGGCGAGCGGGCCAGATCCTTCGACAAGCGTCGGCGCCAGGCTTCGCCCCCCTGATAGGTCAGCGCCGCATAGAGGTCATTCGGACAATCATCGATCCATTTGCGCAGCCGCGCCCCGCCCGGCTTCTTGAACGCTGCCCTTTGGCGCGCGCCATATTTCAGGGTCAGCACATCCCAACCCGCCGTTTCAAACATATCGTCGAACCGGTCGAACATCTTTTCCGACGTCGTCGCGTCGAGGCTTTGGCGGTTATAGTCGACAATCCACCAGGTGTTTCGAATATCGTGCTTGTAGGCCTCGATCAGGGCTTCATAGATATTGCCCTCGTCCAGTTCCGCATCGCCGAGCAGAGAAATGAACCGCCCGGTCTGATCCGGCGCAATGTCGCCGCGCGCCATCCACATATCCTGAACCAGTGAGGCAAAGGCGGTGATCGCGACGCCCAGCCCCACTGAGCCCGTCGAGAAGTCGACCCGGATATCGTCCTTGGTGCGCGAGGGGTAGGATTGCATGCCGCCAAAGGCCCGAAACTGCTCCATCTGCTCCCGCGACTGACGGTCAAACAGGTATTCAACCGCGTGCAGAACAGGTGATGCGTGCGGCTTCACGGCCACCCGATCCTGGGGCCGCAGCACATGAAAATAGAGCGCCGCCATGAGCGTCGTCATTGATGCGCAGCTGGCCTGATGCCCGCCAACTTTCAGACCATCGCGGCTGGGTCGCACATGATTGGCATTGTGGATGGTCCAGCTGGCCAGCCAGAGTAGACGCTCTTCCAGCGCATCCAGGCCCTGAATAAGCTGCGCACGATCACGCGATGCGGTGGTAGACGTTTCGGTATCCGGCATGGTTTGCTTCTAAAGCAGCAAACGGCGCAAGAACACCCTCAAAACTGTCTCGCAAGCGCAACAAAGATACTTTCTTCTTCAAACCGGCCACCATTCTCTTTTCGGTAGCCGAAGGAGAAATCCGCTGGTTCGGTCCGCCACAGCAATTCGGTCTGAAACTTGTCGGACGCGGCATTGGTATCCCCGCGCTCCAGCCAGACCTGCGTGATCGACCAGAAATTGTCAGAGGTTTGTTGACCCAGTCCAAACGCATATCGTTCGCGTTGACAGCCCTCGTAAAAGCGCCCCGCCATTTCACCGAACAGATATGTGGATCGATTGCGCCAGTCGCCAGACCAGCCAAGGCCGGCGCGCATTTCTGCGCCGAGCTGATCACATCCATTCCGCCCGCCAATCGCGGCGCCTTGCAACAGGCCTGCTTCCAGAGAGGCTACGACTGGCCCGTTTCTCAAGAGAGAATAACGCACGGTCGATCGCCAGCCATTCGTATTGAAGTCCGCTCCGTCTTCATACTCAACCTGTTCGAGGTTCAAAGTCACGGTCAGACGGGATGAAAGACCATATTCGGCATAGGCGTCAGACCGCCAGCCAGACAATGCCTCGACATCTTCTTTCGCCAGCGAGACGCGGGAATAAAGCCCCGCGTCCTCTTGTACCCAGGGGGCCGCCGCAGCCATTGGCCACGACGCCCCCCAAGCTAGGATAAGCACCTTCCCCAACATCCCCAAATATTAATATGTATTCGAGGATATGTATACTTATCTATAGTTGAAAACGAATTTGATCCGTCCAGAACCGCTCGAGACGCGAAACCGTCTTGTTGAGCTGGCTCAGATCATCCTGACGAACGCTCGCGGTTGGCTCCAGAGCCGTAGCCTGGCGATCAAACAGATCGACTACACGCTGGCGGACCTTGTGGCCACGCTCAGTCAGTTTCAGACGGACCGTCCGCTTGTCACGCTCAGAGCGCGACTGGACCAGATAGCCACCCTCTTGCAGTTTTTTAACGTTATAAGACAAGCTTGTACCCGCAAATGCGCCACGCGAACGAAGCGTTGAAGCTGGCGTTTCATCTTCGCCAATTTCATAGAGAAGCAGAGCCTGAACACCGGTCAGGTGACGCTCGCCACCGCGTTCCAGATCGTCCTTTACAACATCATGGAGACGACGATGCGCCTGCTCCAGAAGCGAAAGAGACTTTACGAAAGATTCAGCGACGCTCACAGGCTCGCCAGCGGCCTCAGCCGCGCCATAGGACATTGTCATTACCATCACCACTCAACTTTTGTTGTAGTTTGAGTAGAGTTACAGTATCTAACCTTATATTTCGTTAAACACGTCTTGTTTTCACCTTAGTTTGGTTAACAGATCGGGCGAAAGTGTTACTTTTCGCGCCAAAACACGCAGAAAAGCGCGATTTTCGCGGAACGTTCGCTTAAAGATCTGTATGAAAGGCGTTTAGCCTCCGAGGGGCGTCCCCCGGGCAGCCCAGGCCTCGGTTTCACCGTCTGCGACCGCCATGACCGCTTTCCATGCCCCATCAACTCGCTGCAGCACATAAGCTGCCTGCCAGCTGGCGATCTCGATTCCGTCCTCTGTGAACATGACATCAGACACGATCATGGAGGCCGCGTCATTGTGGAGGAATTGGCAGCTCACAAGCCTCCGTTCGACCTGTGCCACAGCTTGCGCACGGTAGAAGTTCAACAGATGGGACGTGTTGCCGGTAAAGTGTTCGGCGGATTTGAACGCAAAGGAGCGCCCGGCTTGCGTCGTCACGGCCGGAAACGTCCAGTGCGCCGATATCTTCGCCGCGTCATAATCCGCGAAGGCACCAACATAGGACTGGCACCAGGCCGTCAATTCAGCATCAAGACTCATGACGATCAAAGTCCCGCTTGGTTGGCATCCACGTACCGGTT
This sequence comes from Pseudomonadota bacterium, assembly GCA_039033355.1. Lineage (GTDB taxonomy): Bacteria > Pseudomonadota > Alphaproteobacteria > Caulobacterales > Hyphomonadaceae > Henriciella. Next base: position 33,186 of record JBCCCT010000004.1, on the reverse strand, counting down.
ACGATGGCGCAGAGTTTTCCGGATTCAATATCCTCAAACCGGCTTTCGATAACGCCCAGGCGGCGAGAGCGATTGACGACCTCGCTGACGACTCTGATCACACGCTCTGCTTTCATCGGACGAAAGAAACGGGTGGTGAATTCGGCTGTGGAATAGGTTTCGTCCTCGGTCGCCGTCGTCCAGAAGGCAAAGCTCTGCCCGGAATCTGCAATCACGTTCACCACACCGCCCTGTACGATGCCATCATAATGAGTGAGATGCGGACCAATCGTCCATTCCATTTCGAACCGCCCCGGGGCCACCGCGGTAAACTTCAAGCCTGATAGATCCATGCCTCTGACATAGGGTGGCGCCTGAGAGATATCAGGCTCAGCATCGATCATGGATTGAATATGGACAATTGGGTCAACGGATTGAGGCATCCTGGTTTCCTCCTGCCAGCAAGCTACTCAAAACTCAGTTCGTCGTCACCCAATGGTTCAAAATACCGCGCGACATCGGCTTCGCTGACCCCTTCCAATGAGTCAGGCGCCCATTGCGGGGCGTGGTCCTTGTCGATGATCACGGCGCGGACCCCTTCGATAAAGTCCGGCGATTGCACCTTGCGCCACCCGATGCGGTACTCCATCCGCATATTGTCCTCAAACGTCTCAAAGGCGGCCCCGTCCCTGACCTGGCGCAGGGCCACTTTGACGGTTTCCGGCGATTTGCTGGCAATCGTGGCGGCTTGCTCGAGCGCCCAGTCAGATCCATCCGCGTTGAGCGCGGCGACAATCTCTTCCGCGGTGTCGAATCCGAAACAGCGATCAATTGTGTCCATATGCGCTTCAAAACTCCCCGCTGGCACATTGTGTGTCGCGCGGGACAGGATTTCGCCGAGCATTTCAGCGGCGCCGGCAGAGAAGTCTGCTTCCGCGATTTGCGTTTTCAGGTTGGGCACAAGTTCAGACGGCAGGAAATGCGTCGCCACGCCAGCAGCGACGACATCCGTCCCCTTCAACCGTGCACCAGTCAGCGCTAGCCACGTGCCGAGTTCCCCCCGCAATCGCGGCAAGAACCAGCCGCCACCAACATCCGGGAACAGACCAATACCGGTTTCCGGCATGGCGAACAGCGTCCGCTCCGTTGCCACGCGATATGTCCCGTGGACCGAGAGGCCAACCCCGCCGCCCATCGTCACGCCATCCATCAGCGCCAGATAAGGCTTTGGGAAAGCCTCGATCGTCGCGTTCATGCGATACTCTTCTTCAAAGAACGCGCGCGCCTTGCGTCCATCGCTCATGCCGCTCTCGCGCAGCATTGCGATATCACCACCGGCGCAGAACCCTCGCGTGCCCTCGGCATGGTCGATGACGACAATCTCGACATTCGGATCCTGGGCCCACACGCGCAAGGCGGCGAGAATGGTCTCACACATATCGAGATTGAGCGCATGCAGCGCATCGGGACGGTTCAGCGTGATATAGCCTACGCCGCCGTCTACTTTGGTCAGGACTGAATCGGTCATGGCACCGCGTTAGCGCGGGCTGGCGATACGGTCCAGTGCTGGCTAGTGCCCGGCTCCGAAGATCCCGGTGCGGACATTATAGTCGACGGCCAACTCATAATCCGGGTCATCGACGCTATCGATCATCAATTGTCCGGCCTTGGTCAGAAGACGGTGGCAGTCTTTCGACAGATGTCGCAGCTTCAGGGTCTTGCCTTTCGCTTCGTATTTCGCCGCCAGATCCTCAATCGCTTGCAGGGCGGATTGATCGACCACGCGGGAGCGCAGGAAGTCGACAATGACCACGTCCGGATCCTCATCGGGATTGAAAAGTTCCGAGAAGCCTTCGGTCGAGCCAAAGAATAACGGCCCCTCGATTTCATACACGGTAGCGCCCGGCGTTCGGATGGAATCGCGCTGCAGAATGCGAATACGTTTAGCATTGTTCCAGGCATAGGCGAGCGCGCTGACAATCACGCCGACAACCACAGCAACCGCGAGGTCCTGCCAGACGGTCACGGCAGTGACCAGGATAATGACAAACGCATCCGTCCACGGGATCTTCGACATGATGCGCAAACTGTTCCAGGCGAAGGTGCCGATCACGACCATGAACATCACCCCGACCAAAGCGGCCAGCGGAATCATCTCGATCCATTGCGATCCAATCAGAATGAAGGCGAGCAGGAACAAGGCTGCCGAGAGGCCTGACAAGCGTGTCCGCCCCCCGGACTTCACGTTGATCATGGACTGACCGATCATCGCGCAGCCGCCCATGCCGCCGAAAAAGCCGGTGACGACATTGGCGGTGCCCTGCGCCACGCATTCCTGCGAAGCGCCGCCGCGTTGATTGGTAATCTCACCGACCAGGTTGAGCGTCAGAAGGCTTTCGATCAGACCAATCGCCGCGAGGATGATCGCATAGGGCAGGATGATCTCAAGCGTGTCCAGGTTCAGCGGAACGGCCGGAACATGCAGGCTTGGCAAGCCACCTTTGATACTGGCGAGATCCCCTACGACGGGCGTGTTGATGCCCAGTCCGATCACCAGCGCAGCAACGACTGCGATCCCGGCCAGCGGCGCCGGGATGATCTTTGTCAGGCGCGGCAGTCCCCAGATAATGCCCATTGTGAGCGCGATCAGCGATAGCATGATCGCCATATCCGGCGCCGCCAGCCAGTCGCCATTCGGCAAGAAGGAATGGCCATCCGGATGCGCCGTGCCGGGCACCTGAAACTGCCCAAGCTGCGCGAGGAAGATCACGATCGCCAGGCCGTTGACGAAGCCGAGCATGACCGGGTGCGGCACAAGCCGGATGAATTTGCCGAGTTTGAATATGCCGGACGCAACCTGCAAAATACCCATCAGGACCACGGTCGCGAACAGGTATTCCACGCCATGCTGGGCCACCAGAGCGACCATCACGACGGCCAACGCACCCGTCGCGCCTGAAATCATGCCAGGACGCCCACCCATCAGAGCTGTGATCAACCCGACGAGGAACGCCGCATACAGGCCCACCAGCGGCTCAACCCCCGCGACGAAGGCGAACGCGACCGCTTCTGGAACGAGGGCGAGCGCCACTGTCAGCCCTGCGAGCACTTCAGTCTTGATCCGCGCCGGCGTGAACACGGCGCGCTGTGCTTGCGTCCAGCTGGTCAGGTTTATTCGATCTGCATACGCAGCGAATGTCGTCTTCGCCATGGTCGGCCTCTGATGCATTGGAAGGAACGCGGCGTGCCTAGGCCAATTCACGCCAACGAACCAGCCCTGATTTTCAGACAATAAAGTTTTGTTGTGATTTTGTGCCGCGTGGAATGGACAAGCTACGCCGCTTGATCCAGCTTGTGGCGGGAATTCATGACAGGAGTATCAAGATGAAATCGCTATTCGACATTTCGGGGAAAACTGCCATCGTAACTGGTGGATCGAGCGGCATCGGCGCCATGATCGCTCGCGGTTTTGTCGAGAATGGCGTGAAGACCTATATCTCGGCCCGCAAGGAAGGTCCGCTGCACGAGACCGCAGAAGAACTCTCAAAAATCGGCACCTGCATTCCGGTCCAGGCCGACCTGTCTTCCGTTGAAGGGATCGAAAAACTCGTCGCTGACGTCTCGGCGCATGAGTCTCATATCGATATTCTGATCAATAATGCCGGCGCCAATTGGGTCGTGCCCGTCGACGAGTTTCCCGAAGCCGGTTGGGACAAGGTGATGAGCATCAATATCAAGTCGATCTTCTTCATGACCCAGAAAGCCCTGCCTTTGTTGCGCGCGAATGCCACGCCGGAGGATCCCGCGCGGGTCATCAATACCGCCTCCATTCATGGCTTCGATAATCCGGGCATGCCGGCCTATGCCTATTCCGCCAGCAAGTCGGGGGTCATCCATCTGACCAAACATCTCGCCACCGATCTGGCCGCGGACAATATCAATGTGAATGCCATTGCGCCGGGTTTCTTTCCCAGCAACATGACCAAGGCTGCGGTGAGCAATGATGCGATCTACAATCACGCAGTGTCACAGATTCCGCGCAAACGGGCGGGCGAACCGGAAGATGTTGCGGGCACGGCGATCTTCCTGTCCTCACGCGCGGGCGCCTGGGTGGATGGGCATACGATTGTGCTCGATGGTGGACAGATTGCGCAATCAGCAAAGGCCTGATCCGCGCCTGAGGTCCTGACAATTTGGTAAGTTTCTCAATATGCGGTTGCATTCCGTCTGAACACGGATAGTCCTGCCGTCGCTGCGTTATAACTTTTGTTTGAAAGACAATGTGTAATGCAGTCTCGAATTCTCTTTCTTGCGCTCGGCGCAAGCCTTCTGGGTGGCCAGAGCGCGATCGCGCAGGACGACAGCGAAAAGAAACTCTATGTGGATCTAGGTTACAGCCTATTGGGTGAAGGTCTGTTCGGCCCGGATGATGAGTTTGATGTCGAACTCGGTGCGATTAGCGGACATGTCGGCTACGAGTTCTCCAAACACTGGAGCATCGAAGGCGAAGTCATGATCGGCGTCGAAAACGACAAACGGGGCTATACCATCTCCGATATAGACAACATCTCGGATCTACGTGTGGAAGGCGAGCTCGACGGGCTCTTAGGAGTTTACCTGAAACGCGATCTACCGGTCAGCAAGAATCTGAGTATTTTTGGTCGCGTTGGGGCCACTGCCTTGGAAGTTGATGCCTCCGCTCGATTCGTTTCCATCGATCTGGAAACGGATGAAACCACGACACAGAATTACAGTGATAGCGCCTATGAATACGGCGGGGCAGTTGGCCTGGGCATGACCTATGATCTGACCGACAAACTCTTTCTTCGCAGCGATTTATCCGTCATATTCATGGACGAATGGGAGATGCATAACGCAAATCTCGGCATTGGTGTTCGGTTCTAATCCAGCGCGGAAGGCGTGGTCTTTTCCCTGATCGCGCCCTAAGCCTCCAGCGGACACCCTTCAATCGTAATGCGGTGCATAACCCGGCGCTGGCCATGATAGTCATTCATGGCCCAATGCCAGGTAGAGCGATTGTCCCACATCGCGATCGAGCCGGGCTTCCATTCAAACCGATGGTGAAAGCCATGGCCGGTAAAGACGTGCGTGTAGAGCTCTGACAGAAGCTCATCGCTAGCTTTCTTCTCGATCCCGACCACTTCACGCGTAAAGGCCGGATTGACATAGAGCGCCTTCTTGCCGCTGAGCGGATGTTTGATGACGATTGGGTGCACAGGGTCGGTGAGCGTTTCAGCGACGGCGGAATTGCCGATCCGGTCCGTGCCATCATCATGGCTGCCCGCATCGGATGTGTTGTAATAGCTGTCCGGGCCTTCGCCAAAAATATGCTTGCCGGAATGGAGCGCCGAGAGCCCGTCAATTCGGTCTTTCATCTCATCGCTGAGCGTTTCATACGCCTTGTACATGGAGGCAAACATGGTGTCGCCGCCGGTCTCGGGCAGTTCGCGCGCGACCAGAACAGAGCCCAAAGCCGGTTCATCATCATAAGAGTGATCTGTATGCCAGCCGCCGCCAATATTGTCCTTCTGATCTGGCTCCTTGGCGACCAGCGCGATCTGCGGATAGTCGGGATGCGCGGCAAAGAAGCGATTGACGTTAATGTCCCCGAACCGTTCCGCGAAGGCGATATGATCGGTCTCACGCGTGTCCTGATCGCGGAAGAAGATCACGCCGTGCTCGGCAAAGGCGGCCTTCACGTCGGCGAATTCTTGATCGGTCAGGCTTTTAATGTCGACGCCGGTAATCTCGGCGCCCAATCCGTCTGTTGAACTAATCTGCATCTCATTCCTCCGCGCGCCTCATCTATTGGAAGCGTCTTCGTGAGCGATGTTAGTCGCCTGACGCTGTGGACGTCAATTCTGCGCGAAACACGGCAGAACCTGATTTTCAAAATACGGCGCCTGGTCGACCCAGAACATGTAATCGACGCGCAGGAAGTCCTTCGCAAATGCCTGCAGCTTCGGAACCTGCGACAGCGTTTCCAATCCGCCATCATTACGGTTCTGGAAATGCGCATCTGCGCCTGTGCCACCAACATAGTTGCCATCCTGAATGGCAATCCCGAGGGGCGCGGTATAGGTCCCCTCATGCATCAGCGCGATGGGATGGTTCAATTGCGCGCGTCGCTTGACGAGCAGATCCGGGGCACCGAGCCCGACCCCAATTTCCTCTCCTGTTTCGTAGATGCCGCGCAAATAGCCTTCATCTTCCCAGGGCAACCATTCGCCCGGCATGAAGTTGGCGTATTGCAGGGTCGTGGAGGTCGGGAATGCTGATTTCAGCGCGCGCATATTGTTTTGTATGGCTTCGGCATAAAGCGCTGGCGCGAAGCTCGGATCCGTTTCGGGCGCGACGTCGATCGCGGTTTCCTGCAAATTGATGCCTTCAATCTCGCCATCAAAGGCCTCTCCCAGAGCCATCATCAAGGCGTGAAACCTTGCTTGCACCTTCGGATACCAGCGTTTTGAAATCCAGCCAATGGTTGCGCCATTGGCGCGATATGGCACCAGCCCGCCCTCATAAGCGTCTGTCAGCATATAATCTGGCAGCGGTTTGTAGCCGGCTGTGAAACTCACATCCTGAAGCTGGATGAACAGCTTCTTTCCATGCGACTTGAGGTAATCAATGTCGGACCGGATGATCGAGAAATCATACGCGCCCTCGGCGGTTTCCAATTGGCGCCAGGCATACATGATTTGCGCCCCTTCAAACCGCTCGTGCTCAAGAAACGCGTGCCCACGCATCCGACCTCGGTCGCGGGTAAAATACACAAAGTGGGAAATCCCATCCTGTCCGATTGGACAGGATGCATCGCTATAGTCCTGATGGGCGTCCGCATACTTGTCGGCCGGATTATTCCAGCCCTGTGCATAGCCTCCTATTGCGAATAGCACGCTCAAGCTAAAATAGATCGCAATTCGAACCGCTTGCATCTGGACCCCTCACTCTGGTTTCAAGGGAATGGGTCTGCAGATCAATTCTGGTCTTTTCATGGCGGCGGGCCGGTCAGCCCTTCAGCATATCCCGGCTGACAATCACGCGCATGATCTCATTCGTGCCTTCGAGGATCTGATGCACCCGTAAATCGCGGACAATTTGCTCGACACCATATTCGGACAGATAGCCATAACCGCCATGAATTTGCAGCGCGTCATTCGCGACCTTGAAACCCGTATCGGTGACAAAGCGTTTCGCCATGGCACACCAGCGCGTCGCATCCGCCGCTTTCGAGTCCAGTTTTGATGCAGCCTCGTAGAGCATCACGCGGGCGGCTTGCAGCTCGGTTTCCATATCCGCCAGCTTGAACTGGATCGCCTGGAAGTCAGCGATGGGCTGGCCAAACTGTTTGCGCTCCTTGGCATAATCCAGCGCCTTGTCGAGCGCCCGCTGCGCCCCGCCGAGCGAACAGGCGGCAATGTTCAGCCGGCCGCCATCCAGCCCCGCCATGGCGAACTTAAAGCCCTGCCCTTTGTCGCCAATCCGATTGGCCGCCGGGATGCGAACATCATCGAGCAAGACCTGTTTGGTTGGCTGCGAATTCCAGCCCATTTTCTTCTCATTATTGCCGAAGCTCAAACCGGGCGTGCCGAGCGGAACAATGAAGGCCGACACACCGCGCGCGCCCGCATCAGACGTCTTTGCCATCAGGACGTAGATGTCGCTGGTTCCCGCGCCAGATATAAACTGTTTGGACCCATTGAGCACATATTCATCGCCGTCGCGCACGGCAGTGGTCTTCATCGCGGCGGCATCAGACCCTGAGCCTGGTTCGGTCAGACAATAGGATGCGATCAGCTCCATGGAGGTCAGCTTCGGCAGCCAGGTCTTGCGCTGCTCATCACTGCCAAACCGGTCAATCATCCAGCTCGCCATATTGTGGATCGAGATGAAGGCCGCGGTCGAGACATCGCCATAGGATAATTGCTCGAAAATCAGTGCCGCATCGAGCCGGCCAAGCGCCGATCCGCCAACATCCTCGCCGACATAAATGCCGGCAAAACCGAGCTCTGCGGTGTCTCTGATGACGTCCACAGGAAAGTGTTTTTCTTCATCCCAGGATGACGTGTGCGGCGCGAGCCGGTCGCTCGCAAATCGCTTTGCCATATCCTGAATCATGACCTGTTCTTCTGTCAGGCGAGTGGTCATGGCTTTTGGCCCTCTTTATGCTTATCTGGCGGCAGACATGCCATAGGGGATTCGTTCGTCAATGTCTGACCTTCCGGAAGGATATTCCATCACCACTGGTGAATTGGATGATATTGCTGCGTTGATCGCCGTGGACAAGGCCGCTTCTGCCCTGTTCGCGTCGACCGGTTTGCTGCAACCTTCCGCGCTGGAAGACCATGTTCCCGCGGAGGTGTTCGAGCAGGAAATTCCGAAATTCAACGTATTTGTCGCGCGCAATCAACACGGGTGGGCGGTCGGCTTTGCCTTGATCCGCCTGCGCGGCAATGGGCTGTATCTCGACCAGGTCAGCGTTCATCCCGATCATGGACAGAAAGGCATTGGTCGCGCGCTCGTCATTCGCGTGCTGACCGAAGCCGAAGCGCGCAAACTGCCACATGTTAGCCTGTCCACGTTCCGTGATGTCGCCTGGAATGGACCCTTCTATGCCTCGCTCGGCTTCAAGGAAATCCCGCGCGAAAAGCTGGAACCCTATATGATTGAGATTGAGGACGCACAGAAACCCTTTATGGACATATCCACACGCTGTTTCATGCGGCGCAAAGTCCGTCGAAACCTGTTCCGGTTCGGCAGCCCGAAAGTGGAGCCAGAATGAATTCGATCCCAACGCCATCCTTTCCCGCCACGCGTTTGAGACGTTTGCGACAGTCGGGCTGGATACGCGCGCTGACCGCGGAACATGTTCTGACACCGGCTGATCTGATCTGGTCCATGGTCGTGCATGATGGCGAAACACCGCGTATCCCGGTGACCGCCATGCCCGGCCTGGAGCGCTTGAACGTTGCCGAAGCCGCTGCAGCCGCCAAACGCGCCAGCGCGCTGGGGATACCGGCGATCGCGATTTTCCCGCACATCGATCCGAAACATAAGGATGAGGAAGGCAGCGAAAGCCTCAATCCCGACGGCCTGATCCCGACCGTGATCAAGGCGATGAAGGATGCTGCGCCAGAGGTTGGCGTGATCTGCGATGTCGCGCTCGACCCGTTTACCAGCCATGGCCATGACGGCCTGATTGATGAAGCCGGCTATGTTCTGAATGATGAAACCAGCGCGGTCCTGGTCGAGCAGGCTTTGGTTCAGGCAGATGCCGGCGCGGATGTCGTGGCCCCTTCGGACATGATGGATGGGCGTGTCTGCGCGATCCGCGCCGCGCTCGAAGAGTCTGGCTTTTCCAACACGCTGATCCTGTCCTACGCGGCCAAATATGCCAGCGGCTTTTACGGCCCCTATCGCGAGGCGATCGGTTCAGCGACGGCCTTGATCGGCGACAAGAAGACCTATCAACAGGATCCGGCCAATACGGATGAGGCCATGCGCGAAGTCGCCATGGACCTGGCCGAAGGCGCCGACATGGTCATGGTCAAACCAGGCCTGCCTTATCTCGACATTGTCCGACGGGTCTCAGAGACATTCCAGGTCCCGACCTTCGCGTTTCAGGTCTCGGGCGAATATGCGATGATCCAGGCGGCGGCGCAGAATGGCTGGATTGATGGTGATCGCGTGATGATGGAAACCTTGCTCAGCTTCAAACGCGCCGGCGCCAGTGGCATCATCACCTATTTCGCGGAACAGGCGGCGCAAAAGCTCACCTAATCCCAGGAGCTTGGACCATCTGTTTTGCCGCCATCGCAGCTATAGCCGAGCACGAATGTATTGCTCGATTTTGACGTTGTGCCGTGAAACACTTTGCACGTACCATTGCCTTTCAAGATCGCTTTGACTGTATTGCAGGACAGAGAAAAACCTTCGGTCACCCCATTCGTTGAACTGACTTTGACCCGGTCAAAGTGCTTCTCATATTTGTTTTCCATATTCATTGTGTTCTTGGCGCCAGCGGTGATCGTCAATTGATTGCCGGCTTTATCGCCATTGGATTTCAACGCTTTGACTTTGATCGTTTGAGCGGCTGAGGATTGTTTGATCGGCGTACCGCCAGAATCGCCGCTGCCATCGCCTGTATGGTTCTTGAATTGGATATTGCACTTGCCGCCATTCCAACAGGGCAACGTGGTAATATCGCAAGCTGATGCCGGACCGACGATCAGGAGCATGCTGACCGCCAATCCGGCAGCCGATTGTGATTTGCTTGGCATTTGACGACCTCTTTCTGTATCCCGGCGCATGAAGGCGTCCGGGCGCACCGAGCGTAAGCTGCGACAGGCAAATCTCTGACTGTCAGTATCGACAGGCATTTCATTGTCGTGAGATACAATGCTAAACAGAGACGAAATCAGGAGGCCTCATGTCTGCACCCGATAATGTCATCGCCCGCAAAATGGCAAATGCCTTAATGAAGGACGCTGAAATTGGCGACCGGACGCAAATGGTGCTCGGCCCAGGTGGGCGACTTGGCACCAATGCGGTCAAGAAATTGATGGGCGGCCTCTGGGTTGGTGGCACAGCCTATCTCACAGAAGACGCGATTGAGTTTCATCCCAATGGCCTCAATCGCGCCATGCACAAAGATCCAGACTCACTCAGCGTGGTCTTACCTTTGCGAAGTGTGACATCAGTCGAAACGCGGTTCGGCATTGCGACACAGATCATCGATATCAAGACCGCGATCGGGACACTGTCTGTCCGTTGTTACGGTGCCGCTGGCTTTGCTAAAAAGATCGAAGCGGCGCGGACGGCCTGAGACTTCAGAACGGAAACGTCTGGAGCGCGTTCCAGCCGCGCACATCCTCATCTGTTTCGACGATTGGCGGGATTTGCACGGCGTGCAATGCACTAAACCGAACCGGCTGGTCCAATAGCGCCCGAACCTCGTCCCAGTCTGCAGCCCCCTCTGGTGGCGCGCCATAACAGAGACTGAGATGCGGATCGAAATCCCGGCTTGATTTCGCACCAGGTTGATTGAGCATAAATTCGCGTGCTTCGAGCAGCGCCGGGTGATGCTCCAGCCGGACAAAGAGGGACATTGTGAACGCGTCCGTCATGCCGATTTCGACTGGCTGAACCTCCAGTCCACTCAAGAGATCAAGACACGGCGACAGATCCGGTTGCTCGCCTTCAATCGATGCCAGAGACACATGCGGCGCAAAAGCAGGCGCATTCCTGGCTTTGGCCAGACGTGAGATGACGTCGAAATAGCGCGCCGTATCATCGGCGCGCGGCACCACCCAATAGCTGAGTCGGCGAGTCGGGCTCATTCGTCCCAGGTTTCATATTTGTCACGCATATACGTGACGCCCTCTAGGACAATCTCTTCCAGCACATTCAGATCCACATCGGCCAGCTTGTTGATATAGAGACACGATTTTCCAAGCTTGTGCTTGCCGAGCCGATCAAGCTTTTCCTGCATCGACTCAAATTGATAGCCGGGCATGATATAGACAGTGAGGTTCTGCTTGCGCGGGCTGAACCCAGTCAGCATGAATTCCCCTTCCCGGCCGCTATCGTATTTATAATGATAGCGGCCATAACCGATAATGCTTGGCCCCCACATTTTCGGTTTCAGGCCCGTTACCCGATTGAAAAAACCGAGCAGTTCAGCGGCATCCTCGCGTTTCTTCTCAGGCTCCACATTCGCGACGAAGTCCGCAGGATCAACTTTCGTCGCGACCGTTTTATTCTTGGCTTTGGCCATATCTCTCCCCAGTTTTGGAGCACCTTAGCCAATCGATACCGTTGCCCCAAGGTCCAGAACCAAAATCAGCACAATTGCAATCACCAGAAGAATGATGGAGAGCGCGATATTGAGCGCAACCGCCCGGTCTGCGCCCTTCTTCTCCATCCAGGTGCGTGGTCGTATATCGCGAATGCGGAAAACCACGAGCGCGGACACCACCAGGCTGGCAACGTTCAGCGCCAGCAGCAAACCTGCCCTCGAGGCGAGCGCCCATTCCGCCGTGCCAATAAACAGGCCGACCGCCGCGCCGGGTGGCAGCAAAGCCGCAGCCACCATGACGCCCACAAGGGTAGAATTGGCGCCGCGGGTCAGTGAAATCGCGGCTGCGCTGCCGGCGGCGATGGCCAGGGCCACACCATCCAGACGCACTTCCGCCCGAGACATCAATTCACGACTGGTGAAATCGACCTGGATGAAGAAGGAAATCAGGATCGAGCAAGCTAAGGCTAATATGACGCCAACCGCCAAAGTCCCAGCGGAGTCGAGCAGCAGTTTGCGATCACCCAAAGCCGCGCCAAGACAGAAGCCCAAAATAGGCCCGAGCAGAGGCGCAATCACCATTGCACCAATCACCCCGGCAACACTGTTTGAGTGGAGACCGATCGCCGCCACGATCGTGGACAGAACCACAAAAACCAGAAAATCCCGATCCAGCTGCGCGTCTTCGACGACATCCTGATATATCTCTTCCCGCAAGGCGAGCTTGCGCGTCAGCATCTTGCTCTTCTTTGGCGCTTTCGCGTCTTCCGGAATGGCCGGAGCCGTCGCTTCCAGAGGGACCAAAGAGATGCGCCAATCTTTCTCATTCTCAAGACAGGCCTGGAGATTGTCCATCAAGGTCTGACGCGTGCCATCGCGCAGGAAGACAGAGACATATCGTCGGTCCTTCTGCTCCAGCGGAATGACGACATAGTCGACAGGATTGGCGGCGCGAATGGCGCGCAAGGCGGTTTCGAACAGCTCACCATCGCGCATGTGCAAATCAAGCCGACGCATCTTATGATTTCCTTCGGCCCATGCGCGCCAACAGGCTGCTCGTATCCCAGCGCTGGCCGCCCATGGCCTGGATGTCTGCATAATATTGATCGACCATCGCCGTCAGCGGCAGACTGGCGCCGGTCTCGCGCGCGGTTTCGAGCGTAATCCGCAGGTCTTTGCGCATCCAATCCACGGCGAACCCATGCTCATACTCGCCCCGGCTCATGGTTTCCCAGCGATTTTCCATCTGCCAGCTTTGCGCCGCGCCGCCGCTGATCGCTTCAATCACTTTGCCAATGTCGAGCCCAGCCTCGTCCGCAAAATGCATACTTTCCGCAAGCCCCTGCAATATTCCCGCAATGCAGATCTGATTGACGGATTTGGCCAATTGACCGGACCCGCTCTCCCCGATCAGGGTCATCCGCTTGCCATAAGCTGCCATGATCGGTTCGGCCTGCTGAAAGGCGGTTTCAGCGCCGCCGCACATAATGGTCAGCTGCCCCTTCTCCGCCCCTGCCTGACCGCCGGAGATGGGTGCATCGATAAAAGCCGCGCCCTTGTTCGCCGCCCGCGCCGCCAGGGCCCGCGCCAGACCGGCGCTCGCGGTTGTGTGGTCAACGATCACCATGCCTGCAACGATCGCTTCTTCCAGGGCGTCAAAGACGGCCTGCACATCCGGATCGTCGCCGAGGCAGAAAAACACGAACTCGGCGCTCTGGATGGCATCTGAAGGCGTCGCAGCTGCTGCCCCGTCATATTCTCTGGCCCAAGCTTCAGACTTGGCCATTGTGCGATTCCAGACGGTGACTTGATGGCCGGCGGCGACCAGATGACCCGCCATTGGATAGCCCATCACACCCAGTCCCAGAAATGCTGTCTTCGCCATTCACCCCCTCCTTACATTTGCAGCGCAATAGATCGGTCAAATTTCACCAAAATCTATCGGGCGATTCTCAATCGATATTCACCGTGATGCACTATGCACTCAAACTAGGCCAGAACGGCCTTTAGGGAAAAATATGGCAATTGCTTATTCATCCCGGCGCAACAAGGGCAGAACGCCCGCTGCGTCCGCCCGCAAGCTGGGGACCTGGAAACTGGCCTATGCCGATTTCCTGACCGCTTTGTGCGCCTTTTTTCTGATCATGTGGATCATTCATGGCGTCTCCAAAGACGAGCGCCAGACGCTGGCCCAGCAATTCGGCGCCGAGGCAGATGTTGTCGCGTTCACCACGACCCCACCACCAACCTCACAGACCATAGCCGACGCCTTGCGCGCCAATCCGGAGCTCGCAGCGTTTGGATCAAGTGTTACCATCACCGAAGATGCGAACTTCATCCGTATCGAACTGTCCGATATGGCCGAACGCCCGCTGTTCGAAACCGGCGACGGTCGGCTGAACGAGACCGGCGTGCAACTGACCCGAATTGCCGGACGTGCGATTGCCGCCCTGTCATTATCCGTGCTGATTGAAGGTCACACAGATTCCCATCCGAGCCGCACGGTCGGCTATTCAAACTGGGAACTGTCTTCCGATCGGGCAAATTCGGCCCGCCGCCTCTTGATCGAGGCTGGCGTCGAGGAGGCTCGAATCCAAGGCGTGACCGGTCTCGCACATACCCGGCCACTATTACAGAACACGCCCGAAAATGCCGCCAACAGACGGATCTCGATAGTTCTGGTCATCACCCCCAAGACCGCCTAAGGTTCGCACATCGCGATAGAATCGTTCGGGAGGTCGAATGTCCGCTGAAATACTGGCTCACTGGCCAATGTGGGCAAGCCTTGCGGCCGTCGGCGTGACCATCGTTTTCTATATGCTTGATCGCTGGTCGATGGAGCTGGTCTCCGTATCGGTCATCGCTGCCCTTTTACTTCTGTTCAGTCTGCCAGGCGCGACCGCTTATGATGGTAGCGATATTTCCATCGCCCTAATGCTCTCGGGTTTTGCGAATCCAGCTCTGATTACGATTATGGCCTTGTTGGTCGTCGGACAGGGCCTGTTCCAGACCGGGGCGCTTGAGGGGCCGACCAAGGCCCTGGTACGATCTTATGGCAAACGCCCGATCCTGACGCTGATGGGCGCCTTCGCGGCGGTCTTCGTGACCAGTGCTTTCACCAATAACACGCCCGTCGTGATCATGTTCCTGCCCATCATGTCGGCGATTGCCGCCCGGATGGGGTCGTCGACTTCCCGGTTGATGATGCCGCTCAGCTTCGTTTCAATCTTCGCCGGTATGACGACCTTGATCGGTACCTCGACCAATCTGCTGGCCGCGGATGCGTATGAGCGCCTGACCCCGAACCAGCTGGGCTTTTTCGACCAGTCCGTCTTTGGCCTGATGCTAGCGGGTGTCGGCATGGTCTATTTGTTGATCGCATCACGCGTGTTGCTGCCCAATCGCGAAGAACTGACTGAGACAATGATGAAATCGGGCAAGCAGTTTGTCGCTCAGTTCGAAGTCACACCAGGCCACTTTCTCGATGGCAAACAGGCTGTGGCAGGCATGTTCCCGGATTTGAAGGATATGACGGTGCGGATGATTCAGCGCGGCGAGCGCGCGTTGCTGCCGCCCTATGATGATGTCCGCCTGATGCCCGGCGATCTGGTCATTGTGGCCGCCACGCGTCAGGCCCTGACCGACTTGCTTTCAGACAAGCCCGCCATGCTCCAGGACATCTGGCAAAGCAGCGCGCCGGAGTCGGATGATGGCAGCGAAAGCCAGCTCGGCCTGGTCGAGGCGGTGATTGCACCCGGCTCGCGCATGGCCGGCCGAACGGTTGAAATGCTCGGTTTTCGCCGTCTGACACGCGCCGTCACGATGGGCATTCAGCGGCGTAGCCGGATGATCCGCACCAAGCTGGGCGAGATCCGGCTGGAGGCCGGGGATACACTGCTGCTTTGCGGTCCGATCGGCGCCTTCCGGGACTTACGCACCAGCCGCGATCTGATCTTGCTGGAATGGTCGCAAAGTGAGTTCCCCACCACGGCGCGGGCGCAGGTCGCGCGCTTGATCACAATTGGTATGGTTGTTGCTGCGGCGACAGGACTGGCGACCATCACTTTGGCCTCGATTGTCGCCGCGACCGGGATGATATTGCTGCAATGCCTCAACCATCGTCAAGCCGCACGCTCGCTAGATCTCCGCATTTACCTCGTAATTGCGGCCGCACTCGCCATGGGCGTGGCGCTGGAAAGCACCGGCGCAGCACAAATGATTGCCGAACTGGTCGTCATGATGGCGTCTCCTTATGGAACGCTGGCCATTCTTTCGGCGATCTTCCTCGCGGTCGCCATTTTAACCAATATTCTCAGCAATGCCGCGACCGCGGTTCTGTTCACGCCGATCGCGATTTCGGCCGCCGAACAGACCGGCACCGACCCCTTTCCCTTCCTGCTCGCGGTGATTTACGCCGCGAACTGTGCCTTCGCGACACCGATTGCATATCAGACAAATATGCTCGTTATGGGACCAGGACACTACAAATTTGGAGATTTTTTACGCTTTGGGGGCCCACTAGTGATAATTATGTGGGCAGCCTTTACCATTATCGCCCCTTGGCGCTTCAACCTTTAGATGCGTAGACTGGAAACATGAAGCTTGATGAGTCGCTCTTTCAATTACCGGGTCTCCGGCACGGGTTACGGTTCTACGTAACCGGCGCTAGCCCGTGCCCGTATTTGCCGGGCCAGATCGAGCGCAAAGGCTTTACCCATCTGACGCAGGACAATCCGGACGCGCTGCATGATCAGCTCAGCCGCGCCGGGTTTCGACGCAGCCAGGGCGTGGCCTATCGCCCCGCTTGTCCGTCGTGCAATGCCTGTCGGTCAGTCCGGGTCGATGTCAGCAATTTCAAACCGAGCCGAAATCAACGCCGGATCCTGCGTACCAATGCAGACCTGACGCGCCGTCCGATCGAGGCCCGAGCCAATCGCGAATACTTCCGCCTGTTAAAGTCCTATTTGCGCAGCCGTCATGATGGCGGCGGCATGTCGGATATGGGCTATCGCGAGTTTTGCGCGATGGTGAATGACAGCCCGGTCCAGACCCTGATGTTCGAATATCGCGCCGGTCCAGAATTGGATTCGCCGCTGGTCGCAGTGTCGCTGACGGATGTGCTGCGCGATGGTTTTTCGATGGTCTATACGTTCTTCGATCCGGCTCAGCGGCAGCGTAGTCTCGGCACATTCATGATCCTCGATCATATCCTGCACGCGCGCGAACTTGGTCTGCCGCACCTCTATCTTGGCTATTGGATCAAGAATAGCGAGAAAATGGACTATAAACGCCGCTTCAAACCGCTTGAAGTGCTTGAAGCTGGCCAGTGGCGTCCGTTACAAGACCACGAATAATATAAATCGGGAGTGAGCGGATGATTGATCGCCGTAAACTGTTAGGCGCGGCCTCGTTTGGGGCAGCAGGACTGGCGACGACCGCCTGCAGTCAATCAACCAGCGAAGGCGATGGCGTTGCTTCGCCGGCTATACGCCGCAAGAAAACACGTCTGAACATGACCACGACCTGGCCGAAAGACCTGCCGGGTCTCGGCGCCGCGGCGCAACGCGTCGCAGATCGGATTGGCGAGCTTTCTGAAGGTCAGATGGAAGTCCGCGTCTACGCCGCGGGTGAACTCGTGCCAGCGTTCGAAGCCTTTGACGCGGTCGCCTCCGGCAATGCCGACATGTATCACGGCGCCGAGTATTACTGGCAATCCAAATCCAAGGCCTACAATTTCTTCACCGCTGTCCCGATGGGGATGACCGCGGCAGAGATCATGGGCTGGATCGATTTTGGCGGCGGCCAGGCCCTCTGGGAAGAGTTGTCCGGTCAGTATGGCATTATCGCATTCCAGGGCGCCAATACGGGCCACCAGATGGGCGGCTGGTTCAAGCGTGAGGTCAACAGTCTCGATGATTTCCGCGGCTTGAAAATGCGCATTCCGGGCCTTGGCGGCGATGTGATCCGCGCCCTGGGCGGCGCCGCAGAAGCCTTGCCGGGCAATGAGATCTATCAAGCGCTGCAAACCGGTCGGATTGACGCCACCGAATGGGTCGGCCCCTGGAATGATTACTATCTCGGCTTCCATCGCGAAGCGAAATTCCATTATGGCCCCGGCTTCCATGAGCCGGGCAGTTCACTTGCCGTCGGCATCAATCGGCGCAAGTGGGACGGACTGACCCCGACCGAGCAGCAGATTGTTCGAAGCGCTTGTAATGAGGTGAATCACCTCTCGGTCGGCGAATTCACGTATCAGAATGGTGTGCACCTCGAAAAACTGGTGAATGAAGAAGAAGTGCAGCTGCGCCAATTCCCTGATGATGTGATGGCCCGCGTGCAAGAGGTCTCAGCCGATATTCGCAGCGATGCGGGATCTGGCGGCGATCTGGAGCGCCGTATCTATGAGAGTTTCGAAGATGCGCTGAAGAAAATGCGCGGCTGGGCCCGCATTTCTGACGGCCCGTACCTTGCCGCGAGAGAGCTGTAAGGGGTAGACCCGAAGCCTGAGGGTAAAGGATTCGGGCGAGATGGAATCATTTGTCGAGATTGCAGGCACCGGGCTGCGCTATGCAGGCTATGTCGGACTGCCGCTCCTGCTTCTGCCACTCCTCGTCGTGGCGATCCCGAAACCACTTGCGCGCCTCGCCAAGGGCCTCAGCCATATTCTGGACCGGATGAGCGGCGCGGCCATGGCCCTGGCCATCTCGGCCGCTTTTCTGATCATTCTCATTCAGCTGACAGCCGTCCTTCTTCGCTATGTCTTTGGCCTCAGTTTTTCCTGGTTGAATGATAGCGTCATCTTCAGTTTCGCAATGATCTTCATGCTCGGCGCGGCCGCAACGCTACGTGATGATGGACATGTGCGGGTCGACATTCTGCGCGGCCGTTTTGGTCCGCGCACTCGGGCCGGGATCGAATTGTTCGGAGCGATGGCCTTTGTGTTTCCGATCTGCATTCTTATTCTCTATGCCGGGTCGGGTTTGATCGCCCGCTCATGGCTGGATCTCGAACCGTTCAATGAAAGCGACGGCTTGCCGATCCAGTATCTGTTCAAAACGCTGGTCCCGCTCTTTGCCATCCTGTTAATGGGCCAAGGGCTCAGCCAGGCCTTGAAAGCGGCCTTGATCCTGCGCGGTCGGAGCGAACCCGACGATATGGCGCCCGCACATGGGGGAACCGTGTGATGGAACTCGAACTCGTTCTCGCGCTGGGCATGTTCCTGACCGCCATTGCGGCGCTATTGGCAGGATATCCCGTTGCCCTGACCCTGGGCGGCGTGGCGCTCATCTTCGGATTGATCGGGGTTCAACTGGACCTGATCCCCCTGCCCATCCTGCGCAATCTGCCGAGTCGCATGCTCGGATCGATGGAAAATCAGGTCCTGATCGCCGTGCCGCTCTTCGTTCTAATGGGCGTCATCCTGGAACGATCGAAAGTCGCAGATGATTTGCTGCACACGGCGAGCCGCCTGCTGGCGCGCGTCCGCGGCGGGCTTGGTTATGCGGTCGTCATTGTCGGCGCCCTTCTGGCCGCCTCCACTGGGATTGTCGGGGCCACTGTGATCACGATGACCCTGATCGCCCTGCCGACCATGCTGCGCCAGGGCTATGATCCCCGGCTGGCCACAGGCACGATTGCCGCCAGCGGCACGCTTGGCCAGATCATTCCGCCCAGCATCGTGTTGATCCTGCTGGCAGACGCGGTCTCGAACGCCAATCAGTCTGCGGCCATGCGATCCGGCGGCGGCGCGGGTGTTGTGTCCGTCGGCGACCTGTTTGCGGGCGCCTTGCTGCCTGGCTTGCTCCTGGTCAGCCTCTATCTGTTTTATCTGATGATTACCGCCATCTTGCGCCCCAGTGCCAGCCCGGCCGTGGTGCTGGAAGAGGAGTCAGACCCGCTAACGCTGACCGAGATCGCCCGCAGCCTGGGCGCACCTCTGCTGCTCATCATCGCTGTTCTGGGTTCAATCCTTGGGGGACTGGCTTCACCGACGGAAGCGTCCGCGATTGGCGCTGGCGGTGCGCTTTTACTGGCTGGCCTGCGTCTTGCCCCTGAACATGGTAGAACCGGCGATCTTGGCAGCATCTGGGGCGCCTTTATCAGCCTGATCCTTCTGGGCCTTATGACCAATACGCTCGATCTGACCGTAACGCGCGACGGGCTTGGCGCTTTCGACTATCTCGCCATCGGCCTCGCCGGATTTGCCAGTCTGGTCTTCCTTGGCGGGCTGCTCTCAGCGGCACGCGTTCTGATCCGCGCCAGCCAGTTTAGCAGCGCTCTGACCGCTGGCGCCCAGATTACCAGCATGGTGTTCCTGATCCTCATCGGTGCCAGCCTGTTTGCGCTCGTGTTCCGCGCTTATGGCGGCGAGCATTATGTCGAGGCACTGCTGACCAGCATTCCAGGCGGTCTCTGGGGCGCCCTGGCCATCACCATGCTGGTCATGTTCATTCTCGGCTTCTTCCTCGACTTTATCGAGATCGTTTTCGTCGTCGTTCCGATTGTGGCACCGCCGCTCATCATCCTCGGCGCGGACCCGGTCTGGCTGGCCATCCTGATGGCGCTTAATCTTCAGACCAGCTTTCTGACACCGCCCTTTGGCTTTGCCTTGTTCTATCTGCGCGGCGCTGCGCCGGATGGGGTGGAAACCATGGATATCTGGCGTGGTGCGATTCCGTTCATAGGCTTGCAAATGGTGATGATCGCGCTGGTCGCCGCGATCCCGGCCCTGGCGACCTGGTTGCCTGCCTTTGTGAGATAGCGCTCGAAGCGCCGATCACCCGAATTTGAATTCACCTCTTCAATCATTCGGCATAAGTGCTAGGTTTCGGAAGGAAAATTGGGTGATCCAGATGCGATTTTTGACCTCCACCAGTCTATCTCTCACCCTGCTGGCGCTTGCGAGTTGCGGGCAGACCGGCAGTGATCCAGCTGTCCAATTGTCTGACATTTCAGGCGCCTGGAAGCTCGATGCCTCGTCATCAAAGATTGCCTTTGCCTCCATCAAGGTCGGCGAACTGATCGAGACTCATTATTTCCCGGGCCTATCCGGTTCGATGAGCGAAAGCGGTGAAACCGTGATCGACATTCCTCTGGATCAGGTCGAAACAAAGATCGATCTGCGCAATGAACGGATGCGGACCATGTTCTTCGAGACGGACGCTTACCCGACCGCTCAAATCCGCGCTAGCGTCGATCCCTCCGCGTTTGCGGACCTTCCGATTGGCGGGCGTGTTGAGGCTGAGCTGGATGCCATTCTGTCTTTACACGGCAATGATTCGACGGTTTTCGCGGACGTGTTTGTAACGCGCATTGCAGCATCCCGAGTCGAAGTCGCGACCAGCGAACCGGTCGTTGTGCATGTAGCTGATCACAATCTGGAAGCCGGCCTGGAAGCCTTGAGGGAAGTGGCTGGGCTGACCGACATCACACCTGCTGTGCCGGTCACATTCACATTGGTCTTTGAAGCGGCAAATGCTGGTTGAGGCACCCTCAGTAGACGCTCGCGTATCAATCTGGCTAAACTCCGCTCGGGGCAATCCGGGAGCCAGTCATGTACCGCGCGACACTTACCATCATCGCATTTATCGTGAGCGGGGTTCTATCCGCCTGCTCCTCTATTGAGCCTGTCGCCGACCGGACTCCAGCTCCGCCCCCCGTTCAGATCATATTCGATACCGATTTTGGCGGTGATGCAGATGATCTCGGCGCGGTTGCCATGCTGCATTACTATGCCGATCGCGGCGATATAGATTTGCTCGCCATTGTCAGCTGGTCACACGAAGCCTATGCCCTGCCCGCGCTGGCAGCGGTCAACGAATTCTATGGACGACCCAAACTGCAGCTCGGCGTGAGAGAGGTCGATGCCTGGCGCACGGACTGGAATTACAATCAGGTGATTGCAGAACAATTCCCGCATGACTCGGCTGTCGTTGAGGATGCTAAACCCGCGGTCGCGCTCTATCGTCGATTGCTCGCGGATGCGACGCCAAACTCGATCACAATCGTGACGGTTGGTCCGCTAGCCAATATTCAGAACCTGCTGCGCTCTGAACCCGACGCGATCTCAGACTTGACCGGCGCCGAACTCGTGGCGGCCAAAGTCGATCAATTCGTCATCATGGGTGGTCAGTTTCCAGAGGGGATAACCGCACACGGCCCGGAATGGAATTTCGATGGCAATATGAAAGGCGTCACACAAGGCGTCCTCGGATCCATCACGCGCCCCGTCATCTTTAGCGGATATGAAGTCGGGGAAGCCCTGAAATATGGCGATGCGTTGAATGCGCATCCGACGGATACGCCGCTCTATGTCGGCTATAAATACTTCAGCGAGCACGCCCCCTGGATGAAACAGGATTATCGCGGAAGCATTCTCGACAATTCCTCGTTCGACCAGACAGCGGTCATGTATGCCGCGATCAATGGCGTCGATGACTATTGGACCCTCAGCCCGCCCGGGACGCTCAGTGTCGATGAAACCGGAATCGGCACCTGGACGGAAGACGCTGAGGGCCTGCACCGATACTTGATTTTGACGGACGATTTTGAGACCACAGTCGCGAAGATTGCCGAAGCAATGACGCACTAAAACTGCCTGTGCCGTAGGCCTTACGAACTCCTTGGGCGCGCCAACCACATCGCGACCAGGAATGTGATCGCATTGGTGATCAGGGTCACGCCCAATATGGTCAGAACGATGGAGGGTTCGTCGAGATTGTTGCCCGCCTGCTGTTGATAGACGCGGCTGAAATACGCGCGATAGTTCAGGCAAAGCGCAAACCCCCAGCCGGCGGCCATCCAACCGGCCGAAGACACATCGCGACGAATTAGTGCGCTGACCCCGCCCAGGGTCATCAGTCCAATCGCGATAAGATCGACGATATAGGCCGACAAAGGCTGGCCATAGACGACGTGATAATACGTCTCACCTGAAAAATGCAGAAACGCCGCCGCCAGGGTCAGAATGGCGAACGGCGTTTCAAATCTGGATCGCATTGGATCGTTTAGAATTTCACTTCCGGTGGCGTGCTCATGGCCGCCCGGTCTTCGCCCAGGTCGAAGAACTCACGCGGCTCGAAATTGAAGCTGCCAGCCACAAGGGACCCCGGAAATTGTTCGCGCGCAGTATTATAATCCTGCACCGCAGAGTTGTAGAACCGGCGCGCGGCGGCGATCTTGTCTTCGATCACGGCCAGCTCGTCCTGAAGATCCAGGAAGTTCTGATTGGCTTTCAGGTCCGGATAGGCTTCCGCCAGCGCAAAGAGCTTACCAAGCGCCTGTCCGAGCATGCCTTCTGCGGCACCCATTTCACCAGGCGTATTCGCGCTCACTGCGCTCTGGCGCGCCTGAATGACGGCGTCGAGCGTGTCTTTCTCATGCGCGGCATAGCCTTTGACCGTCTCAACCAGGTTTGGAATGAGATTTTGGCGCTGCTTGAGCTGGACATCAATGTCGGCAAAGGCCTGATTGCAGCGTTGGCGCTTGGCAACAAGACCATTGTAGATGCCGATCACGAACACGGCGAGCAGGACAATCAGTCCCAGGACGACGTAAAGTGGCGTCATTCGGAAAACTCCCTAAATATTTCGATCCCTGTTAGAATAGCTAATGGGGCTCTTGCCCCCGCGCAAGGCTCACGCATCGATTAGCGCCTTCGCCCGGGCAAAGACCTGTTCGAACATTTCCGCCGTCAATCGGCCCGTATTCGTATTGTAGCGCGAGCAATGATAGCTGGAGAGCAGCGTCATCTCTCCGATCTTGTATTCTGAAGCATGACCGAATGGATGATCCTTTAATCGCAGGCCCAGCGTACGAACCGTTGTGTCATGGCTGATTTTTCCCAAACAAAGCAATACTTTGGCATTCTTCAACGCCTCTATCCGGGCCTTCAGAAAAGGACGGCACTGATTGATCTCCGCCCCGACCGGCTTGTTTTGCGGCGGCACACAGCGAACTGCATTGGTCACCATGGTGCGCTTCAGCGACAGGCCATCGTCCGGACGGCGATCATATTTGCCGTCCGTCAGGTCAAACTTGCCGAGCGTCTCATAAAGCAGATCGCCAGCCCAATCTCCCGTGAAGGGACGCCCGGTCCGATTGGCCCCGCGCAACCCCGGGGCCAGCCCAATGATCAGCAATTCCGCGTCTTCGGTGCCGAAGCTCGGCACGGCGCCATTGAACCAATCCGGCTCTTTCTCGCGTTGATCCAGAATAAACTGTCGCAAACGCGGACAAAGGTCGCAATCCTTCGGGGCTTCCGAGCCAATCGTGACGGCCATAAACACAGTCTCCGCGGGACCTCTCACGGGTCCTGATTTCTGATCTTGCTGACACCCACCACCATTTGTTCATTTTCGCAATGATGGGTTGCTGAATTGGCGTCTGATTCCATGCAAGTTCGGGTTGCGTTCGCGTGCTGCACTGCATATAAGGGCGGGCTACAGGAGATTTACATGGCACGTGTGACTGTTGAGGACTGCGTTGACAAAGTCCCAAACCGTTTTGATCTGATCCTTTTGGCGGCGCAACGCTCGCGCATGATCCGTGAAGGGTCTCCGCTGACGGTCGATCGCGACAATGATAAAGACCCCGTCGTATCTCTGCGCGAGATTGCCGATGAGTCTATTGATCTGAAAGTCGTGAAAGAATCTCTGGTGGCTGAACTGCAAGAAGTTCGTCCCGGCGAAGAGGAAGAGCGCGAAGCCGATCGCTTGGCCCTTCAGTCTGGTCCCGCCGCAACTGAAGAAGACGTTATGCGTGCCTACCAAGCCGAGCTTGAGTCCGGCCGCGACGACCGAATGTAGGTGTAAATGGCAACAGCGACCGTCAAAACAGAAGACCGGTCGCGCGCTTCGAGGCCGCCGCGCGGCATTCGTGATGACGAGCCGTTTCTGACCAAGGAAGAGCTGGCAGGCACAGTCCTCGCCTATCAACCGGATGCCAATCGGGCGTTGCTGCATCGTGCCTATGATTTCGCGCGCGAGAAGCATGGCGATCAGCTGCGCCAGTCTGGAGACCCTTATTATTCCCACCCGGTCCGCGTCGCGACCCTCCTTGCAGCGACCCGCCTCGATCAGGCGACGATCATGGCTGGGCTGCTGCATGACACGGTCGAGGATTGCGATGACGTCGATCTAGCAATGATCGAAGACCTGTTTGGCGCTGATGTCGCCGAACTGGTCGATGGGGTCACCAAACTGGGTCAATTGGAGTATCAGAGCGAAGCCAGCAAACAAGCCGAGAATTTTCAGAAATTCATCCTGGCAACGGTCAATGATGTCCGCGTCCTTCTGGTCAAGCTTGCGGACCGCTTGCACAATATGCGGACCCTTCACTTCAAGAAGAAGGAAGAGTCACGCCGCCGCGTCTCGCGGGAGACGATGGACTTGTATGCCCCGCTCGCCCGTCGGATCGGTCTCCACTATGTCGCGTCTGAAATGGAAGACCTGGCTTTCCAACATCTCAACCCGGAAGCCCGGGCGCAAATCCTGACGCAGCTGGAAACGCTGGAATCCCGCAACAAGGATGATCTCGAGCGCATCCGGCTCGCCATTCGTCAGGTGATGGAGCGCGAGGATATCGAGTGCCGGATCAAGGGTCGCCGAAAGGAACCCTATTCAATCTGGCGCAAACTTGAGAAAAAATCGATTTCTTTTGAAGATGTTGCCGACATATTCGGGTTTCGTGTGATCGTATCGGATGTGGCAGAATGCTATAAGGCGCTGGGCGCTTTTCACACCGAATGGGCCTGCCTGCCGGACCGGTTCCGCGATTTCATCTCCGTCCCAAAGCCGAATGGATACGCCTCCTTGCACACCACGGTGCGGGCCAGCGGCAATCGCCTGGTCGAGCTGCAAATTCGCACTGAGGAAATGGACGATACGGCCGAGCGCGGGGTTGCCGCGCACTGGACCTATAAGGACAGCGCCTACGGATTTGACCTGGACAGCTCCAAGGCCGCCGGCCTGGACCCCTCTGCCAATCTGCGCGCCTTCGGTGAGTTGCTGACCCATGGCGGCGATGCCCAGGATTTTCTTGAGCATGCCAAGATGGAAATGTATCGCACACACGTCTTTGCGTTTACGCCCAAAGGCCGACTGGTTCTGCTGCCGGCCGGCTCAATGCCGCTTGATTTTGCTTATGCGGTCCACACCGTGGTCGGCGACACTTGCGATGGCGCGAAGATCAATGGTGTCCCGCGCAACCTCCGCACGCCGCTCCAGAATGGCGATGTGGTCGAGATCATTCGCCGTGAGGACCCGCGGCCCCTGCCTGGTTATGAGACTCTTTGTGTCACGGGCCGCGCCCGCGCGGCGCAACGCAAGCTCCGCCGCGAGCTCGAAACCCTGCAATTCGCCAATCTCGGCCGCAACATGCTGGAACGCGCCTTGCGCCAGCATGAAATCGACCCGGTCAGTGTCGATATGCGCAAAGTGTCCGAGCGGGCTGGCTTTGACGGCGTACAGGCCATGTTCGAAGCGCTCGGTCGCAGCCATGACGAGGTTGCCCGCATTCTCACCATAGCTTTCCCGGGACTGGATCTGCATTCAGGAGATGCCGCCTCCAAGGTCATGTTGGATGATGAACATGCCTCCAGCATGATCGCCGGCGAGAATCTGACGCCCGGCGTCACTCTGCATCTGGCGGAATGCTGCCACCCGATCCCGGGCGATCGCATCATTGGCCTGCGCCAGCCCGACAAGGGCCTCGTGGTGCATACCATCTATTGTGGCAAGGTCGCTGAATTTGATGACCAGCCTGACCTCTGGGTCGACTTGCAGTGGACCGAACTCGCCAAATCCGGCGTGCGCGCCGTGGGCCGCATCGCCGTCAATGCAGCCGACAATAAAGGCGTCATGGCCCAGCAATGCAGTGTCGTGGCTCAGGCCGGTGGGAACATTACCAGCGTCTCGACGCGCAGTCGCGGCCCGGGCTTCATGGAATTGACGTTTGACATCGAAGTCGATGATCTCAGACATCTGGAACAGATCAAAGCAGCGCTTCGGGCGCTCGCCGTCGTTGAACGGGTTGAACGAATTGAGGAGAGTGAATTTGAATAATGAGCAAGTCCTGGACGTGTTTCGCGATGCCGGAGCGCTGCTGGAAGGACACTTCATTCTCTCATCCGGGCGCCGCAGCCCGGTTTTTCTACAAAAGGCCCTTGTCTTCTCTCAACCCGACTTATCGTCAAAGCTGTGCAGCGCCCTGGCGACAAAGGTGAAAGAACGGCTCGGCGAAATTGATGTCGTCGTCGGACCCGCCATGGGTGGCGTCATTCCGAGCTATGAGCTCGCCCGGCACCTTGGCTGCCGAGCGGTCTTTGTCGAACGTGTCGATGGCGCCTTCGAGCTGCGCCGCAGTTTCGAGATTGGTGAAAGTGATCGTGTTCTGATCGCAGAGGATATTGTCACCACGGGTCTGTCTTTCCGCGAAACAGTAGATGCGTTGAACAAGCTGCCTGGGACTGTGGTTGGCGGGTCCTGCATCATTGATCGCAGTGGCGGTGAGGCTGATGTCGGATGTGAACTGGTCTCGCTCGCGGCGATCAAGTTTCCGGATTATGCGGCGGATGATCTGCCACCTGAACTACAAGCGATCCCGGCCTACAAGCCTGGCAGTCGAGGCCTGAAATAATGACGAACCGGATCCGTTTAGGCGTCAATATTGATCATGTCGCGACCATCCGAAATGCGCGTGGCGGACGACACCCTGATATTGCCCGCGCGGCGGAAATTGCGACCAAAGCCGGCGCTGATGGAATCACCTTTCATCTGCGCGAAGATCGGCGTCACATCATGGACCCGGATCTTGAGGCCATTCGCGCCGCGACGGACTTGCCGCTCAACATGGAGATGGCGGCGACCGAAGAGATGCACGTGATCGCGATGGGGTACAAGCCGGAAACGGCGATGTTTGTGCCAGAGAAACGTGAAGAGCGCACCACGGAAGGCGGTCTCAACGCAGCGCGTGAGCACAATAAGCTGACACCGATGATTCGCGCCTTGAAGGACAATGGCAGCCGCGTCTCCTTGTTCATCGAACCTGACCCGGTGCAGCTGGTCGCAGCCCAGCGCATGGGCGCAGATATTACGGAGTTTCACACCGGCCGCTTTGTCGAACTCAGTCTCGCAGGTGAAACCGAACTCGCAGAAGTCGAACTGCAACGTATCGCTGATTGCGCCAAGCGCGCGGTCGATATTGGCGTCGAACCCCAAGCTGGCCATGGTCTGACCTATGAGACGGTCAAACCCATCGCGGCCATTCCAGAACTCACGGAACTTAATATTGGCCACTTCCTGATCGGTGAAGCCATCTTTGCCGGCCTCGACCCGGCCATCCGTCTTATGCGCCAATTGATGGACGAAGCGCGCGCATGATTATCGGCATCGGCAATGATCTCTGCAATATCGAGCGTATCAAGGGCTCGCTCGAACGATTTGGCGAACGGTTCGAGAAACGCTGCTTCACTGAGGGCGAGATTGCCAAGGCGCGGCGCCGTCGTCTGACCGCAGAGACATATGCCAAACGGTTCGCCGCCAAGGAAGCTTGTGCCAAGGCCCTCGGCACTGGCGTACCCCGCCGCGGGGTGCATTGGAAGATGATGGAAGTGGTCAACCTGCCGACTGGAAAACCGACCTTGAAGTTGACCGAAGGGGCATTGAAAAGGCTCGCGGAGATCACGCCGGACGGACATGAAGCGCATGTCCATCTGACCATGACCGACGACCACCCCTGGGCCGAAGCGCAGGTGATTATTGAGGCTCTGCCGAAATGAAACGTCCGTCCCGCCCCAAACGCACGCGGCTTCGCGCCGGCGCCAAAGGTGCGAACCAACCGCGCCTGGAGCGCGACAATCAGCGCAAGCTGGAAACGGCGATGGGGTACCGGTTCAAGGATGATGATCTTCTATTGCACGCTCTCATTCATCCCAGCCTGATTGATGAGTATCGCGGCAATGCAAGTTTCTCCAATCAGCGAATGGAATTTCTCGGTGATCGGGTTCTGGGCCTGGTCGTGGCGGAAATGCTGATCAACAAATATCCCAAGGAACGCGAAGGCTTCATGACCAAGCTGTTCCACAATCTGGTCAGCGGACAGACCTGCGCAGCAGTCGGCGCCACGCTGAACCTGCGCGATTACCTCTTCATGGACGCCTCTATGCGGGGCAATATATCTGCAAATTATGACAAGGCGGTAGCTGATGCCGTCGAAGCCTTGATAGCCGCTATTTATATGGATGGTGGTCTCGACGCAGCAGAGCGTTTCATCAAGCGCAACTGGATCTTCGATACGTTGAGCAAGGACCCGGATCCTGATCAGGCCAACCCGAAAACCCGCCTCAGCGATTGGTGCGGATCGAACCGCACGGCTTATGCGGTTTATGAGACCCTTGAAAAGAGCGGATCAGACCATGCCCCTGTCTTTACGGTCCGCGCCTCTGTAGAAGGTCATGGCCAAGCCACCGCAAAGGGCAGTAATAAGGCTGAAGCCGAGCGCGCGGCCGCCAGCGCCCTCCTAGACCTTCTGGAACAGATATGAGCGACACCCCTTCTTCCTTGCCGAGCGCAGATGACATCACCCATGCCGGTTTTGCCGCGATTATCGGCGCGCCGAATGCGGGCAAATCGACCCTGACCAATCTTCTGGTCGGCACCAAAGTGGCGATCGTGACCCATAAAGTGCAGACGACGCGCTTTCCCATTCGCGGTGTTGCGCATGCGGGCACGACTCAGATTGTGCTCGTTGATACGCCCGGTATCTTCCGTGCCAAGAAACGCCTCGATCGCGCCATGGTCAAAGCCGCGTGGTCCGGGGCGGAAGAAGCGGATGCCGTGGTCCACCTGATCGATGCCTCTGCCTGGGTCGCCGAACAGGCAGGCGAAGCCACGGGCGCGCAGAAACTATCCGTCGAGGATGATCGACGTGTCATGGAAACGCTGAAAGAGACTGGGCAATCCGCCTTTCTGGCGTTGAACAAGATTGACCTCTTCCCGCATGAGAAGGTCCTGCCCATCATGGCCGAACTCAATCAGGCTGGCGTCTACGAAGAAATGTTCATGATCTCGGCGCTGAATGGCGATGGCGTAGCGCCTTTGCTTGAAAAGCTCGCTGGGAAGATGCCCGCCGGGCCAGCTCTGTATCCGCCGGAACAGACAGCAGACCTGCCCATGCGTTTGCTGGCCGCCGAAGTCACACGCGAAAAACTGATGCTGAGATTGCATCAGGAATTGCCTTATCAACTCATGGTCGAGACGGAGAGCTGGGAGCCGTTCGATAATGGCTCCATTCGCGTCCGACAGGCCGTGATCATTGCCCGCGAACAGCACAAAGGCATGGTTCTTGGTAAAGGCGGCAGCGCCATCAAGGCGATCGGCAAAGCCGCCCGCGAAGACCTGTCCGAGATGCTGGGCCAGCCGGTGCACCTGTTTCTCTTCGTCAAGGTCGACCCCAAATGGATGGAACGCCGCGAAGCCTATCAGTCGGTCGGACTGGAGTTTGATGCCTAAGGAGGGCCTGCATGGATTGGCGTGACCAGGCGCTTATTCTCGGCGGGCGACGCTTTGGCGAAAGCGGCCTAATTCTCGACGTGCTGACCGCCACCAAGGGGCGCCGGTCCGGGCTTGTCTATGGCGGCGCCAGTCGCAAGAAACGGGCGCAGTTTGAGCCCGGCAATTCAGTTGAACTTGCCTGGACGGGTCGTCTCGAAGAACAATTGGGCCGGTTCACAGTTGCGGAAGTGATCACCAGTCGCGCCGGACGGTATCTCGACCGGCCCGAGGCGCTCGCGGCGATCAATACGATCACGGCCCTGTTGCGCGGCGCGGTGGACGAAGGCGATACCGCGGGTTCCGCGCTTTACGGCCCAACCACGCTCTTGCTCGATACGCTCGACACCTGGCCTGTCTGGCCGGCGCTGTATGCGCGCTGGGAACTTGGTTTGTTATCTGCCCTCGGCTTCGGTCTGGATCTGGACTCGTGCGCCCTGTCCGGCGCGAATGATGGCTTGACTCATGTTTCCCCCAAAACCGGACGCGCGGTCCGAGGCTCAGAGGCCGAAGGCTATGTTGATCGCCTGTTTCCGCTCCCCGCCTTCCTCATCGACCCCGGCGCGATCGCGATGGCAGAGGACATTGCCGACGCCTTGCAGCTGACCGGCTACTTCCTTGAAGAGCGGCTGTTTTCTGCCGTCCACAAGCCCATTCCCGAGGTCCGCGCCCGGCTGGTTCCAAAATTAGTTGGGTAAATTCGGCTCTGTTCAACTTTCATTCAGATGAACCTGCGTTATGGAGAATTGTGTTCAGGGCTGGAGAGGCTTTTAGAGGCTGATAATGAAAAATACTGTCTTATTCGGCGCCATGAGCGTCGCCCTCCTCGGACTTGTTGGTTGCATTCACGTTGATGAAGGTGACTGGTCGGATTCTGAGGAAATCGCGCTTAACACCGAGACCGCTTTGCGCGTTTGCGGCGGGCCTGGCACCGTCGAAAAGGTCACTGAAGACGGCTATACCTGCAAGTCTGACGATTAAGACCACGAGACCTTATCGACAGGTTTCCTGACTGCCCATGTCGAGATGAAAATGATCGGCATGGGCAGCATCATAATCCGGCCCCAGCGTCACTGAAAACAAACGACACGCCTGCTTGTGAACGCGGTCTAGATAGCGTCCGGATTTACTGCGCTCGCGCCAATGATCCTTGACCCGGATCCGCGTGCCATCTTCCAGCACAAAACCTGAAATATCGATCGCATTGGCATAGGAATGCTGGGACCGCGTCCGTGTTCCGGCAATGTTGCGGCAGCTGAACGAGCCATAGGTCTCGATCTGGCTCAGCGGCGAATCAAAGATCTTCTCGGCTTGTGGACGCAAAACATGACGCTCCCAGATATGCAGAGCTGCCATTTGATGACAGGTCATCCGCAAAGGCGCGGCATTATAGGGCGTGAGAGACCGTTTCAGGGCCAGCGTTTCTTCCAAAGGGCACCGTGTTTCAGCGCCATCTGCAGGGACAACTGAGAATTCCACGCCTGCATCGGTCAGCTTCTGCCGGCACATTTCCTCGTTATATTTCAACTCGGTAAGCTTACCATAAGTCGCCAGACCCAAAGGCTCGGTCAGATCAGGCGGGCGAAACGGATTGTGCTGTGTCGGCAGGAACCGATGGACCAGATAGGTCAGGCCAATCACCCCTATTCCGAACAGAATCAGTCGCCAGTGGCGCATGGTATTCCTTCATTAACCAAACGGCGTTTTCTGTTAGTCTGTATACGAGTGTGGCGATTCTACGCCACCGCAGATTTTAGAGGTGCGTATGACCGATCTTTTAGACGAAGATGACGATCGCATTATCAATGAACCGCTGAGCGAAGCGCTGACCAAGCGCTATCTTGCTTATGCCCTTTCGACGATTACGTCACGCGCCCTGCCCGATGTTCGCGACGGCCTGAAGCCGGTGCAACGCCGGATCCTCTATGGCATGCGCGAATTGCGCCTCAATCATGATGGGTCTTTCCGGAAGAGCGCCAAGGTTGTCGGTGACGTGATGGGTGACTATCACCCGCATGGCGACGCCTCGATCTATGACACCATGGTCCGCCTGGCACAGGATTTCTCGGTCCGGTATCCGCTGGTCGATGGCCAGGGTAATTTCGGCAATATCGATGGCGATAATGCCGCGGCGATGCGCTATACGGAAAGTCGCATGACCCAGGCCGCCGAGCTGTTGCTCGATGGCCTGAATGAAGACGCGGTCGACTTCAAGGTCACCTATGATGAGAATAAGGAAGAACCGGTTGTTTTGCCCGCCGGCTTCCCCAACTTGCTCGCCAATGGCGCCACCGGCATCGCGGTTGGTATGGCGACCAGCATTCCACCGCATAATGTAGCTGAAGTGATCGATGCTGCCTTGCTGCTAATTGATCGCAAGACGACCCCAACCGAAGATCTGCTTGCTGTCATGCCCGGACCGGACTTCCCGACCGGTGGTGTGATTGTTGAGCCCAAGGAATCCATTCTCGAAGCCTATGAGACAGGTCGCGGCAGTTTCCGCATGCGGGCCAAATGGGCCGTCGAAGACCTTGGCCGCGGCACCTGGCAAATCGTCGTCACGGAGATCCCGTATCAGGTTCAGAAATCCAAACTGATCGAACGGCTGGCGGATCTGATCGAGACCAAGAAGGCCCCGCTGCTCGCCGATGTGCGGGATGAAAGCGCTGAAGATATTCGCCTCATCCTTGAGCCACGGGCCAAGACGGTCGAGCCGGACGTGCTGATGGAAAGCCTGTTCCGGATCTGTGATCTGGAGACCAAGTTCAGCCTCAATATGAACGTGCTGCACAAGGGTGCACCGCAAGTCATGGGACTAAGACAGGTCTTGCGGGCCTATCT
>JBCCCT010000003.1:0-46492 GCA_039033355.1 Pseudomonadota bacterium | reverse complement strand
GATCGGCATCACATCCCCGATCGATATTGCGCCGCTTTCCATTCTTGGCCTGTTCGAGGGGCTGAAAGCCTATGGCACCGTGGTGAAACTCGCGGATGCCGCGGCGGATGCGATTATCGCGGCGGCGCCGGATGCGGTCATACTGGTCGATTCCTGGGGCTTCATGTTGCGGGTCGCGCAACGCGTCCGCGCGCGGGACCCGAACATCAAGCTGATCAAACTGGTTGGCCCGCAAGTCTGGGCGACTCGTCCCGGTCGGGCTAAAACGCTCGCTGCAGCGGTCGATCATCTGATCTGCATCCATCACATGGAAGCGCCTTATTACGAGCCCTATGATCTACCGGTGACCATCATGGGAAATCCGGCATTGAGCCGGACGGAACAGGGCAATGGCACCGCTTTGTGGACCGAGATGGGCCTGAGCACAGAAGACAAACTTCTCCTCGTGCTCCCTGGCAGCCGTCCCAGCGAGATCAAACGCGTCGCACCCGTGCTCGTCGAAGCCGCCTGGATCATGAAGTCTGAAGATCCGGACCTGACGGTGGTCATGGCTCCGGCACCGTCTGTACGGGCGCAATTTGAGACTGCCTTTCCCGGCCTCGAAAAATGGGCGCGTCTGACCAAGGACTCCGATCGCATGGTCGATGTCATGGCGGCGGCAGATTATGCGCTGGCCTGTTCAGGCACTGTGACGTCAGAGCTGGCGGTCCAGGGGACACCCTTCCTGGTCGGTTATAAGACTGGCTGGATCACCTGGGCGCTGGCGCGCTATTTCCTGTTCAAGCCGAACCATATCACGCTGCTTAATATTGCTGCTGATGATATTGATATCGCGCCTGAATTCATTCAATTCGACCTTGAGGCCACGGTGATCGCCCGCGAAGCTCAATCGGTTCTATCCGACGACGCCACGCGCCAGGCGCAAATCGCGGCGCAAAACAAAGCGCTCTCCCGAATGGGAGAGCGCGATGAGGCAGCGTCGGAAATTGCTGCGAAAGCTATTCTTGAAGTGATTAGCGCGCGTTGATCGGCACGAAGTCGCGCATGGCGGCGCCGGTATAGATCTGACGCGGACGGCCGATCCGTTGGCTTGGATCCTCGATAAACTCGTTCAGCTGAGAGACCCAGCCAACGGTGCGGGCGAGGGCGAACAGCACGGTGAACATCTCGGTCGGGAAACCCATCGCATCCAGAATGACGCCAGAATAGAAGTCGACATTCGGATAGAGTTTCTTCTCGCGGAAATACTCATCCTCAAGCGCCAGACGTTCCAGCTCTTTCGCAACGCGCAGGATTGGCGTGTCGATACCAAGCTCGTCGAGCACTTCATGGGCGGTCTTTTGCATCACGGTCGCGCGCGGATCGTAATTCTTGTAAACGCGGTGACCAAAGCCCATCAGGCGGAAGCTGTCAGACTTGTCTTTCGACTTTTCGATATATTCCGGAATGCGATCGACCGAGCCGATCTCGCGCAGCATGTTGAGGCAGGCCTCATTGGCGCCGCCATGGCTTGGGCCCCAGAGCGAGGCCACACCTGCCGCGATTGCAGCATAGGGGTGAGCGCCTGAAGAGCCGGCCAGACGGACCGTCGAGGTTGAGGCATTCTGCTCATGGTCGGCGTGTAGAATGAAAATCTTGTCCATGGCGCGGGCCAGGGTCGGGCTGGTCTTGTATTTCTCGGCTTCGACAGAGAAACACATACGCAGGAAGTTTTCGCCGTAGGACAGCTCATTGATCGGATCAACGAAGCGTTGGCCTTGCGTATACTTGTAGATCCGCGCCGCCAGAGTCGGCATTTTGGCGATCAGGCGGATATAAGCGAGGTTCCGCTCTTCGGGATCAGAACTGTCCATCGCGCCAGGATAGAAGGCCGACATGGCGCCGACCGTGCCGGTCAGCATCGCCATGGGGTGGCTGTCACGCCGGAAACCGTCAAAGAAACGGTCCATTTGGGTGTGCAGCAAGGTGTGCTGCGTCACCAGGCCATTAAATTCGCGAAACTCGGCCTGGGTCGGCAATTCGCCATTCAGCAACAGGTAAGCGACTTCCAGAAAGCCGGATTGTTCGGCCAGCTGATCAATCGGATAGCCGCGGTGCAGCAGGATGCCTTTTTCGCCGTCAATGAAGGTGATTTGGCTTTCGCATGATCCGGTCGACGTGAATCCGGGGTCCAACGTAAAAACGCCTGCTTCGGCATACAGGCGTTTCACATCTACAACATCCGGGCCATGAGTCCCGCTCATAATAGGCAGCTCAATCGTCTTGTCCTTGACGTTGAGTGTCGCTGTCCCGGTTTGTTTCGTCTTGTTGATCATCGCAGCCCTAATTCCTCTTCTTTCCTCATGCCCGCGCTTACGCAGGCAAATGTTTCCCAATTCTCGCCAGAACTTCGTCGCGGCCGAGCCAGTGCATAACTGGTGCCAGATCTGGTGCCGGCAGCCCGCCGGTGAGCGCGGCCCGCAAAGGCGGTCCGACTTGCCCCATAGATAGTGTGTGCGCCGCACAAAACGACTCCAACACATTCTGTAACGCTTCAATAGTCCATGAATCCGATTGGTCTAGTGCCTCACGGAGATCTAACAGACGATTGATGCCCTCTTCGCGTAATGCTTTCCGGGCTTTCTTGTTCAAATTGTCGGCATTGCTGTCCCATAAAAACCGGCAAGATTCAGCGAGTTGCGGCAGGGTTTGCCCTCGTTCCTTGAGCACGGGCAGGGCTTGCTGCAGGCGCTCAGTCAGCGTCTCGGAGGGCGTCGTCAGTTGTGCGATTTCAGGCAGTAACAGTGCCAATAAGCGGTCTTCCGCAATCGTGCGGATGAAATGCGCATTCACGTCACCGAGTTTTTCCAGATCCAGTCGCCCGGGCGCCTTGTTGATATCAGCAAGGTCAAAGACCTCAGCCGCCTCATTGATGGTGAAGATTTCCTGATCGCCATGGCTCCAGCCGAGGCGGACGAGGTAGGAATTCATCGCTTCCGGCAAATAGCCCATGTCGCGATAGGCCAAAGTTGACAGTGCCCCATGTCGCTTCGACAATTTGGCGCCGTCCGAGCCATGGATCATCGGTACATGGGCAAATTCCGGGACAGACCAGTCCATCGCCCAATAAATCGGCAATTGGCGGAACGTGTTGCGGAAATGATCATCACCGCGCACGACATGCGTCACGCCCATATCATGGTCATCGACCACAACTGCCAGCATGTAAGTCGGCGTTCCATCCGCGCGCAACAGGATGAGATCGTCAATTTCGGAGGTTTTTAGCGTCACCTCGCCCTGAACATGATCCGTCACCGCCATCGTATCCTGATCTGGCGCGCGCAGGCGGATTGTGTAAGGCGCGTCCGCACTCGGCGGATCGCCGCCATCACGCCACGGAGAGCGATAGGGCGCCAGCAAGGCATCCGCTTCAGCGCGCAAGGCGTTGCGTTCGTCGTCGCTCAGCCCGTCTGCTTTGGCTTCAGCGCGTTTCGCCTCGCCTTCATCGCGTCTGGCCTGCAACGCCTCAGGCGTTGCATAGCAGCGAAAGGCATGCCTCGTTTCGACCATTTGTAAGGCGCAGGCGGCGTGGCGATCAGCATTCTGACTCTGGAAGGTTGGCGGTTCGCTGGGGTCCAAACCGAGCCAGGCCATACCATCAAGAATGGCTTGTGTGGCTTCTTCAGTCGAACGCTTTTTGTCTGTATCTTCAACGCGTAAGAGGAATTTTCCGCCATGGCGCCGGGCCAGTAAATAGTTGAACAGCGCCGTCCGGGCGCCGCCAATATGCAGCATGCCGGTGGGCGAGGGTGCAAAGCGGGTAACAACGGTCATCGACTTGTTTTCGTCCGTGGATTCAAGCTTTTGGGATTATCTTCCCCGCTTCAACACGCTCTGATACAGTTTCGCAAGGGGCGGGGAGGAAAGATGCAGCGATTTCCGCTGTCCGCGGACCGCTTTGGGGAGATATTGCAGGCGCCACTGGGCTTCGCGATCGGCATGATTGTTGGCACGGCCTGGTATTTTTCAATTCCGTTCGAACCGGATGTGCGGGTCGTCTGGGGCCTCACAATTGCTGTTTTCGCGGGGGGCTGGTTGGGCCTGAAATGGCAGGCGCCGCGCGGGGTCATGTATGCCTGGATCCTGGTGTGCGGTCTCGTCTTTGGGGTTGCGGCGGGCAGTGCGGCAACTCTGCGCGCGCAACATGCCACGGTCGAAAAGGCCATGGGCCCTGTTCTGGTTGAGGGCTGGGTCACTGACGCACAACCCTCTCGTACAGGTGTCCGATTGGTGCTGGACATCCATGCGATAGACGGTTTGAACGCGTCTGAAACGCCGAATACGGTGCGCTTGACCCATATTCTGTCGCTCAATACCGAGCCTGGGCGCTTCGTTCGGTGCTGGGCAGTCCTGCGCCCGCCGCCGCAACCGGTTATTGCCGGGGATTATGATTTCGCCCGTCAAGCCTGGTTCAGTGGCCTGGGCGCGGTCGGTTATGTTCAGGGCCGCTGCCGGGGTGGGGCGCTTGGCGCGCCGCGAACCTGGACCCGGCAGGCGGATTTACAAGTTGCGAAATGGCGACGCCGGCTGGCCCAGCACGTCCGCGCGGCGGCGGGGGATCGCGCGGGCGGGTTTGCGGCCGCGTTGGCGTCCGGTGACCGAAGCTTCATGCCGCAATCTGACCAGGAGGCATTACGGGCGGCGGGTCTGGCGCATTTGCTCGCGATTTCGGGTCTGCATATGGGCATTGTGGGCGGCCTCGTGTTTCTATTCGTGTGGCGTGGCCTGGCCCTGGTCGAACCGATCGCCTTGCGCGTCTCGGTCAAAAAACCAGCGGCGATGACCGCCTTGATCGCGTGTGCGGTCTATCTGATCATCTCTGGTGCCAGCGTCTCGACGCAGCGGGCCTTTATCATGTCCGCCGTCCTGTTCGGTGCGGTCTTGTTCGATCGCACGGCGCTTAGTCTGCGGTCGCTCTCAATTGCCATGATTGCGATCCTGGTTCTGGCACCGTGGAGCGTGTTAACACCCGGTTTTCAAATGTCTTTTGCGGCGACTGGAGCCCTTATCGCAACTTATGAAGGGTGGCAAAACCTGCAACGAAAACGAGGTCTGGTTCGGCGAAAAGGTGTTTCTTTTTGGTTGAAATCGCTGGTGGTGACGTCGACCGTATCAAGCTTCGCAACCATGCCATTTGCCATGTATCACTTCGACCGGGTCGCCGGGCTGGGTATCTTCGCCAATCTGTTTGCCATGCCGATCATTTCCATGGTCAGCGCGCCCCTCGCCGCCTTGGCGCTGTTGCTGGCGCCGTTGGGCGGAGACAGCCTAGCGCTCCGGCTGTTTGGGCTATCGCTGGAAGGGGTGCTGAAGATCGCGCATGTCTTCGCCGGGTTTGGAGAGGCGCGCTGGCTGACTTTGCCCGCAATGCCACCAGCCGCCCTCGGTTGGTTTGCTGCGGCGATCGCGATTTATGTGACGGATCTCCGCGCACTGCCCAAGGCGGTCAGCGTGATGCTGATCTGCATCCTGGCCGGGGTCACCTGGCATCTCTCGGCCAAGGCGCGGATCCACTTCGCGCCATCCGGTGAGCTGTTTCTGGAACATGCATCAGGCGCTGTGGATCGGATTGAGCTGCGCAACGGTCCTGGCCTGCCGCCTTTGCGCTTCATTGACGCCCCGATCTCTCAGGTCTGTGAGATTGGAACGCCTTGCATCCTGCAGAGCGAGTGGGTCACGATTGTCTACGCAGACAACACGATCGTCGAAGAGGGGCTTCAGGTCACCAGTCCGATAGGCACCGTGAAGACGCGAATTCCATGGTCGGACGTGATCCAGGAAAACGGTGTCACCCTTGAAAGGCGGCGCGATGGCTTTGTTAAACGTGACAAGCCCGCCTGCGGACACCGTCCGTGGCGGGCTTGCGCTGAAGACTGATTGTCGGATCCGGACTATTCGTACTTCCGGATCAGCGCCACGAGCAGGCCTTGCACGCGGACCCGATCAGGCCCGAAAATCCGCGTCTCATATGCCGGATTTGCGGCTTCCAGGGCGACGGATTCGCCTTTCTTGCGCAGGCGTTTCAAGGTCGCTTCCTCATCATCGATCAAAGCCACGACAATGTCGCCGGAATTGGCGCTGTCCGTGCGCTTCAGGATGACAATGTCGCCGTCCAGAATGCCAGCATCAATCATCGAGTCGCCTTTGACTTCGAGCGCATAATGCGCGTCGCTGTCTGCATACTCTTCCGGTGGGGTGACCCGATCGACTTCATTCTGAATCGCCGTGATCGGAACACCCGCCGCAATGCGGCCGAGGACCGGAATTGTGCTGCGTCCCATTTGGGGAGTTTGTGACCCAACCACGCTGGGCCGGAAGGCCTGCCTGCCACGTGGCGGTGCGGCCGGGGTGGCGGAGTCCGGCATTTTCAGGACTTCCAGCGCCCGGGCGCGATTGGCAAGGCGGCGAATGAAGCCGCGCTCTTCTAGCGCCACGATCAAGCGATGAATGCCTGATTTTGACGCCAGGTTGAGTGCTTCCTTCATCTCATCAAAAGAAGGGGAGACCCCATCCTCCTTGATGCGTTCATGGATGAATAGAAGCAGCTCTTTTTGTTTGGTTGTGAGCACGAAAATTCTCCGCAATAACGAATCTGTTCTCTATATGTTTATTCTCGTTCTGTTCTTTTGTCAAATTCATAACGAAGAATGCTCATAATAT
This sequence comes from Pseudomonadota bacterium, assembly GCA_039033355.1. GTDB lineage: Bacteria > Pseudomonadota > Alphaproteobacteria > Caulobacterales > Hyphomonadaceae > Henriciella. The sequence continues at coordinate 39,793 of JBCCCT010000003.1, read as the reverse complement.
GCGTATCCCAGATTTCCGATCCGATCGGTGTGGACTCCCGCCGCGTGCCTTCAAGCGACAGGCTGGCCGCCTGATATGCGGCGATTGCTGCGGCATTGTGAGAATAGACAAGTAAATCAACGCGATGGACCCAGGCATGCTGAAACGCCCGGGCCAGGATCAGGTCCATTAATGGGGCTGAGAGCCCCTGACCACGGTGATTTGGCGCGATGGCGATACGCCCCAGACCGGCGGTTTTGAGGCGGCGATTGAGCCCGATCTGAAAGTGTCCGATCATGTCTGATCCCGACATGACGGCCCAAACCTCCCGGATCGGCTCTGGCCCCTGGTGTTGCTTGATCAGAGCCTTGAACTCACGTTTGCTGAGCGGCCAGGACAAGGCAGCGCCGGCCCATTGCAGGGCCTCTCGTTCAGACTGGAACCAGGAAAACAGCGCATCCAGGTCGCGGGATGCGAATTTTCGCAGTTGCAGCGTCATTTGGCCTGTCTGAGGGCCTGAACGTGCGTCCTCCGATCCGCCCGTTTCATCAGGCTTTCACCAATCAGGAACCGGCGCGCGCCGGTCTTGCGAAGGCGCGATATGTCTTCAGGCTCACTGATCCCGCTTTCCGACACGAAATGGCGATCGCTCGGAATGAGCTTAGACAGACGCTCGCTGGTGGCGAGATCGGTCTGCATGATTTTCAGATCGCGATTATTGATGCCGATCAGAGGCGAGGGCAGCTTCAGCGCCCGTTCGATTTCGTAGGCATCATGCGTCTCGATCAGGGCGTCCATGCCAAGATCCAGGGCCGCTTGCGTCAGATCGAGCGCCAAGGCGTCATCGGTACAGGACAGAATGACCAGTACCGCATCTGCGCCATGCGCCCGGGCCTCGGCCACCTGGATCGTGTCGATCATGAAATCCTTGCGCAACATGGGCAGGGAGACGGCGCTGCGAATGGCGCTGAAGTCTTCCAGACTGCCGCCAAAACTGGGGCCATCGGTCAGCACGGACAGGCAGGCGGCTCCGCCTTGCTCATATTGCGCGGCAATGTCGGCCGGGTTGGCCCCAGGCAGGATGTCACCCGCACTCGGGCTTTTGCGCTTCATTTCGCAAATCAGCGCATTCTCGTCCGATTGGGCAATCCCTGACAGGCGCGCCGCGAAACCACGCGGCGGGGCCTGATCGCCGGCCAGAGCGATGAAATCCTGCTCTGAGCGCTGCCGTTTCAGGTCCGCGACTTCACCCTGTTTATAGTCAATGATCCGATCCAGAGCGGTACTCATACAGCCTGTCCCTTGGAGGCGGCGGCAAGCGTAGACAGCGTTTGTGCTGCGGCGCCGCTATCAATCGCATCGCTCGCCTGAACCGCACCGTCTTTCAGAGTGTCGGCGCGTCCGAGGACGTACAGACCCGCTGCGGCGTTCAGAACGACCGCGTCCCGGAACGGACCTGGGCGACCATCGAGCAATTCTCGGATCGCCAGTGCATTCTCTTCCGGCGCACCGCCGGCCAACGCACTCAGGCGATTACGGCTGAGTCCAGCGTCTTCTGGCGTCACCACGCGCTCAATCAGGCGTCCATCAGCCACCTCGACGATCTGGGTCGCTCCGGCAATGGAGAGCTCGTCGATGACCGTGCCATCGGAATCGGCGCCATGAACCACCCAGGCGCGGGTCACGCCGAGATCACGCAATGCCTCCGCCACGGGCTTCAGCCAGCGTGCTTCATTCACGCCAAGGACCTGATGCGTTGCCGAGGCGGGATTGGACAGAGGCCCGAGCAAATTGAAAATCGTCCGGATGCCAAGGCTGGCCCGCACAGGTGCGACATGGCGCATGGCACCATGGTGACTGCGGGCGAACAGGAATCCGACGCCGGCCTGGTCAACGCAATTGCGGAACCGGTCTTCAGTCAGGTCCAGTTCTACACCAAGGGCTTCCAGCACATCGGCGCTGCCGGTCTTTGGTGGGACTGAACGATTGCCATGCTTGGCGACTTTGCCCCCAGAAGCCGCAATGACAATCGCGCTGGCAGTGGACGTATTCAGGCTGGTCCAGCCGAGGCCTCCGGTCCCGCACGTATCCAGAGTCGGCCCGTTCAGGTCGATTTTGCGGGCATTTGCACGCAAGGTTTTGGCCCCGGCGAGCAGTTCTGCGCCGGTTTCGCCGCGCACGGCCAGGCCCATCAAAAAGGCGCCAATTTGCTCAGGTGGCACATTTCCTGCGAGGATGGCCGAAAAGGCGTCATCCAGCTGGATTGACGTGAGAGCTTGTCCTTGCGCCAGCGTTTTCAAGCTTACGGAGATCGAATGTGTATCCATCCATGCGGATATATAGAAGTGATAATTTGTGCCTAGAGGGTTTTGGGCGTAATTCCGAGAGCGAGAGAGGCGAGAGGGACGAAGACGTGCGCCCAGCTGCCAAGTGGGATTTGCAGGGTTATGTCATGACCTGTCGCAATGATTGTATTGCAACGGGCGCGGGTGAATTGCCAGCTAGTTTGACGGATCTGATCGGCGGCAAGGCGTTTCAGAAGCTGCTCGACACGTGTGCGGTGGTCATTCTTGGCCGCAACGCACATGAGGCGATGCCCAATACCAAAGGCCGGACGCGCGTGATCTTGTCCAGCGATGCCACTGCTCTGGAGCATAAGGAAGGGGGATGGTGGTGGAATCCGTCTCAGATGCCGCTGGAAAACATGTTGCGCATGGTCGCGCCCTCCGGAGGCAAAGTCGCGATTAATGGCGGGCGAACCGCTCTGACCTATTTCCTGCAGAGTGGTCTGAATACATTGCATGTGTGCCGCGCCGAGAGCGTGGCGATCAAGGATGGTCTAAGGCTGTTTGCGGCAGCGGATCGTCTGATCTCGCTGGATGAAGTGCTGCGCGGCTGCGGCATGACTCTGGCCGAGCGCAAGCTCATTGATCTGAAAGCGCCGGTTTCACTCAGCACCTGGCAGCACGACTAAAAGATATTCAGAAAATTACGCAGCAAGGCGTGGCCATGCTCAGTCAGGATGCTCTCCGGGTGGAACTGGACGCCAAAGACGGGCCGGGATGCATGGCGGACGGCCATGATCTCACCGTCAGCGGTGAAGGCGTCCGCGATCAGCGTGTCCGGCAGGTCGCTCGGCTTGATCGACAGCGAATGATAGCGCACGACGTCGTAGGTCTGTGGCAGACCTTCGAAGAGCGGGCCGCCTTCATGTCGGATCTGGCTGATCTTGCCGTGGCGAATTTCCTGCGACGTCACGATCTCGCCGCCCTCGGCTGCGCCAATGCTCTGATGCCCCAGACAGACGCCCAGGATAGGCAAGTTGGCATCGGCTTTCTGGACGAGCTCGACGCAGATGCCCGCTTCCTTGGGCGTGCAGGGGCCAGGCGACAGGACAATGCCGTCCGGCTTCAGCGCCAGGGCGGCGTCAGCGGTCAGTTCATCATTGCGAATGACCTGGGTGCGGGCGCCAATCTCTTCGAGGTAATGGACCAGATTCCAGGTGAAACTGTCATAATTGTCGACGACGAGGATATGTTTCGGAGCGGTCATTGATCGAACTCATATCTGGCCGACAAGGCGGCGGCCTTTTTCAGCGCGTTGGCTTTGTGCACGGTTTCGTCAAACTCATATTGCGGGTTTGAATCGAGGACGATTCCGCCGCCGGCTTGGATGTGCAGCTGACCATCCTTGAGCACTGCGGTGCGCAGCGCGATACATGTATCAAGATCGCCATTCCAGCCGAAATATCCAATCGCGCCGCCATACACGCCGCGGGCATCCTGTTCGAGTTCGTCAATGATTTGCATGGCGCGGATCTTGGGCGCCCCCGAGACGGTGCCCGCCGGCAGGCCCGCGAGCAGCGCATCGACCGCCGTGAGGCCTTCGCGCAGATTGCCTTCGACGTGCGAGACAATGTGCATGACATGGCTATAACGCTCGACGATGAATCGTTCAGTCACTTCGACACTGCCATAGGCGGCGACCCGGCCGACATCATTCCGTCCGAGATCGAGCAGCATCAAGTGTTCGGCAATCTCTTTCTTGTCGGCCAGCAAGTCAGCCTTGCGCTCGGCATCGATCACCGAATCGCCAGAGCGGGGGCGTGTGCCGGCAATCGGGCGAATGGCGACGCGTCCATCGCGAACCCGCACAAGGATTTCCGGACTTGATCCGACCAGGCGAACATCGCCGAGATTCATGTGGAACATGAATGCGGACGGGTTGAGCCGGCGCAACGCGCGATAGAAGCTGATCGACTTGCGATCGAACGGCGCGCTGAAGCGCTGACTCGGCACAACCTGAAAGATATCGCCGGCCTTGATGTAATCGCGGGCCGTCTCGACCATGTCGAAATATTGATCCTGCGTCGTATTGGACGTGAATTCCAAAGGATCGCTTTCACCATCCCGAGGGGTGATTGGGGGCAGGTTTTCAAGTGCGGACTCGACCTGATCTAGCAAGTCATCAGCCGTCTTTTCCTCGCCGGGTGCATGACGCCCAACCAGGATGAGTTCTTGATAGAGATGATCAAAGATCAGAACCACGCCAGGGATCATCAGCAAGGCTTCGGGCACATTCAGCGTGTCTGGCTTGGTGATCGCAACGGGTTCGACATGCTGAATGAAATCATAGCCAATGTAGCCGAACGCCCCACTCGCCATTGGAGGTAGATCCTGAGCTGCATCCGCCTCGGCAAGCCCGGCCTCGGCAAAGGCGCGCAGCGCATCGACTGGTGCCCCGTCAAACCGTTCAGCGTTTTCGAAAGCCAGCGTTTCCGATTGCTCGCCAATCCCATTCAGGACCCGCATCCAGCGCTGCGGGTGCAGGCCGATAAAGGAATATCGACCCAAACGTTCGCCGCCGTGAATCGACTCGAACAGGAAACTACCCGCCTTGTCAGCGCCCAGCTTGAGCATCGCCGAAACCGGCGTTTCCAGATCTCCGGGGCGTCGCCGAACCCGTAATACGTCGCGGGTCATTGTTCCGTCACGAGGCTTCTTTTATAGGCCTCGAACGCCGCGCCATTGGTGTTCAGCTCGACATCTTCAGCAATGCTCATCAAATAGGCGCGGAACAGATCTTCGGATATGCCCGCCTGAATATCCAGAGCGCTGGCCTGGGCCAGAAGGTCCAGGGTTTCGCTCTCAGGGCGGTCAATGCTGTCCACTTGAAGCACGATCATTTGAGCCGAAATGCCCGGAATGGAGAAGGTCTCACCGGCCTCATTGGCCGAGAACAGGCCAGACATGAGCGAGCCCGGCAACTGGAATTCGGTATTCTGCCGGGTGACAGGGCGCGGCAATGTATCGACGACAGCGCCATATTTTGCAGCCTCGGTGGCGAGATCGCTGGTTCCATCGGCGATGGCGCCTTCAATCTCGGCGGCAACATTCTGCAATTGCTCGCTCTCGCGCTGCGTTTTCCAGATGGTCACCAAACGGTCTCTGACTTCGTCGAATTCCGGCAGACGTTCCGGCACAATGCTGTCGACCCTGGCGATCCAGGTGATTTCATCATCGCCAAAGCGCTCGGTGTTGCGACCTTCGGCCTGAGCATAGATCATCTGCAACAGGCCCGGGGCGGTCACAAGTGGCAGGAAGCGTTGGCCCGCTTGTGTGACGCCATTAGTGTCGACCGGCGCAAAGGACAGGACAGGAGTACCCAACCCTTCGGCGATGCCTTCCAGATCGGCGCCCGTGCCAAGCAAATCGTCAAACTGGGGCAGGGCGTCATAAAACAAGCCAATCGCAAGTTCGCGCGCCAGCTCACTCTCGATCTCTTCGCGGACATCGTCCAACGGTGTAGCTGCGCCTTCGATAATGTCTTCCAGGCGAACGACGAGATAGGCATCACCGACGGGTTGAGGCCCATGAATCGATCCGATTTGCGCAACCGGTGAAAAGACCTGTTCTGCCAGCCGCTCGTTTGCGATGACTTCCCGGCGTCCGGTTTTCAGCTGTGTCGCGGTGGCGGTTTCGATGGCTTCCGGTGCGGCGCCACCGGCGATGCGCCCCAGCGCATCGCGGGCCTGTGCTTCACTGGCAAAGGTGAACTCAGTGAAGGTGCGACTGTCCGGACCCGTATAGCGCTCAGCCTTGTACGCCTCATAATAAGACTCAACGTCGTCATCGGAGACTTCGGTCTGAGCGATAAAATCGTCCGGGCTCAATTGGATAAGACTGATTCCGCGGCGTTCCGGCTCGCGCAGGGCATCCTTGCGCTCCTCATAGAGCGCCAGGAGCTCTTCCTCCGTCGGCTCCGTGATCGGCGGCAATTGCGATTGCTCGAGAATGAACCAGGAGGCTGAGCGAAGCTCGCCTGTATAGGCCGCTTGCAAGCGCGCCAGTGCGCTCGGGACGCGCAGGCCGGCATTCGGAACCGCTTGCAGACGTTCAATGGTCATGTCGGCTTCCAGATCCGCCTCATAGTCAGCCTGCCGAAATCCGTTCGCATCTAGGAGTTGCGAATATCGGACGGGATCAAATACGCCCGTCGTATCTTGGAACGCGGGATCGGTTCTTATGGTCTCCACAATCGCGTCTGTTGTCGCCGCGATGCCCTGTTTGTCAGCATAGGCGGTGAGCATCGTGGATTGGGACAGCTGACCGAAAATCTGATCGAGAATGCCACTTTGCATGGCCTCTTCCTTGGTCAGAGCACGGCCACGTTCATCTGTTTGCGTCCGCAGGATCCGCTCCAGTCTCGAATCAAGCGCCCGGTCAGAGACGGCGCGATCACCGGCGCTGACCAGGTTGCTGCCGGAGCCGCCGGCAAAAATATCAGTCACACCCCAGGCCGCCATCGCGATGATGACAATGACAAATATCCCGCCCGCAGCAGGGGAACGGAGCATATTACGCAACGGGGTCAGCATGAGTTCAGACCTTTTCCATAAGGATCGCTTGTGGGTTTCGACACAGCTTGCTAGGCGAGCGCACAAACTTGATCAAGATGGTGACTGGTATGGTACGCACACTGATTGCAGGCAACTGGAAAATGAATGGCCTGAAATCTTCTCTTTTTGAAGTCGATAAAGTGGTCTCGGCACTTGGCAGTTACCCGGATATTGCGGACTGTTTGATCTGTCCGCCATCGACCCTGGTCGTGCCGATGAGCGATCGGGCCGGTGATCGGCTGAAAGTTGGCGCGCAGAGTTGCCATCCGGAGAAATTCGGCGCGTTTACAGGCGATTTGTCGGCTGAACAGTTACAGGATGCCGGCGCGTCGCATGTCATTGTGGGGCATTCAGAGCGTCGCTCTGAACATGGCGAGCGCAGCGCCTATGTGCAGGAACAGGCCCATGCCTGTTTGCGCGCAGGTATCACGCCGATCATCTGTGTCGGCGAGAGTTTTGCACAGCGCCAGCGCGGCGAGACGAAAGACACCGTCGTCCGCATTTTGCGCAAGTCACTGCCAACCATGGGGTCAAACGACTCTCTGGTCGTCGCGTATGAACCGCTCTGGGCCATCGGCACGGGCCTCGTCCCGAGCGGTGAGGAGATTGCCGAAGTTCATCTGGTCATACGAACCCTGCTGATGGAACTGTTCCAGGACCGCGGGGCCGATATTCCAATCCTTTATGGCGGCTCGATGAAGCCTGGAAATGCGGCCGAGATATTGGCGATTGAAAACGTCAATGGTGGATTGATTGGCGGCGCCAGCTTGAAGGCGGACGATTTCATGGCCATTTATGCGGCGGCGGTGGCTTAAAAGATCGTCCCGACACTGACCCTTGGGGGTTGGCGGACGGCTCAGAAAAGCGTAAGGCCCGCCGCTTGAGATTCAGGAAACCGACATGACCAATGTAATCCTCGTTGCGCACATACTCGTCTCCGTTGTCTTGGTGATCGTGGTGCTGATGCAGCGCTCTGAAGGCGGCGCGCTGGGCATTGGTGGCGGCGGTGGCGGCGCCGGCGGGGGTCTGATGTCGGGATCCGGCGTTACAGGCGCACTGGTTCGAACGACGATCATCTTTGGGGCCATCTTCTTCATTTCCAGTCTGACCCTGACCATTATCGCGACGAATGAGAATGCGGATACGCGAACCGATGTGACCCGCGAGCTTGAAAACTCGGCGACTCCGGACACGGAGACGGACGGTATCGATCTGAATGATTTCGATGACGTGTTGAGCGGCGACGGCGCCTTGCTGGACGATCCGCTCGCCGTGACGCCGTCCGAGACGGCGCCGAGTGAAGCGCCGGAAAATGATGATCCGCTCGCCACTGAGGCAGACCCGCAATAATCTTGTAAAATCCTGACTTACCCCTATCGGGCTCGGTCGCGAATCAGGCAAACTGCATTCCCATGACTCGCTATATTTTCATTACTGGCGGCGTGGTGTCTTCCTTAGGCAAGGGTATCGCTTCCGCAGCACTTGGGGCATTGCTGCAGGCACGGGGCTATAAAGTCCGGTTACGCAAGCTCGACCCCTATCTCAATGTCGATCCGGGGACCATGAGCCCGCGCCAGCATGGCGAAGTGTTTGTGACTGATGACGGGGCCGAAACCGATCTGGACCTCGGTCATTATGAGCGGTTTACCGGCGTCTCAGCTCGCCAGTCGGACAATATCACCACCGGCCGGATCTATTCGACCATTATCGAGAAAGAGCGGCGCGGCGACTATCTTGGCGCGACCATTCAGGTCATTCCTCATGTCACAAATGAGATCAAGGATTTCGTTCTGTCGGACGCCGGCGAAGGCGTTGATTTTGTTCTTTGCGAGATTGGCGGCACCGTCGGCGATATTGAAGGCCTGCCGTTCTTCGAGGCCATCCGTCAGCTCGGCCAGGAACTCGGCCCGGAACGCGCCTGCTTCATCCACCTGACGCTGTTGCCCTACATCCCGGCTGCGGGTGAGATGAAGACCAAGCCGACCCAGCACTCGGTGAAGGAGCTGCGCTCGATCGGTATTCAGCCGCAAATCCTGCTCTGTCGCTGCGATCGCCCCATCCCAGAGACCGAAAAAGGCAAGATTGCCAGTTTCTGTAATGTCCGCCCGAGCAGCGTGATCGAAGCGCGCGATGTCGGCCATATCTATGATGTGCCGGCGGCGTATCACGAAGAAGGACTGGACGAAGAAGTTCTGGCGCATTTCCGGATCGCCGACGCCCCGGCGCCAAATCTGTCACGCTGGGACCAGATTGCGCAGACCGTGCACAATCCGGACGGCAATGTGTGTATTGGCCTTGTCGGCAAATATACCGATGTGCCGGACGCCTATAAGTCCGTCATGGAAGCCCTGCAACATGGCGGGCTCGCCAATAATGTCAGGGTCGATGTAAAGCTCATCAATTCCGAAGAGTTTGATGATGATGCCAAACCGATCGATATTCTCGAAGGCGTTCACGGGATCATTCTCCCGGGCGGCTTTGGCGAACGCGGTGCACGTGGCAAGATGCGGGCGGCGCGGTTCGCGCGTGAGCGCCAGGTGCCGTGCTTCGGTATTTGCTACGGGATGCAGCTCGCGGTGGTCGAAGCGGCGCGTAATCTGGCTGGAATTGAAGGCGCCTCAACGACCGAGTTTGGCCCGACGGACCAGCCCATTGTTGGCCTGATGTCAGAATGGACCAAAGGCAATGAACTCGTCACCCGCGACGAAACCACAGATATGGGCGGCACGATGCGGCTGGGGGCTTATCCGGCTCGACTGAAGGCAGGCTCTCGGGTCGCTGAGATTTACGGGTCTCTGGAGATTTCAGAGCGCCACCGTCACCGTTATGAGGTGAATACGGGCTATGTTGAAGCCTTGGAAAAGCATGGCATGACCTTTTCAGGCATGTCGCCAGATGGCGTGCTGCCGGAAATCATCGAAATGGAAGCGCACCCCTGGTTCATCGCAGTTCAGTATCATCCGGAGCTGAAGTCGCGTCCGATGGAGCCGCACCCACTGTTTGCGAGCTTTATCGATGCGGCGGTGACACAGAGCCGTCTGGTCTGATCCCGGCTTGCAATCTGCTCACATCCCCGCAAAGTGCGCGCGGGGGCGCCAGCGGAGCAGATTGATGCGACCAGTTTCGATTTTGACGGCGGCCCTGGCCGCGATGTTTGGGCTGAATGCCTGTACCCAGACACCTATGCCCGAAACCTGCACGGCCCGGATGAGCGACCTGCAAACGATCGGGGCGCACAATTCCTACAAGCTTGCCATTCCGGATGATGAACTGGCCTTGTTGACGGCGACGTCGCCGGAATGGGGCGCGGCCCTTGATTATGCGCACCTCCCTTTGTTCGAGCAGTTGAATCTCGGCATGCGACAGCTGGAGCTGGATGTATTTTACGATCCGGACGGCGGGCGCTATGCCGACCCGTTGCTGCCCAAAATGGTCGGGACGACTTACAGCAAAGGCGTCCTGGATTTGCCCGGATTCAAGGTCCTGCACGTTCAGGATGTCGATCATCGCTCATCCTGCCTTGCCCTCAAGTCTTGTCTGGCCGTGATTAGGGGGTGGACGCGTCTGAATCCGGACCATGCGCCATTGCTGATCCTGATCAATGCCAAACAGGCGACCATTGATTTGCCTGGATCCGTCGATCCCTTACCTTTCGATGCGACCGCTTTTGATGCCCTGGATGCGGAGATCCGGTCCTCGTTTTACGATAGCGACGCCTTGCTGACCCCGGATGATGTTCGCGGCGAATTCCCGACCCTGCGCGAGGCCATGCTGTCGGAGGGGTGGCCGAGCCTCGACCAGGCCTGGGGGAAGGTGTTCTTCGCCCTGGATGAGCCCTCGGATGTTGTTGACGTGTATCGACGCGGCGAAACCTCGCTGCAGGGACATGCCATGTTCGTGAATTCGGAGGATCCGGCGGCCGATGATGCAGCCTATTTCACGATCAATGATCCCATCCAGCAGGGGGATGTGATCGCCGAGCGGGTTGAGGCTGGGTTTATCGTCCGCACGCGCGCAGACGCGAACACAGTCGAGGCCAGAACCGGGGATCGCACGCGACTGGATGCGGCGCTGGCGAGTGGGGCACAGTATATTTCGACGGACTATTACCGGCCACGGCGCGAATGGAGCGATTATGTCGCCCAGCTTCCGGGTAAGGAGACGATCAGGGCCAATCCGAGAGCGACCTGCGCATTTCCATAATTGACCGCAACTTCCCCCTTGTCGCGCCACAGCGTTTTCTGTATACGCGCGGTTTGAATTTCACGAGGCTTGGCCTCGAAACCCGTTTTGGAGCAAGCAAATGGCTGTCCCTAAGAGTAAGATTACCAAATCACGCCGTGGTATGCGCCGTTCGCATGACCGCCTGAAAGGCAATACTTTCATCGAAGACCAGGATTCTGGTGAGCTTCGTCGTCCGCACCATGTCGATCTGAAGACCGGTATGTATCGCGGTCGCCAAATCCTGGAGCCGACTGAAGACTAGGCCCGGATGATGATATCGACCTGAAAAGCCCGCAGAGCAATCTGCGGGCTTTTTGTTGTTCCAGGTGCGCGACTTGGATGTCCATCAATGAAGTTAGAATGGACGGTTCGAGAAAACCTGGGCAAATGCATATCGACAATAAAAACTATCTTTGCGAAAAAAAGACTGAAATCACTTTGGGGGTAGATTTGAAAAAAACACCAATTTTCATTTCAACAGTACTGATATGTGCGGCCTGTTCAGGTTCAGGCGGAAATCAAACACCCCAGCCGCCGCAAGTGGTTACACCACCTCCAAACAATGCGCCCACACTAACGCTCGAGGTCATCCCAACCTCATTGGACGAGCGACAAAGCTTCACTCTAGACGCCAGTCGAAGCAGCGACGCGGATGGCGATGCACTTACGTATCAGGTAGAATTCTCGCCGTCAGATCTCGCACAGCTTGCGGATGCATCTTCGGCTCCGGTTTGGAGCGTCGAAACATTTGAAGTCGATCAGAACGAAACCGTATCCGTCACAGTAACCGTTTCGGACGGCCGCGACACCGCGTCTGAAACACTGGAGTTCACGCTCCTGAACTATGAACGGACTCCATTGACCTCTCTTTGGGGGCGCGCGGCGGATCGTTTTTCAGATGCGACCCTGGCCGACCGGAACCTGGGCTGGAGCCATCCGTTTGGGATCGACAGCTACATGTACACTCTGACCCGCGCGGACAATAATACGGGTCGTATCCAACAATTCAGATTCCTCGATGACGCCATTCCTGCGCCTACCGATATCGAATTGGGTGTCGAAATAACGGGGCAGGAGGACTTTTACCGATTCCCGCTGGATTTCTCGGTCGGTCCTGACTTTGTCTTGCACTCTCAGGAAACCGGTCAGGTCCAGATTTTTCGCCGCGAGTCGAATTCCGAAGTTTCCGAAGCTGGTGACTTTACCATCGCAGACTCTTGCTCAATTGGCGCGACTCAAACAGGAGATTCATTCGTCGCAGGCGAGCCACTGGGGCTAATCGTCGGGACGCCGAACGGTTTGACCGCGCTATTGAACAATGGATCACCCTTCTCTGCGCCGCAATCCGCTGCGCAAATCGGAACGTTTTCTGAGTCCAGAATTATCGCAACGACGGGGGATTTCTGCGAGTTGGATTTCAACCAGTTCAATACATCCGAAAACGCGCGGTTCTATGACGCCGCGCGTCAGGAGATCGTTCCCATCCGCAACGGACGTGGGAGCATGGCTCAATTGGACACACCGCTGACCGTGGATGCGCCAAGCGATATGACGCTGGTCGATGTAGCTGGCGGTTATATGAGTTTCGGGTCCTATTACACGGCGCTTTTATTCGCTGGAGAATCCCATACCAGCGATCATCAATTGACCATTGTGCATCAGTTTTTCGGACCACCCCAGGAACAAGTCGACATCGCTTTACCGCACGGCGTCCCGTCAAGTTTGTATGTCGCGCCTTTCAACGGAAGCGGGCTGGCCACTGACATCATCGTTACCGTGCCCGAAACGCCGTATGCTTATGTCTTTAAGAACATCTCGCAATTCAACCAGGTGCGATTTGAGCCAATCGAGTTTCTCGATGTTGGCTTTGGGGTAACCGGCATTGACCAGATCCGGACTGAGAGAGGTGCGATTTCAAACTACCTCGTCACAAATGATGGCCAGACGTTGACGATTTATCCAAGTGTACCTTGAGCCGTGAAAATGCGACGCTCTCTATCCCCCCGAAAGCGGCACTGATCGCGTCTCATATTCCGGCGTGCCGTCCAGCAGATGAGCCTCCAGAAACGCGAACGTCACATCCAAAATCGGGACCCCATCGACGGTCACCGAACTGATCGGGATTGCCGAAAAGCCATGTCCGGCCTCCAGCACCGTGTAGAAACTGTGTGGCAAATCGACCGTCAGGGCTTCTGCCTCCAGGCGCAAGGCCTCATCGTAGCGCACCGTCGGATCCTCATCGCCGTGCAGGATCAGCAAAGGCGGATCGCCGGCTTCGATCGTATCGTCGAAGATTAATTGCCCCCAATAATCGATCACCACAGCGGGCTTGCGTGTATCGATCGAGAAATCGTCCATCGCATAAGCGACGTTGACGGCAATCACGGCGCCAGCCGAGCTGCCCCAAAGCGCGATCCGGTCGACATCGACGCAGCGATCCGAAGCATTGGTCTCAATCCACCGGATCGCGGTGACAGCGTCCTCGACAGCGGAGCTGATATTGTTCGCGACCTGGACCAGACCTGGCACGCCTGCGCCGCCGCCGCCGGTGATGAAGGCGTTCAGATAAGGCGTGAATTCAGCCGACGGAACGGGATCATCCCCCTCCAGCCGGTAATTGATTGAGATGGCCACATAGCCCTGAGCCGCCAGGTCTTCGGCAATGTCGGGAAAAGCGCCGGCCGTTTTCGATCCGGTGCGAAACCCGCCGCCATGAATGAGGACGACGGCCGGTCGGGGCGCCGTACAGGCGTCGCCAGATTGATAGACATCGAGAAGTAGCGTTTTTGAGCTGCCATTGGTCAAGCCCGATCCATACACCACGTCCGTCTCGGATTGCGGCGCTGGTGTGGGAACGGCCAATGAGGGGGACGCCGGCAAGGTCGCGTCGCCGCCGCCAGAGCAGCCCACACCGACAAGAGCGCCGAGCGCAGCGAGCGGTGAGATGATCGAATGGCGCATACAAGAACTCCTCGAAAGTCAGACCTTTAACGGCGAATTCTTGCCAATCCGTCGCTCAAGGCATGGAATTTCTGCAGGATTTTGGCTGGCCCCAAGGCGCGGCGAGACGGAACGGGCCTTGCTCTTTCGGTCGTTGCGCCCTAGAGGCAGCCGCAAACATGCCTCACGCATTGCAAAAGGACCCCGCCATGAGCGAAATCGTTGATATTCACGCCCGCCAGATTCTCGACAGCCGCGGCAACCCGACCGTCGAAGTGGATGTCACGCTTGAAGATGGTTCTTTCGGCCGCGCTGCCGTCCCATCTGGCGCCTCAACCGGGGTGCATGAAGCGCACGAACTGCGCGATGGCGGCGAAGCCTATAAAGGCAAGGGCGTGATGAATGCGGTGGATGCGGTGAACGGCGAGATCGCCAACGAGCTAACCGGCATGGAGGCGACCGAACAGCGCCTGATCGATGGCCTGATGATGGAGCTGGACGGCACCGAGAACAAGAAACGTCTGGGCGCGAACGCTATTCTCGGCGTTTCCATGGCGACAGCGAAAGCGGCAGCCGAAAGCTGCAGTCTGCCGCTCTACCGCTACATTGGCGGCACCAATGCGCGTGTGCTGCCAACCCCGATGATGAATATCATCAATGGCGGCGAGCATGCCGATAATCCGATTGATATTCAGGAATTCATGATCATGCCGGTCAATGCGGACAGCATCGCGGATGCCGTCCGGGTCGGCTCTGAAATCTTCCACACATTGAAAAAGACGCTGAGCGATGCCGGGCACAATACCGGTGTCGGCGATGAAGGCGGATTTGCACCAAATCTGTCTTCGACCCGTGATGCGCTCGATTTCATCATGAAGTCGATCGAAACCGCTGGTTATCAGCCGGGCGAAGATGTTGCACTGGCGCTGGATGCTGCCTCGACCGAATTCTTCAAGGATGGCAAATATGTCCTGGCGGGTGAGGACAAGACCCTCGACGGCGAAGGCATGGCGAAATATCTCACGGATCTGGTCGATACCTATCCGATCGTTTCGATCGAAGACGGCATGGCCGAAGATGACTGGGACGGTTGGGGCATCCTGACCGAAATGGTTGGCGATCGCTGCCAGCTCGTCGGGGACGACCTTTTCGTGACCAATCCGGAGCGCCTGGCCATGGGCCTGACCCGCGGCGCGGCCAATTCCATCCTGGTAAAAGTCAATCAAATCGGGACCTTGTCCGAGACGCTTGACGCGGTCGAGCTGGCTCATCGCCACGCTTATACATCCGTCATGTCGCACCGCTCTGGTGAGACAGAGGATGCGACGATTGCGGACCTCGCCGTGGCGGTGAATTGCGGCCAGATCAAAACCGGCTCGCTGGCGCGGTCAGACCGCTTGTCCAAGTACAATCAGTTGATCCGGATCGAGGAAGAGCTTGGCGCATCGGCGCTTTATGCAGGCTCGGCGCTGATCAACGCTTAAAAATTCGCCGAACAGGCGACTCGTCGAAAAACGCATGCTATCCCTTGTCGGACTCGCGAGGGGATGACGATGCGTGTTTATCTGATTGCTGCGCCAGAAGACGAAGCAGAAGCGGAAAAGCTGGCGGAATATCTCAAACGCTATGGCGTGTTCATTCGCGCCGAATATGGCCGTATGTCCTATCCGCCGGCCCATTCCGGCGAGTACACGCTGGCGCTGTGGTCGCGCAATGCGATGATGTCATCGCGGCAAATGATGCTGACCAATCGCGCCATCGATGCCTGGGAAAACGGGCAATTGGTCATGGCGCGGCTGGAGCATGGGCTCAATCCGCGGGGGCTCGGCGATCTCGAAATGGTCGACCTGACCTTCGCCGCGGCGCGCCAGCACCGGTATCATGATGTTTTGAATGCCCTGCGCGCCATGGAGGATGAGCGGCGCGCTTTCCTGCGCGAGCAGGCGGAAGCCGAGCGAGAAGGGGCCGCAATGAGCCTGCCGGCCGCCGGAGCCGCCGATATGGCGATGTCTGCGCCGATGGAGTCCGCGGCCGATTTGGCGCCACCTGCGCCTGCGGCGAAGCGTCGGGCAGGGAATGCCCCCGCGCCTATGGCAGCGCCCGCACCTGCCAAATCAAGCGGGTCTTCTGGTCTCTGGCTAGGGCTCCTGGCCTTGATCATCGTGGGCGGCGGGGTGGCGTTCTGGCTGTCAGGTGGAACCGACGCGGCGTTTGAAGAACCGGCTGTTGAGGCGGCGATCGAAGAACCGATACCGGAGCCGCCTGTCGCAGCAGAAACGGATCCATCAGACGCGTCTGTGCGTATCGGCGAGCTTGATCCGGACATGCCCGTGACGCGTGAGGGTACACCGCGGAGGACTGATGGCACCACCCGGGCTGGCGTCACGCAAGCGCCGACTTCGCTGCCACGGGTGCGCAATGAAATTGCGACCGTTGAAGGGGCGCTCCGGTCAGAGCGCCGGGCGCTCGCGCGCTTGGAAGCCGCGCCCGAAATGCCTGAAGAGACCCTGACACGACAAAGAGATCTGATCGCAAGACTCGATCGTGATTTGATCGATCTGCAAAGGGTGGAAGTCGAGCTGCGCGACCGAACCGAAGCCAGTACGCCAACACCTCCGCCAGCTGAGCCAGGTCTGCTCGATCGCTTGCGCCAGTATAACGGGCCGGTGGCCTGGGCTGCGGCGGCGGGGCTGGTTGGTCTGATCCTTCTTCTATTCCTGTTAGGACGAAGGAGGCGCCCCGTTTCAGATGCCCCCTCTGTTGACGCGGAAACCGAAGCGCCGGAGGCCCCCGGCGCACCTGACGAGCCGGTCGTGCCGCCTGCACCTGTCCTCGATGGGCATGATGCGTTCGTGTCCTATTCACATGCCAATGCCGAGACGGTCCTGCCCATCGTGCAATCGATTGAGGCGGACGGCATCACCGTGTGGATCGATCGCGACGAGATGCGGGCCGGGCAGAACTGGGCCGGCCAGATTGTCCGGGCGATCAAGTCTGCCGATCGCTTCTGTCTGATGTGTTCCGCGCAGGCTTTTGAGTCCGATCATGTCCGGCGCGAGGTGTATCTCGCCGACAAGTATGGGAAGAAAATGGTGCCGATCCGTCTCGACGCGACCGAGATGCCGGAAGACATCGAGTATTTCCTGATCGGCCGGCAGTGGATTGATCTGTTCGAAGTGGCCGAAGAGGACCGGATGAAGGCGATCAAGACCCTGCTGTCCGAGTCGGAAAATTAGCAAAATCTTTACCAAGCCTGAGTGATTCTTTTGGCGCATCGGAGTGCGCGTAGATGACTTCAAAATGGGCCGCTGGGGCCATGTCACTGACTGTTGCCTATTTTGCCTACCACGCGTTTGCGGGGCAGCAGGGGCTCGGCGCATGGTCGGACAAACAAGCTGAACTGAGCGAAAAGAAAGCCGTCCTGGCCAAGCTTGAGGCGGAAAATGCTGCACTGCAAAAAGACATAGCTCGGCTGATTCCAGGCCAGGTCGACCCGGACCTGGTTGAATTCCTCGCCCGCCGCGATCTCGGCTTCGTGTATCCCGGTGAACTGGTGTTATTTGACCGCGCTGTCAAAGATGCAGAAATGCATAACTGATAAGACTCGACGTTGCGTCAGTCATCTGCGTATTTAGTGCAAAAATACCACATTCAGGGAGCCCTTATGGCCAAAGCTGCGACCCCCAAACGCCGAAGCTCACCCAAGCTGAAGAAGGACGAAGCGCTCAAATATTACCGCGATATGTTGCTTATTCGCCGGTTCGAAGAGCGCGCCGGACAACTCTATGGAATGGGCAAGATTGCCGGCTTCTGTCACCTCTATATCGGACAGGAAGCGGTTGTGACCGGGATGCAGGCTTGCCTCAAGGAAGGCGACCAGGTGATTACGGGCTATCGTGATCATGGCCACATGCTGGCCTGTGACATGGATCCGCGCGGGGTGATGGCCGAACTGACCGGGCGCAGCGGCGGCTATTCGCGCGGCAAAGGCGGCTCGATGCATATGTTCAGCCGCGAGAAGAACTTCTTTGGCGGACACGGCATTGTTGGGGCACAGGTGCCGATCGGAACAGGTCTCGCCTTCTCGAACAAGTATCTCGGCAAGGACAATGTCAGCCTGGCCTATTTCGGCGATGGCGCGGCCAATCAGGGCCAGGTCTATGAAGCCTTCAACATGGCGTCGCTTTGGGAGTTGCCGGTCGTCTATGTGATCGAGAACAATATGTATGCCATGGGCACGAGTGTGGAACGTCATGCCTCTGAAACCGAATTGTTCAAACGCGGCATCTCCTTTGAGATCGCCGGCGAGGAAGTCGACGGCATGGATGTCTATGCGGTCAAAAAAGCCGGCGAGAAGGCGGTCAAACATGCTCGCTCTGGCAAGGGTCCGTACATTCTCGAAATGAAGACCTATCGTTATCGCGGTCACTCCATGTCTGACCCGGCCAAGTATCGCAAACGCGAGGAGGTCGATGATATACGAAGTCACAATGACCCGATTGATGGTCTCAAAGGTCAGATCATCGAGCAGGGTATTGCCAGCGAAGAAGACCTGAAAGCCATCGACAAGGAGATCCGTGCGATCGTCAAGGATGCGGCCGACTTCTCCCTCGAAAGCCCGGAACCCGATCCGTCCGAGCTCTGGACCGATGTCCTTCTGCCGGTGGAGGCGTAATCATGGCTGTAGATATTCTGATGCCCGCCCTGTCGCCGACCATGGAAGAAGGCACACTGGCCAAATGGCTGAAAGGCGAAGGCGACAAGGTTGAAGCCGGCGACGTGATCGCTGAAATCGAGACGGACAAGGCGACGATGGAAGTCGAAGCTGTCGATGAAGGCACGCTCGCCAAGATCCTGATCCCGGAAGGCACCGAAGGCGTAAAGGTGAATGCCGTCATCGCCGTGCTGACCGAAGATGGCGAAGATGCGAGCAGCGTGTCCGCACCGGCCGAAGCGCCGGTCGACAAGGTCACGCCCGTGGCGGAGCCGGAAGTGCTGGAAGCGCAAGCCGCCTCTGATGCACCGGCGGCAGCGGTGCTCATCAATCCGGACATTCCGGATGGCACAACCTTCACGAAAACCGTCCTGCGTGATGCCCTGCGCGACGCCATGGCGGAAGAAATGCGCCGGGATGAAACCGTCTTTGTGATGGGCGAGGAAGTCGCCGAATATCAGGGCGCCTACAAAGTCACCCGCGAATTGCTGCAGGAATTCGGCCCCCGCCGGGTCGTCGATACGCCGATTACCGAGCATGGATTTGCTGGCCTCGGCGTCGGCGCAGCGTTTGGCGGACTTCGCCCGATCGTTGAATTCATGACCTTCAATTTCGCCATGCAGGCGATTGACCAGATCATCAATTCCGCTGCTAAGACGCTGTATATGTCTGGCGGTCAGATGGGCTGTCCGATCGTCTTTCGCGGCCCGAATGCGGCGGCCTCGCGCGTCGGTGCCCAGCACAGCCAGGACTATGCCTCTTGGTATGGTCATGTGCCGGGCCTGAAAGTGGTCGCGCCGTGGGATGCCGGCTCGGCCAAGGCCTTGCTGAAATCTGCTATTCGCGATCCCAACCCGGTCGTGTTCCTGGAGCATGAGCTGCTTTATGGCCTCGAATATGATGTCCCGGATCTGGAAGACTATACGTTGCCCATCGGCAAGGCCGCGGTCATTCGCGAAGGCACGGATGTCACGCTGGTCGGCTATTCCCGCATGGTCGGTTTTGCCATGGACGCCGCCGAGCAACTCGCCGCGCAGGGCATTTCCGCAGAAGTCATCGACTTGCGCTCCATTCGTCCGCTCGACATGGACACGATTGTCGAGAGCGTGAAGAAAACCAATCGTCTGGTCACCGCTGAAGAAGGCTGGAGACATATGGGCGTTGGCGGCGAGATCGCTGCAGGCGTGACCGAGCTTGCGTTTGACTATCTCGATGCGCCGCCCATGCGGGTCACGCAAAAGGATGTGCCGCTGCCTTATGCGGGTAATCTCGAGGATATGAGTTTGCCAAACGCAAATGATATTATCGCAGCGGCAAAAGCCGTTTGCGAAGGCATGTAGGAGGGCGCCATGAAGTCAATATTTCTGTCCGTTGGGGTCTCAGCTCTGACGCTCGCTGGTTGCGTTTATGTGGATGCCGGTGAAGGCGGATATGCTGGCGCGGCCTATGTCGAGGATTATGAAACCTATGATCCGGAAGTGGCCGCAATTGAAGCGGTGATTCAGGACTATTTTGATGGTCAGGGCGAAGCCAGCCTCGAACGGTTGCAACGTGCCTTTCATCCGAACTCCTCCATGTTTGGCGTCGTCACCAATGATGAGGGCGAAAGCGACCTGCGGGTCTGGCCGAAAATGTATGACGTGATCGAAGGCTGGGCGCAGAACGATAACCCACCCGGTGCAGGCCGAGACGGCAAAGTCCTGAGCATTGAAATCGTTGATGACCGTCTCGCGGTCGCCACGTTCCGCTATGCGGACCGGTTCTATGATGCCTTCTCCCTCGTCAAGATTGATGGTGAGTGGAAGATCGCCGCCAAGACCTTTATTCGACAATAGGAGGGGCCCATGTCGATCAATATAACCATGCCCGCACTGAGCCCCACCATGGAAGAGGGCACGCTGGCCAAGTGGAATGTGAAACCGGGTGACACGGTTGAGGCGGGCGATGTGATCGCTGAAATCGAGACCGACAAGGCCACGATGGAAGTCGAAGCCGTGGATGAAGGCACTGTCGCCCAGATCCTGGTCGAAGAAGGCACAGAAGGCGTCAAGGTGAACGCGATTATCGCCGTGCTCGCGGAAGAGGGGGAAGATGCTTCCTCTGTGTCCGCGGATGCGCCCGCACCGTCAGAGCCCGCGCCAGCGCCAGAAGCGCCCGCCGCTGCGGCGCCGACACCGGAAGCGCCAAAACAGGTGGCCTCCACACCCGTCCAAATGCCAGCGCTCGGCGCCGGGGATGACCGGATCAAGGCCAGCCCCCTGGCGCGTCGGATCGCGGCGCTGAAAGGCGTCGACCTGGCTGCCCTGAAAGGCAAGGGCTCAGGCCCGCACGGTCGGATCGTCAAGAAAGATGTTGAGAATGCGCAACCCGGCACAGCGGCACCGACCTCGACTGGCACACCTGCCTCGCCGGATGGTCTGATCCTGCCGCAAGTTCTGGACGACCGCGTCTATGCGACGGACTCCTATCGCCTTGAGCCACTCGACGGCATGCGCAAAACGGTGGCGCGTCGCCTGACGCAGAGCTTCATGCAAGTCCCGCACTTCCCACTCAATGTCGACATTGCGCTGGACAAGCTGCTGGCCGCCCGCAAGGGCATCAATGAGGCAGCGCCAGATGGGGTCAAAGTCTCGGTCAATGACATGCTGATCAAGGCCTCCGCCATGGCGCTGATCGCGGAGCCGGATTGCAATGCCAGCTATAGCGACAATGGCATTGCCTATCATCACGGTGCGCATATTTCGGTGGCTGTGGCGATTGATGGCGGCTTGATCACGCCGGTCATTCGCGATGCCGAGAAGAAGGGCCTCGCCGAAATCTCGGTCGAGATGAAGGATCTCGCCACGCGCGCCCGCGAGCGGAAACTGAAGCCGCAGGAATATATGGGCGGGACGTTCTCGATCTCCAATCTCGGCATGTTCGGCATCAAGTCCTTTGCCTCCATCATCAATCCACCGGAAGGGATGATCCTGTCGGTCGGCGCGGGTGAGAAGCGCCCGGTTGTCGGCGCCAATGGAGACCTCGCGGCGGCGACCATGATGGGTGTGACGCTGACCTGTGATCACCGGGTGATTGGCGGGGCTGAAGGTGCGCGCTGGCTGCAGGCGTTCAAACGCTATGTCGAAACGCCGGAAAGCATGCTGCTTTAGGGGCGCCTTGAATGTCGACCATCCCGGAACTGGCTGAACTATATGATGCGCGCGGATATTATGTCCGTGAGCGTCGGCCATTTCGCCAACGCCGCGTGCGTCGACCTAATCGCCGGTTCGTCAAAAAGAACTTGCCAGCCACGTTCACCTTGCGCCCGTTGAAGCATCACCGGGTGTTTGGCGGCCGCACTGGCGCCCTCGATCGCTTGCAAGGCGTTTCAGGCTATTTCTTTGGCGGCGGCTGGGTGTTTGGTTTCGTCGAGAATGAACGTTTTCGAGCGACACCAGATGCCTTTGACGCCTATTCCAATAATGCAAAGTCGGATCTTGTCTTTCGCGCCGGCAATGTCGCGTCTACCCGACCAGCCTGGAAACAGATAAGCTGGCAGCCGGGCGACAAGGTGCCGACCGATATCCCTGCTGACCGATACGTCCAGGTTACGGTCAAAAGATCTTTGTTCGACGCAGCTGGCGCATTGCCGCCAAAGTCGAAACTGCGAAAAATGGATCTATTATCCTTCGCCCACGATCGTGAATTGCGCGATCGCGACGCGCAAGTCTGGGACGGCGCAATCGCGCCAGGGGATGCCGTCTATTGCGCCCTGACGAACAACGCCCACTTGAAGCTTCGAAAAGGCCTGAAAGCGATCAAGTGGTCAGACGTGATCGATGAGTGGAAACGGGCCAAGAGCCAGATGCCGAATAAGTCCTGGCAAGGGATGGGAAGCCTGATCCATTACGAGAAGGATCTCGCCAATTTCTCCCAACTCGTGCTTGGGTTTGCCATTTACAGCGACACGCCGATTGATGTTACAAATCCGGTCGCCGTGCCGGAACACGCGCACGTGGATGTGCGCCTCGCGCCGCCAAGCATCAATTCCCGCAAAATCACCCTGGATGATCTCCGCAAGGAAGATCCAGATCTCACCGCCACACAAGCCCGCACGGACGTTCGGCATCTGATGGAAGAGCAGAAGATGTTCAAGGAAATCCGCGCCCGGGATGAAGAATAAACCTAATCAAGCAGATAGAGACCGACATGAGCGACTTTGATCTTATCGTAATTGGCTCTGGCCCAGGCGGCTACGTCTCGGCCATCCGCGCCAGCCAGTTGGGCATGAAAACGGCCATCGTTGAGCGCGAAGACCTGGGCGGCATCTGTCTCAATTGGGGCTGTATCCCGACCAAAGCCCTGCTGCGCTCGGCAGAAGTGCTGCATCTGGCAAAGTCTGCTGCGGCTTACGGACTGAAAGTCGACAAGGCCGATTTTGATCTGGAGGGCGTGGTCAAACGCTCACGCGGTGTGGCGGCGCAGCTTTCGGGCGGCGTGAAACACCTGATGAAAAAGAACAAGATCACCGTGATCGAAGGCGATGCACGTCTTGAGAAGGGCGCAGATGCGCCGAAGGTCATCGTCAAGGATGCCAAGGGCAAGAATACCGCCTATCAGGCCAAGCATGTCTTGCTCGCCACTGGCGCCCGTGCCCGAGCGATACCGCAAGCCGGGCTGGAACCTGATGGCAAACTCGTCTGGACCTATCGCGAGGCCATGGTTCCGGATGCCTTGCCGAAGCGGCTTCTGGTGATTGGGTCTGGTGCGATCGGGATCGAATTTGCCAGCTTCTACAATGAGCTTGGCTCGGACGTGACTGTGGTTGAGGCAGTCGACCGGATCTTGCCGGCTGAGGATGCCGAGATTTCGGCCTTCGCGCATAAGTCGTTTGATAAACAGGGCCTGACCATCAAGACAGCGGCGCAGGTCAAGGGCCTGAAAAAAGGCAAGGACAGCGTTACCGCGGAAGTATCCGCCGATGGCAAGACCGAAATGATTGAAGTCGACCGGGTCATCCTGGCGATTGGCATTGTCGCGAATTCAGAAGGCCTGGGACTGGAAGAACTCGGTGTCAAACTGGATCGCACGCACGTGGTGGTGGACGGATTTGGACGAACGGGCGTCAAAGGCCTGTACGCGATTGGCGATCTGACTGGCGGTCCCTGGCTTGCGCACAAGGCCAGCCATGAAGGGGTTATCTGTGTTGAGAAGATTGCCGGCGAAATCGACGAGGCGCATCCGTTCGACAATTGGAATGTGCCCGGCTGTACCTATAGCCATCCGCAAGTTGCCAGCGTCGGTCTGACCGAGGCGGACGCCAAAAAGACCGGCAAGAAGCTGAAGGTCGGCAAATTTCCCTTCATCGGCAATGGCAAGGCGATCGCACTGGGCGAACCGGAAGGCCTGATCAAGACGATTTTCGATGCCGAAACCGGTGAGTTGCTGGGCGCCCATATGGTCGGTGCCGAAGTCACCGAACTGATCCAGGGCTATGTCATCGCCCGCGAAGGTGAGCTGACCGAAGAGGACCTGATGCATACGATTTTCCCACACCCAACCCTGTCGGAAATGATGCATGAATCGGTGCTCGCATCAGAGGGACGTGTCCTGCATATGTAGGGCACGTGCGGCACAAATATTTCATGACCTACGGGTAATGTAGCGACCTGAGGTAGAATTTTTCTGCCAAGGCTGTCAATTCGGTTGAATATACCATTGCCCCTGAATTGACCTTGGGGCAGCCGTTTCTGTCATATTTTTGCAACGTTTGCCGGTTGAAGGCAGCCGATTTCGCTCGAAATCGGCGTTTTGAGGCATCCCTTAATTGACAAAAACCATCCCCGATCGAAGTTTTTCGAGTCCGAACTTCGCTTTAGCTAAAAAACAACATGCGGAGAAGGACAGTCATAATAATAAGAGAGGATAAAATATGGCTGAAGTAAAATCGCGTTCACGCTTGTTAGGCGGCGCGGCTTTGTCTTGGGCGCTGGTTGCATTTGCACCAACCGCCCTGGCACAAGAAACCGGATCGACAGATGATGCGGCGGCAGAAGACCGCGTGCTCGATACCGTTGTTTCGATCGGATCTCGTGTCCCATCACGATCCGCCCTTGATACGCCGGCCCCCGTCGACGTGCTTCCAGGCGACGAGTTCGTGAACCAGGGCACAAATGATGTCTCTGATATCCTTCGGACCGCTGTTCCATCATATAACGTCAACACCCAGCCCATTTCGGACGCTGCGACGATTATTCGTCCAGCAAACGTACGGGCGCTGTCGCCGGATAATGTCCTGGTCCTGTTGAACGGCAAACGCCGTCACCGCGGATCGGTCATTTCATTCCTGGGCGGCGGGATCGCAGACGGCGCGCAAGGCGCGGATGTCAGCGTGATCCCATCGCTGGCGCTGAGCCGGGTCGAGATTCTGCGCGATGGTGCGTCATCTCAGTACGGGTCTGACGCGATCGCGGGCGTGATCAACTTCCAACTGCGTGAAGACAGCAGCGGCGGCACCGTCGAGGCGGTTTACGGATCGACCTATGAAGGCGACGGCGACAATTATCGGATTGCCGGTAATATTGGTCTGCCCCTCGGCGAGAACGGGTTCGTGAACCTGACCGGCGAAATCTCGGATACAGACGGCACTGTTCGCTCGATCGTTCGCGGCGATGTTGAAGCGCTGATCGCAGCCGGCAATACAGCCGTTGCCGATTTCCGCACCATCAACACCTATACCGATCAAGTGCCTCAATACTGGGGTCAGCCTGACGTGAAGGACAATTTCAAACTGTTCGTCAATTCCGGTATTGATTTGAATGAGAATACCGAAATCTATGCGTTTGGTAATTATGCTCAGCGGACCGTTGAAGGCGGTTTCTTCTTCCGGAACCCGACCAATCGTGGCGGCGTCTATGCCGGCCCGACGGTTGATCCACTGACCGGATTGGCGGATCCAACGGGTGTTGCCTCAATCCTTGTCGGAGACCTTGACGGCGTCGGCGCAGGCGGGGCTTGCCCAGCGGGTATTCCACTGACGCAAGGCGGCGGCTTGATCGCTGATCCGACCATCCTGGCGCAGGTCACGAATGATCCAAACTGTTTCTCTTTTGTTGAGACCATTCCAAGTGGTTTCGTGCCGCGCTTTGGTGGCGACAATACAGATTGGTCGATCGCTGGTGGTGTCCGGGGTGTCTTCAATCTCGGTTCCGGTTTGAACTATGATTTCAGCGCCGTTCACGGCTCAAGCAAATCCGAGTTCTTCATCCGTAACACGATCAACGCCTCGCTTGGCCCGAACACGCCACGTGACTTTGAGCCGGGCGCATATCAGCAAACCGAAACCATTCTTGATGCCGATTTCAGCTACGCGCTGCCGGTCGATGGCTTGGCATCGGATCTGAACATCGCGTTCGGTACCCAGTATCGTGAAGAAGAGTTCGAAATCACCGCAGGTGACCCGGCCTCATTCGCGCTTGGCCCGCTCGCGGACCAGGGCTTCTCGTCCAGTTCGAACGGCTTTGGCGGGTTTACCGCTTCAAGCACGAACAGCCAGTCGAGCTACGCGTTCTACGTTGACCTCGAAGCTGACGTCACGGACCAGTTCACCCTGCAAGGTGCTGTTCGGTTTGAGGACTATGACGAGTTCGGCAGCACGACGGATTACAAGATCGGGGCGCTGTACCGCGTCACTGATAATTTCCGTCTCCGCGGTACCGTGTCGACAGGCTTCCACGCCCCGACAGCCGGGCAGGCCAATGTCACGAATGTGACGACGCAGAATGTTGGGGGTGTCCTGGTTGACCAGGGTACGCTGCCGCTTTCATCTGCAGCCGGTCAGCTGGCCGCGGACTTCATTCAGAACCGCGATGGCGGACGTCCGGAGCTTGGAACCGAGTCAGCACAGAACTTCACCTTTGGTGCCGCATTTGATGTCGGCCCAATGACCTGGACCGTTGATTACTTCAACATTGAAGTGACCGACCGCATCGCGCTGTCGGCGAACGTCAACTTCCTGGAAGCTCTGGACTTCACCGGTGGCCAGAATGGCCTCGGGCCCTTCACATCTGTGAGTGATGGTCTGACTCAGCTGGGTAATGCCGGCGTGATCGATCGCAACGCTTTTGTCGGCTTCGAAGACCTGAACGAGTTCCGGTACTTCTCCAACAGCTTTGATACCACAACATCCGGTTTTGAAGTTGTCGGGACAATGCCACTGGAGCTGACCGATCGCGGTGAGTCTGATCTGGCTCTGTCCTTTGCCTATATCGACACCGAGGTCGATGATCGCGGAGCGATCAACCCGATCAGTGAAGGCCGTGTGGATGCGCTGGAAGAGTTGCTGCCAGAGTTGAAAGGCTCTCTGACCTTCAAGCACGCCCAGGATAGCTGGCGCTTCCTGACCCGCGCGAATTATTTCGGCGAGTGGGAAGACACCGGTAACGGTACTGGCGAGCAAGGTGCTGAAATCAATATCGATGCCGAGTTCGGATACTATCTGAACGACCAGGTCGAATTGATCATCGGTGCGAACAACATCTTCGATAATTATCCGGATGAGAACCCGAATGCGGCGTCTCTCGGCCAGCTTTATCCAGAAGCGGCCCCGGCTGGTTTCAATGGTGGATCCTACTACCTGAAAGCCCGTTACACCTGGTAGTCGATGGGTAACAAGGATCCGCAGCTCTTGTGGCTGCGGGTCCACAAAGTCGAGCAAGCCGCCCTTCGGGGCGGCTTGTTTTTTGCGCGACGCCCGTGAATCCGCTCAGCTTGGCCAATTGACCCTAATCGCGGCGCAGGTCAGGGTGTCGCCATGAACCCTGCGGTCCGACATCAGACCAGTGAGACGCATATTCACCTGCGCGGCGAGCTGTTGACGCCCTTGCCGGAAGGCGGGCTTTGGTGGCGCGCGGCGAAGACGTTGATCGTGTCCGACCTTCACCTGGAAAAAGGCTCGAGCTTTGCGGCCCGCGGCCAGATGTTGCCGCCTTATGATACCAGCGCGACGCTCGCGATTGTCGAGCAGCTGGTCGGTACTTTTCAGCCCGATCGCGTCATCTCACTGGGCGACAGTTTTCATGACCGCAAGGCCGAGACGCGCATGGTTGAGGCGGATGCTGCGCGTGTCCGCGCCCTGACCGGGCAGACCGACTGGATCTGGGTCGAGGGTAATCATGATCCGGATCCGCCAGCGCACCTGGGCGGACGTCCCAGCAAGGTCCTGCGTATGGCCGACCTGGTGTTTCGGCATGAGCCAACGGGCGAGTGCGGTGAAGTCGCGGGACATTTGCATCCGTGCGCCAAAGTCGTCAGCAAGGTCCGGGCGTTGCGGCGCCGCTGTTTCGTGACGGATGGCGAACGTCTGATCATGCCGGCCATGGGCGCATTTACCGGTGGTCTGAACGTGCTGGACGAGGCCTATGCCCCTTGTTTCCCGGAGGGGGGCATGATGGTCTTTGCGATGTCACGTGAAGCGGTTATTCCGATTTCATCGAAACGCCTGATTCCAGACCGGCGCCGACCGGATCTGGGGGTCTGGCGCTTGAACAAACAGGGCTCGAAAAAAGGGTAAACAAATGGAACTGGATTTCGCACAGATCTGGGCGGATTATGGCGACGAGATACTCGGCTTCGGTGCAAAGGCACTGGGCGCGCTGGTCGTTCTGATCATTGGATTGCGCGTGGCCGGTTGGCTCGGCCGACTGGTGCGGACCATCTCGATGAAGCAGGAGAGTATTGACGATACGCTCGGCAATTTCTTTGGCTCCATGGTGCGCTGGGCGGTTACGGCCGCGGTTTTCATCGCCGTTCTGCAGGTCTTCGGTGTCCCGGCGACCAGCTTTGTTGCGATACTCGGTGCGCTGACTCTGGCCATTGGTCTGTCGCTACAGGGCGCGCTCGGGAATATCGCATCTGGCGTGATGATCATGATTTTCCGGCCTTACAAGTTGGGCGATTATGTCGAGGCCGCGGGCGCCGCGGGGACGGTCAAGGATATCAACCTGTTCCAGACGGTTCTGGCGACCCCGGACAATGTCCAGATCATGGTGCCTAACAGCCAGGCGATCGATGGTGTGATCAAGAATTATAGCGGTTATGACACGCGCCGGGTCGATGTTACTTTTGGCATCGATTATGGCGATGACATCGACAAGGCGATCAATATTATCAAACGCATTGTCGATGCGGACGACCGGATCATGAAAGATCCTGAGCCCTTCGCGAAAGTGGTCAATCTCGGCGACAGTTCGGTCGATATCGCAACCCGCAACTGGGTCGCGGCGTCAGACTATTGGGATGTCAAATTTGATCTCACTAAACTGGTCAAGGAAGCGTTTGACGAGAATGATATCTCTATCCCGTATCCGCATCAGGTCGAGATCCACAAAGAGGTTGCGTAAGCGGTGACCGATCCGGCGCTGGAATCCCTCGGCGAGACGGCTGCCAAGACCGGCAAACTGCCCAGGGAAAAGCGCCATATCCTCATTCGCCTGCTCGGCATCAGCTGGTGGGGCTGGATCAAACTGGCCCTGCTGTGCATTCTGGTCGGCTTCTTCGTGATGGCGAGCGAGTTCGATCCGGCGTCGCCGGACGTGAATGTGATCGGGGCGATCCGGCGTTTCCTGAACTCGGTGGGCGGGCTGGCGAGCTGGGCCGTGCGCAATTTCTGGAAGCCGGCTTTGGCCGGGGCCACGATTGTGCTGCCGCTCTGGCTGGTCTGGCGTGCCGTTTCTCTGCCATTTCGGAAATAGGGGCGCGTTTCGAAACAGGGCGCGGCGGATCTTTTCCTCGCGGAATACTTCCCCGATCACGATTTCGAATTAGTCTTGTCGCATAGAAGACAATCGGGAGCAGGCGCTATGGATATCAATCACCTCATGTTTCGTGATGGCCTCATGCAGGGCGAGCGTGTGCTTGTCACTGGCGGTGGCACCGGGCTCGGCAAGGAAATGGCCGAGGGCTTCCTGAAGCTCGGCGCTGAAGTCCATATTTGCGGCCGCCGTGGCGGGGTCTGTGAAGAGACCGCAGAAGCGCTGATGAGCGCGCATGGTGGCAAGGTTGTGCCCTATGCCTGCGATATTCGCGTTGCTGATGCGATCAATGACATGGTCGATGAGATCTGGACCAATCACGGCGCATTGACCGGCCTTGTGAACAATGCGGCCGGAAACTTCATTTCGCGCACGGAGGACCTTTCCATTCGCGGCTTTGATGCGATTGCCAATATCGTCTTCCGCGGCACGTTTTACATGACTCACAATATTGGCAAGCGCTGGATTGATGACGGCAAGCGCGGCAATGTCATCTCCATTCTCACCACCTGGATCTGGAATGGCGGGCCGTTTGTGGTGCCGTCGGCGATGTCGAAATCGGCTGTCAACACGATGACGCAATCCCTCGCTGTGGAGTGGGGACGTTATGGTCTGAGGTTCAATGCGATCGCGCCGGGTCCGTTCCCAACCGAAGGCATGACCAAGCGGCTCGCCCCGCAGGCCGAAACCACAGAGGATATGAACCGGGACGGTTCGAATCCGATGGGGCGGATCGGCAAGATGCATGAGCTGGTCAATCTGGCGGTTTTCCTGATGGGACCAGGCGCGGAATATGTGAATGGCCAGACCATCGCGATCGACGGTGCTGCCTATAACGCGACCGGCGGAAACTTCTCTCAACTGGCCCAATGGGGCGATTCCGAGTGGCAGGCAGCGCGTCAGGCGATCGAGGCGACAAATGCCAAGGACAAGGCCAAACGTACGGTCTGATAAGCCGGTATTTTTGCCGCCGAATCAGAACCTAAAAAGCAATTCATTAAGACAGCCTTAGCCCTTCCGCATGTAAGCTGACGGCTTGATGGAGGCGTCTATGAGTGCTGCGCGACGTAAAACGACCCATGAAACGGGTGATGCCAAGATGAAAATGGCGGCGATCAAGTCGGTCAAATCGGCGGACAAGCCGGCGGCTGTGCCATCGCCGGCAAAAGAGCTGCAGGCGCAGTTGGAACAGCATTACCAGCCGCTCAGCAAGCGCATGTCCGTGATCCTGGTTTCAGTGATGGTGGCGTTTGCCTTTATTGGCGGCTGGCTGGGTGGATCAGGCGCGCTGACCGTCGTCTAGAACGGCTCTAGCCATCTGAAAAATATACGTTATGACGAGCCGGGGACCATTCCGGAGCGATATTAATGACCATTCGTAAAGCTGTGTTGCCAGTGGCTGGATTTGGGACGCGGGTTCTGCCGGCGACAAAGGCCATTCCAAAAGAACTTTTGCCTGTCGTAGATCGTCCAGCCTTGCAATATGTCGTTGATGAAGCCGTTGAGGCGGGGATTGAGCACATCGTGTTCGTGACCGGGCGCGGCAAAGGCGCGATCGAGGACTATTTCGACTTGTCCTTTGAGCTCGAAACCAGCCTTGCATCGAAAGCCAGCAAGGCGGACATCCTGGCGGAAGTCCAGAAGACAAGATTACCGGCAGGCGGCGCGAGTTTCACACGCCAACAGGAGCCACTCGGGCTTGGTCATGCGATCTGGTGCGCGCGCGATATTGTCGGCGATGAACCATTCGCCATTCTGCTGCCAGATGTGATCGTCAAAGCGGAAACGTCCTGCCTGGCGCAAATGGTCGACGCCTATAACAAGACGGGCGGCAATATCATCGCTGTGGACCCGGTCCCGGAAGAGCGCGTATCCTCTTATGGCGTCATTGCGCCAAAGGGCGAGCGGGATGGCCGCCTGATCGAAATGAGCGGCATGGTCGAAAAACCGCCGCGTGATGAAGCCCCGTCCAATCTGGCGATTACCGGTCGCTATATTCTGCAGCCGGAGATTTTCGGACTGCTGGCCGATCAGGGCGCTGGCGCCGGCGGCGAGATCCAGCTGACGGATTCCATGGCGCGGCTGATGGAGATGCAACGCTTCTACGCTTATGAGTTTGAAGGCGCGCCATATGATTGCGGCTCCAAGCTTGGCTATTTTGGCGCGGTCCTGGCGCATGCGCTGGATCATCCCGAGATTTCCGGCGGTGTCCGCGATCTCATCTCCAAGCTGTAAGTTGACGCCTCATCGGCATCGGTTTAGCGCGGCGACATGAAACGCAAACTGCCGACCCGATCTGATGTCGCTGCGGCTGCCCGGCGGATCAAGGGGCATGTCGAAACAACCCCGATCTTTCGATCGGCGGCATTAGACGAGATTGCGGGCGCCAAACTGCTGATCAAGGCGGAATGCCTGCAGCAGACGGGCAGTTTCAAACTCCGCGGCGCCACCAATCGACTGTTACAGATTCCGAAAAAGCAACGCGCTGCAGGTGTGGTCGCTTTCTCGTCCGGCAATCACGCGCAAGGCGTGGCGCGCGCCGCCAAGCGCCTCGGCATGCCAGCACTGATTGTCATGCCAACTGATGCGCCAAGCGTGAAAACCGATGGCGTAAAGTCGGACGGCGCCGACGTCTATTTGTACGATCGCAACACGGAAAACCGGGAAGAGATTGCCGCTGAGATTGCGCGCAAACGCGGCGCTGTGCTTGTGCCAAGTTTTGACGATCCGATGATCATTGCGGGTCAGGGCACAGTCGGGATGGAATTTGCGGCTCAGGCCAAGGCCCTCGATACGAAACTGGATCATCTGATCTGCTGTACAGGCGGTGGCGGCTTGATTTCCGGGATCTGCCTGGGCCTCAGTGGATCGAGCCCTGAAACCTGCGTCTGGACGGCAGAACCGGAAGGGCATGATGACTGGAAACTGTCACTGGAGTCTGGCGAGATTCAGACTAATGCGCCGGGCACCCGCTCCATCTGTGATGCCATTCTGACTCCGGAACCCGGTGCGCTGACCTGGGCGGTCGGGCAGCAATATCTGGCCGGCGGATGCGTCGTCTCTGACGAGCACGCATTCGAAACGATGCGTCTCGCCTTCCGGCAATTGCGTCTGGTGGTGGAACCGGGCGGCGCCGTGGCGCTGGCCGCAGCGTTGTTTCGGCTGCCGGAAGCCGCAAAAGGAAAAACGGTCGGCGTCGTGCTGACCGGCGGCAATGTCGATTCCAGATTGTTCGCGAAAGTGTTGAGCCGCGAGGTCTAGCTCTCTTTCATCAGGCGCGCTTTCTGGCGCTGCCAGTCGCGCTTGGCCGACGACTCGCGCTTGTCGTGCGATTTCTTGCCGGTGCCGATGCCGATCAGCAATTTGGCGAAGCCGCGATCATTGAAATAGAGCTTGAGCGGCACGATGGTCCGCCCGGCGCGCTCCACAGATTGCGCCAGACGATTTCGTTCGCGCTTTGATACCAGCAGTTTTCGCTTGCGCCGCGGCGCATGATTAAACCGATTGGCGCCTTCATAAGTCGGAATGTCGGAATTGATCAGCCACAGCTCACCTTCTTCAACGGCGGCATAGCTTTCAGCAATATTGGCCTTGCCATTGCGCAGCGATTTGACCTCGCTGCCGGTCAGCATCAGGCCAGCCTCCAGCGTGTCTTCGACCGCATAATCGAAGCGCGCGCGCCTGTTCTCGGCGACAAGACCGTCGCTACGGCCTTTGGATTGAGCCTTTTTTGCCATCCGGTCTTATAGCCCAGCTGCCGCCATCGCGTCATCAATGCGCTGACAGGTCTCTGGATCCGGCGCCGTAATCGGCAGGCGGACCTCGTCCGAACAGACGCCCATTTTCGCCAGGACATATTTTGCCGGTCCGGGCGATGGCGAGAAGAACATCGCCTTGTGGATATGGATCAGCCGCTGATCGAGCTGGCGCGCCGTGTCAAGATCGCCAGCATCAAAGGCGGCATGCAGTTGCGCGCAGAGGTCTGGCGCAACATTGGCAGAGACAGAGATACAGCCGGTGCCCCCCATGGCACGATGGCCCAGGCTGGACGGGTCTTCGCCAGACAATTGCGTGAACTGTTCGCCTTGCGTGAGCGCGGCATGCATCGAAACCCGGCCAAGATCATTGCTGGCATCCTTGATGCCGATGATATTCGGCAATTTGGCCAGCCGACCTACGGTTTCAGGCAACAGATCTGATGCGGTGCGGGACGGGACATTATACATCACAATCGGCATGGACACGGCATCATCAATGGCTCTGAAATGCGCTTCCAGACCGGCTTGATCAGGCTTGTTATAATAGGGGCAGATCACCAAAGCCGCATCCGCGCCGACAGTCTTGGCATGCTGAATGAGCTCAATCGCCTCGCGCGTCGAATTCGAGCCAGCACCTGCAATTACCGGCACGCGGCCAGCGGCAACTTGGATGCACAGCTCGACCACTTCGCGGTGTTCAGCATGCGACAGAGTCGCGGATTCGCCCGTCGTGCCACAGGGGACGAGGGCCCCGGAACCGCCTGAAATCTGGGATTCGATCAAATTTGCGAACGCGTCCCGGTCAATGGCCCCGTTCTTGAATGGGGTTACGAGCGCTGGAATAGAACCATGAAACATCTGTCAGATACACACACTTGGGTTGAACCGGGCACGAAAGTGCCAGAGTTTGGACATATACGGCCTATAAACCTGAATCAGAATGTATCAACGGTAAGGAATGCAAGGAAACTGAAAAAGCCAATGCGTAACCGCTTCATCAGTCTAACTTTTTTCTCTCTCTTGCTGGGAAGTGCTGCGGCATTGCCCGCGCTGGCCAATACGCCGTCTGCGCCCAGCCTGAAACCAAATCTGGTCGCCGCCTCCGACGTGGTGGCGACTCGCGATGCTGCCTTGCTGCGCGACGGCCTTCAGGCGGTCGATCGCGGCGACTGGTTTGAGGTTCGCCAGGCCGAATCGCAGATTCGCGATACCACGGCCCGGGATATCCTGACCTGGTATCGTGCCCGCCGCGATTCGCGCATGCTGTTCGATGAAATGGATCGCGCCC
Source organism: Pseudomonadota bacterium (assembly GCA_039033355.1). Taxonomy (GTDB): domain Bacteria; phylum Pseudomonadota; class Alphaproteobacteria; order Caulobacterales; family Hyphomonadaceae; genus Henriciella. Next base: position 5,202 of record JBCCCT010000003.1, on the reverse strand, counting down.
TGACTCGTCTGGGTGGCTGGCCCGAGATCAACACCATTCGCGCCCGCGCGGAAGAATTTATCGGCGGATCGACCCTCGATGCCCGTGCCCGCGTGGCCTGGTTCGAAACGCATGGCGGCGCCCGTACCGGCGCGGGGCATATTACCTATGCCAAGGCGCTGGAGCAGCTTGGACGCGACCAGGAAGCGCTGCGTGAAGTCCGCGCTGCCTGGCATGGGCGCACGCTGACCAAGGATGTCAGCCAACGGACTTATGCCAAATACAAAGACAAACTGACCCAGGCCGATCACCGCCAACGCGCCGATTTCCTGCTTTGGACTCGCCAGACAACCGCCGCGGCGCGGATGAAACCGCTGCTGACGCCGGACTGGAAGACGCTGGTCGATGCGCGGTCGAAACTGATCCGCCGCGCACGTGGCGTCGATGCCGCGGTCGATTCCGTATCTCGGGAACTGCAAAGCCATCCTGGCTTGCTTTACGATCGCGCCGAATGGCGTCGCCGGGCCCGGATGACCAATCGCGTCGTGCCCTTATTGCGTCAGATCAGTGGGGACGACGTTCCTGCCGCGGGTCGCAGCCGACTATGGAAGGCCCGCCATCCGCAGGCGCGCGTCGCCCTGAAAGAAGGCGATTGGCGCCTCGCTTATGAATTGTCTGCACCGCATGGCATGACCAGCGGCCGTGACTTTGCCGAAGCCGAATGGCTGGCTGGCTGGGTTGCTCTGCGCCATCTCGATGATGCGCCTTTGGCATTACAGCATTTCGAAACGCTCCAGAACGGCGTGACCACGCCGATCAGTCTGTCGCGTGCGCTGTACTGGAAAGGCCGCGCGCATGAAGCCCTCGGCCATGAGGTCGAAGCAGAGTCCGCTTTCGCCGCCGCTGCGACGCACCGCTTTTCCTATTATGGCCAACTCGCCGCCGAAAAGGTGATGCAGGGGACGATTCAGATCTCTGCTGGTTACACGCTCGCGGAGACTGATCGCCAGAATTTCGATAATCGCTCTCTGGTCCGCGCGATGCGCCTGTTCGCGGAGAATGGCTGGGACGCCTCATTCCGCAAATTTGCTTATCATCTCGATGATCAACTGACTCGCCCACAGGATTTTGATCTGTTGGCCGAGCTGGGACGAGAGTATCATTATATCGACATCGGCGTGCGCGGCGCGAAGGCTGGTCTGGCCAAAGGCGTCGTCGCGCCTGAAGCGGCTTATCCCGTGGTGGAGTATACGCTGCTCCGTGAGCCGCAGGTGGAACGCTCTCTGATGCTGGCTTTGTCACGTCAGGAAAGTGAAATGAACCCGGCTGCGATCAGCCATGCCAATGCGCGCGGTCTGATGCAATTTGTGCCGCGGACGGCGCAGCTCGAGGCGCGGCGTCAGGGTCTGCCATTCCGGACCAGCTGGCTGACCGATGATCCGGCTTATAATATGACCCTGGGCGGTGCCCACCTGGACACGCTGCTGGGCAAGTTCAATGGCAGCTATATCATGACCGCCGCGGCGTATAATGCGGGGGCTTCACGGCCGCAGCGCTGGATTGGCGAATATGGCGATCCGCGCGCCGGCGAGATTGATCCGGTCGACTGGGTGGAATTCATCCCGTTCAGCGAGACCCGCAACTATGTCCAGCGCGTGCTGGAAAACACGCAAGTCTATCGCCACCGCCTGAGCGGCGAGCCGGAACCGATCCGCTTGTCATTTGATCTGCAGCGCGGACGGTTCGGGAATAATTAGAGGCGCGATAGATCGCGCGACTCCGTTATCGGGATTGAATTTTTTGTTCGAGCGGTCAGCCGCTCGCACCTCCACTTCCATGGGCTGAAGGCGCGGTGCTCCAAACCTTAGTCGGACAATCCGAACGCCCGCTCAAATGCTCGCGGATCGAAATATTCGCGATACAGCGTGATCTTGCCATGCTCGACATGAAACAGGCCGCCATAGGTTTGACGATAGGTGCGCCCGGTCGGCAAAATCTCGACCTCGCCCTTGAATTCGACATAGACCGTCTGTGGATCCTGCATCGGATAGAAGATCAGCGTGTCGGTAAAGTTCGCTGCTCCTGAGACTTCAGGCCAGCCTGCATATTGCGCGATCAAAGCGGACTTGCCGATGACCTGGTGGTCCCAGTATGCGGGCACATAGGGCATGTCCTGCACAGCGTCTTCAGCCCAGACCTGGTTCACCTTGTCCATATCCTTGGTTTCCAGACCGGTCAGAAAATCGATCACGGTCTGACGCGTCTGCTGACGTTGAATATAAGGCGCAGGATTGTTCGCGGTGGCTTCGATGGCCGGGGCAAACAAGTCTCGCGAGCCGATTTCGTGCTGCACAGTGAACGTCATCGACGTGATCTTCCAGTCGCCCCCCTGACGTTCAAACTGATAATCATACGCGCCGTCGACTTGCCAATAGGCCCCATCGATCCAGTGACCGGCTTCGACACTCGCGGTCGCTGTTGCCTGGTCTCCGTCTATGGTGGCAGCGACATTGGAGAGATCGTGCCGCGTGCGGTCGAAACCGGGCAGGACGCTTGCCCATTCGGTCATCAGGGCTTGCGGGCTTTTCAGCTCGGCAGGCTGCCCGGACAAGGAGGAGTAATCGAGGACGAACTCATCCGCATAGAGTTTCTCGAGCGCCTCGAATTCGTGGCGGTCGGCAAGCAGGCCGACGCTTTCAACCATTGTCTTGATGGTCGCTTCGTCTTCAAAACTTGCATGGGCGAGGGGTGTGGTGGTCAGGGTGACGGTCATGGCGAGGGCTCCAATGAGAGGTTTCATTATCAGTCTCCAGAGATTGGATGCGCGCCGGATGCCCCACTCTGGGGACCGACGCGCACGGGATTAGTGATTGGTGAAGAAGGTTGCGACGGCGTCACTGGCGGCGGTCACGGCATCCTCGCGGTGGTAGAAGTCAAATTGCGTGACACCATCGAGCCAGAGCTCCTGCTTGTCTGACGTCAGATCCGCGAAGAAGCGTTGCGCCCCTTCGGGGATGGCGGCCTGTTCGGAATGCACAATCATCAAGGGCTGTGTGATGCCGGGGGCCGCGCGGATGCCGTCAAAGGTCAGCCAGCCTTCCCATGAGGCGAGGTTGAACGTGTTCTCCCATTCCGGGATCATGCCCAGGCCTTCCTCGGTATAATAAGGGACGCCCGGCATCAGGGCGGCAGAGCCTTCGGGCCCCGTCGCTGGGATAAGTTGTGGTTCGCCGGTTTCGGATTCGGTCATTGCCGCGGCGCGCCCGGTCTCAATCAAGCCGGCAACACCGTCGGCGCCGCCATAGACCTGTTCGACAATCGCGCCGTCGTGCAGCCAGGGCGCGACCAGGGCGATGGTTTCAAAGGTGGCGGACTGCTCCGCTGCGGTCGCCATATAGCCGGCGCTGGCGCAGATGCCGAGGCCGTTTACGCCGTCGACTTCGGGGCGAGTTGAAAGAAACGCGCCAGCTGCGATGATATCCTCGATCTTGATCTGAGGATTCTCGAAGCTGCGGGTGGCGCCGCCGCTTTCGCCCCAGGTGCGGAAGTCGAAGGCCAGCGCAATCTCGCCGCGTTTGGCCATTTCAGCGGCATAGGTGCCCGGCATGTGTTCCTTGATGGTGGTCCAGGCGCCAGTGACGACGACGCCATGGGTGCGATTATCCGCGCTCACGCCGGCTGGAATATAGAGATTACCAACCAGCGTCTCTCCATGGGACTCGAAGGTGACGCGTTCAATCGTGTAGGCATGATCTGCATCGATTGTTTCAGCGCTGCTACAAGCCGCGATGGCGCCGACAGCGGTGGTTGTCGCGAGGGTTTTGATGAGCTTGTTCATTCTGGTCTCCGTGACTCAATTTCGATGAGACCAGACTAGGCGCGCGCCCGTCAGATTGATTGGCGAGAGCAACTTTGTTTTTGAAGATTCCGACTTTTGATCCTATTTTGCGGTGATGCGGACCTATCAGGAAATCTACCCTTCTGAGCCCTTGATGCGGTCAGGCGACCAGGTCCGACCGCGCGCGGCGGATCTGCTCTCGCTCGAATACTTCGAAGCCGACCCGGCGACGATGCCAGCGGAAGCCTTCGCGCAGCATCATATCCTGATCAATCTCAAGGACGCGCCGCTTCGACTAGAGAATTGGCGCGGGAATGACCATCGGGATTTCACCTTTCGCAAGAACGAAATCGTGGTCACGCCCGCCGGGCTGAAAAGCGGCTGGCGCTGGCATACGAAGTCAAAGTGTATCGTCATCACGCTCGACCCGGAACGACTGGAAACGTTCACACAGAGCGAGCTTGGCTTGCTATTGACCGACCAGCAATTGCGCGACCTGCCGCAATTTGAGGATGCGGACATAACATCTGCCGCCATCATGCTGCTCGAGGCCTTGCGGCTTGGTGGTGCCAGCTCCGACGTCATGTTCGAAAGCCTGGCGCGCGTCTTCCTGGTCAAGCTGGTGCAGAAATATGGTGATGATCGCAGTGATGAGATGGCCTTCTCAAGCGGCTTCACGGCCGCGCATTACAAGCGGGTGCTTGATTTCGTCGCCGGAAATTTCGGCAAACCGATCCAGATCGAAGATCTGGCCCGTGAAGCCGGGCTTTCGACCTCGCATTTTTCGCGCCTGTTCAAATCGGTGATCGGCGACAGTCCATACCAGTTCCTGATGCGCTATCGGGTCGAGCAGGCTGAGGAGATGATGCTGGATCCGGCCAATGCCCTGATTGAAGTGGCGCTGGCCTGCGGGTTCTCCGACCAGCCGCATCTCACACGCATTTTCAAACAGCATCGCGGCGTGACGCCGAAAGCCTGGCGTCAGGCCAATGCGTAGGGTTTGCGTGCGGACGAGACACGAATATCGAGACCCTGGGTCAGACTAAGCCGTCGCCGTCTTTTTCTTTCGAGCGGGCGCTTTCTTCCTGGCCTTCGCTTTCGGCTTGGCTTTCTTCGGCTTTGCCTTGGCCATGGCCCGCCGCTCATCCTGGCGCTTGAAAGTCTCGGCAAGAAATTTGCCGGTCCAGCTTTTCTTCACCTTGGCGACGTCTTCCGGCGTACCGACGGCGACGATCTGGCCGCCTCCATCGCCGCCCTCGGGACCAAGATCGATGATGTGATCGGCCGTCTTGATGACGTCCAGATTGTGCTCAATGACCAGAACCGTATTGCCGGTATCGACCAACTCATGCAGCACTTCCAGCAATTTGCGGACATCGGCAAAG
>JBCCCT010000002.1:0-50638 GCA_039033355.1 Pseudomonadota bacterium | reverse complement strand
TCGGCCGCCCGGTCCGAAATCGTGATTGGTGCCGAGCCAGACGGTCCGCCCAGGCACTTTTGCAAACCGCCGGTGACCACATCAATGCCCCATCGGTCGGTCGCGATCTCCATGCCGCTAATCGTCGCTGTCACGTCGGCATAGGAATAAGCTCCGGCCTGGCGGCACAGCTCGCCCAATCCATCCAGAGGTTGAGCCATAGTGGTCGATGTGTCGCCATGCACGCTGGCCACGACTTTCGGCGCATAGCGTTCGATTGCCGCTGCGATCTGCTCGAGCGGGACGATCTCGCCCCATGGTGCGTCAACGGTTTCGACCTTGGCACCGATCCGGTCAAAAATCTCTTTCAGCAACAGGCCGAACCGTCCGAAATTGACCACCAGAGCGGTATCGCCGGGCGCCGCGAGCGAGATCAACGCGGCTTCAATCCCGGCTCGCGATGTGCCATCGATCAGGAAGGTCCACTCATTTTCGGTCCCGAAGATTGGGCGATACAGGCCCATCACCTCGGTCATGTAATTGGTGAATTCAGGATCATATTGGCCGAGCAGATCAGCGGACATGGCGCGCAGGACACGCGGATGCGCGTTGACGGGCCCCGGGCCCATAAGCAAGCGTTGGGGGGGATCGATTTGGCGAAACGGTTTGGTCATGATGCGCGCGCCTCCAATAGGGTTACAAATTCCAACATCACGTCGAGGGCGGCCTGAGTGTCATCCATGCGCACGCGCTCTGCAGGATTGTGACTGATACCATCTTTACACCGAATGAAGATCATCACCGTTGGGCACAGCGCCGACATCACCATAGCATCATGGCCGGCGCCGCTGACCAAAGCGCGTTTCATGTGACCCGCGCGTTCCATCGCTGTCCCCATCAAGGCGGACAGATCCTCGTCGCATGGCGAACTCGCCAGGTCCTGCAATTGCGTCCAACTCAGGTCCAGGCCGCGCGCTTGGGCGATCGCGTCCAAGGCTTGTTCGATGGCAGTAGCAGCTTTATCGCGGCGCGCCATGTCGCCAGATCGGATATCGAGGGAGAAAGCCACCCGACCCGGGATCACGTTTGTGGACCCTGGCCAGGCATTCACGCGGCCCGCTGTCGCGACGAGGTCCTCGCCAATGTCCTTAGCGATATGCTCAATCGATACCAGCATTTCGGCGGCGCCCGCCATCGCGTCACGGCGCAGTCCCATCGTGGTTGTCCCGGCATGGGCGGCGGTGCCGGTGACTTCGACATCAAAGCGCAATTGACCAGCGATGCCCGTGACGAGTCCGACCGCAAGGTCCTCGGACTGCAAGACGGGGCCTTGTTCAATGTGCGGCTCGAGATAAGCGAGAACCTCTTCTGGTCGCCGGGCGGCAGAGCGGGGATCGATATTATGCATCGGGCGAAACACCCATTCCCGAAACAGATCGAGGGCTTGTTCAGGTGTTTTGCCCCCGCCATCCGTAATCGCCAGATCTTCTTCGGTGAGCGTGCCAGCCATCGCTCGCGAGCAGATCATGGAGATTGGAAAGCGGGACCCTTCTTCGTCCCCGAAGGCGACCACTTCGATTGCGAAGGAAAATCGACGACCTTGCGCGGCCAGCGCCGCCACGCACTCAATCCCCAACAGTACCCCTAGCGGTCCGTCATAGAATCCCGCATCATAAACACTGTCCAGGTGCGATCCGATGATCAGGGCTGGGGCGTTCGGTTCGTGCCCCTCATACCGGCCAATCAAGTTACCGGCGCCGTCGATCCTTGTCGACATATCCGCTTCACTCATCCAGCTCGCAACCGTATTGATCGTGGCCGCATGCGCCGGCATTAAATAGGCGCGAAACAGACCCTTCTCCAAATCGCTATAGGGTTGCACACCCAACCGGTCACAGCGCTGAACCACGCGCGCGCCTGAGATGCCAATATCTGAGGTCAGCGTGGTCACCATCCGCTCGCCGCTCCATCGCTGCGAGGATCGGAGGCGCCTTCGAACAGGCCATCAGCATGTCGCACCAGCGCGCCGGCATGCCCCATGGTTTCAGAATAGTCGGCGAGGAGCTCGACCTCATGCCCAGCGTCGCGCAGCGCCTGAACAAGCGCAGGGTCAAACCGGCCTTCCAGTTTGAGGCTTGTGCTGGTTTCGCCCCAGGTGCGGCCGAGCAACCAGCGCGGCGCCGAGATCGCGGCTTGCAAGTCCATGCCATATTTGGCGTAGCGCGTGAAAATCGCGGCCTGGGTCTGGGGCTGTCCTTCGCCGCCCATGGTGCCATAGGCCATGACGCGACCATCTTTAAGTAAAGCCAGTGCCGGGTTCAAAGTATGGAAGGGTTTGCGGCCCGGTCGAAGCGTATTCCATCCGCTCTCCGACAGGACAAAACTCGCGCCCCGATTCTGCCAGGTGATCCCGGTCTGGGGCAAGGTCACACCGGAGCCAAACTCAAAGTAGGTGGACTGGATGGCACTGACCGCCCAGCCATCCTTGTCCATCGCGCCGAACCAGGTCGTATCGCCTGGCGCCGTTGGTTCCGGCCAGGGTTTGGCTGACGCCATATCCACGTCAGCCGCGAGCGTCTCTAATAGAGTTGCGTCGTCTAACACGTCTTGCGCGGCTCTTTTCATCATGCCCGGATCACCAAGCTCGATTTTGCGTCCGAGGGAAAAAGCCTGCTTTGTCGCTTCGACCAGGCCATGGACGTGATGGAAGCTGTTGCCCGTCTCGATGCCCAGTCTTTCGTATAGGGCGAGGATCAGTAGGGAGCTCAACCCCTGTGTTGGTGGCGGGAAGTTATAGAGCTCTGCGCCGAAGGCTTTAGCAGACAATGGTTTCGTCTTGAATGCGGCATGCGCGGCGAGGTCGGCGGCGGATAGCGGGCTGCCGGCGGCTGCGAGATCGGCCGTTAAATCGGCCGCAATATCGCCTGTGTAAAAGTCCTGCAGACCGTTGGATGCCAACCGCTCCAGGGTTTGGGCGAGGGCGGGTTGGCGGAGCAAATCGCCCGCTTTGAGTGGACGCCCCTCAGGTCGAAATACACTGGCATAGCCTGCGTTTTCGGCGAGTTCGGCGTCTTTGCTGGCGGCCACAGCTGCGCCGCTTCTTGTCACTTCAACCCCGAGATCAGCGTGCTTGATGGCATCGGCAAACAGGGTCTCAAGCGGCAGCTTGCTGTCCGATGCAGCGAGCACCGCATCCCAGCCGGATATGGTACCGGCAATGGTATTCGCGGCAAGCGGTCCGCGAAACGGGATCGCCGTCATACCAGAACCTGCATAAAGGTCGCGGTTGACCTTCTCACCCGCCGCGCCGCAGGCATCAATCGCGAACAGTTCGCCATCAGGCGTCCGAACCAACCAGAAACTATCACCGCCCAGCCCGGTCATGTGTGGATAGACGACGGCGAGTGTGGCGGCGACGGCAACTGCCGCCTCAACGGCGTTTCCGCCTAGCTGCAGAGTATCGCGCCCCGCCTCACTGGCCAGAAAATGCGGACTGGTGACCACGCCATTTTCAAACCGCTGTGTCGTCATGAAGTCACATCCTGCAGCTCAAACTGCGGCGGCGTGAAACCCACCAAACCGTCTTTCACCAGACGCGCGGCTGCGTTGAAAAGCCTCTCTTCCGCATGTTTGCGGCTGATCAATTGAATGCCCAGCGGAAGCTTGCCAGGTCGCTTCAGAGGCACTGACAGGATTGGAACGCCCGCGACACTCAGAGGTTGTGTGAACAGTCCCAAATTGGCGCGCGCGGACAAACGTCGTCCGCCAACGTCAATCCAGCCATCCGATATTTTTGGCGCCACCGAAGGCGTCGTCGGCGCGATCAGAATATCGAACTCTGAGAGGGCCGCCTGAAGTTGTCGATTGAACGCTTGTATGATCGCCTTCGCAGCGTCGACCTTGGAATCTGACAACGCGACCCCTGCCACCAATCTGTCCCGCACCGCAGGATCGTAGCCCATGGCATTGTGCTGAAGGGTTTCCTGATGCAACAGACCGCCATATTTAGCGGTGATCAGGAAGGCTGCCGAACGCGCCGCCTCGGCCAGCGGTAATTCGATCAATGGGGTATTTCCAAACGCTGCTCCGATCGCGTCGACGCCGGCAGCTCCACCGGGATCACCATTGCTCCGAAACCAACCGCCCAATCGCGCCACGCGAATTGACATATCTCGATCCGACGGAGCGGGGCGATTTGCAAGGGCGCGATATGCCATCACCATATCGCCGAGCGTTTGCGTAAAAGGGCCGACCGTGTCTAGCTGCTCAATAAAAGGAAAGACGCCTTGCATGGGCAGAGCTTCATGTGTTGGGCGAAGTCCAAACAGACCACAAAGACTTGCGGGCACGCGCACAGAACCATTCGTATCCGAGCCGAGTGTCAGTGGGAGCAAACCCGCGGCCACTGACGCCGCAGAGCCTCCGGAGGAGCCGCCGGCCAGGCGATCTGTGTCATATGGATTTCGTGTCGTACCGAAATGAGCGTTCACCGTTGCGAATCCATACGCAAACTCGTCCATGTTGAGGCGGCCTATATAGATGGCGTCGGCTGCCTTTAAGCGCGCGACGAGTGTCGCGTCCTCTTCAGCAGCCGGCTCCGTCAGGCGGACTCTGGCGCCCGCATGGGTGACTTCGCCCGCGACATCGAACAGGTCCTTTACACCAAAAGGCACGCCGGCCAGCCCACCGACAGAGTCACCGCGCGCAACCTTTTGATCGATCTCCCGTGCTTGCGCGCGCGCAGAATCGGTTGCCAGATGTGTGAAACAATTCAGGTGAGCATCAGACGCTTTGATCCTTGCCAGGCAGGTGTCCACCACGCTCATCGCGGAAATTTCTTTCCCACTGACGGCCGATTGAATGTCGCGCATGGAGGGTTCAGCGACCGTCAACGAGGTTCGCCTTCCAGTTTGTCCAACGCCGCCGCTACGATCGCATAGTGGGTCTCCAGCAGCTCAAGATTGGTCTCAATTCCCTTGGCCATTTCAGGGCCCTCGATGAGGCCTAGCGTTTTCGCCGAAGATATCTCCCGCGAAACGCGATCGCGCGATATTGCTTGCGGGCCGGGTGATTTTCGTTGAGCCAATTGCGTGTCGCATTCGTGATAGAGGAGACAATTAATGATGCAATTTTGGCATCGGTGTTTGGCCGCATCAAGGTCGAACGCCGAAAAACTGGTGTTTTTCGTGTTTCCGCTGACATCATTCGTTTTGCTGGGGCATTCTGCCCAAGAAAAAGGCGCAGTTTAAATTCGTCTTATGGGCGAGGGTGCAAAAAAATTTGGGCGCTTAAGGGCGAATCGCACCCGCGCGATCTATCTCGCTATCTCTATATGTGCATCCAATTCCTCTTTCAGGAGCTCGACCAGCCTTTGCGTATAATTTGCCAATACGCGCCCTTTGGGGACGAGCAAGGAAACCGTTGTCGGAATGCTCGCCCCCTTGGCGAGGGGGATCCAGGCCAGTTTCCGATCGTGAATGTCCTGGCGCAGCCCGATGGGCGACAGAAAGGCGATTCCGAGTTTCGAAAGGACGAGGTTGCGCAGCATGCCAACCCTTTCCACGCGTGCTGCAATTCGGAACGGGTAGTCTGAATTCTCGATCAAGTCCTTGAGAATGCTGTGATTTAGCCAGCTTTGCGTGGGGGCGATAATCGGATGATCCAGGCAGTCGGATATCGTGACTGAGGTCCGCCTGGCCAGGGCGTGATCGGGATGTGTGATGATGCCGATCGGGACTTTGATGGAGGTCACCGTTTCGGTTCGTGTGGTGCCAGAAATATCGAAGGCGCAGACCAGATCCGCATCCTTGGCCAGGAGCGCCGATTTTACGAAATAATTGTCCCCCGAAATCAGATTGAAGTCGATGTGTGGGTGATCGATCTGTAGCTTTGCCATGGCCTGTGGCAGGATTTCCGTCGTGATGCTCTCTGCTGCTGCGATGTGTATCGTCCCACGTGCGCCGCCCTTGAGGCGGCCAATATCCTGACGCAGTTTTTCTTCGTCCTGGGCCCATGCCTGAATGTGAGAGAGTAAGAGTTCGCCGGCCGCTGTTGGGCGAATCCCACGCGGTAAGCGTTCGAATAATTCGACCCCTAATTCAGACTCCAATTGCAATAATTGGCGATTGACGGCCGATGAGGCGACTTGCAATCTGTCCGAAGCTTTGCGAATGGAGCCATCTCTTATGGCTTGTTTGAAATACAGCAAGCCCGTTTTAATCAAGGTCATTACCAGTCTCTATGGCGATCATCGGTCTCATTTCATGTTGCATGTTTTAGAACGCAGCGAAACATTTTTTCGCTCGGGCATTCCGAGTGACTCGCGAGGGCGACGATGACTCGCTTTCTGCCTGATCGCTTTGTCACCCTGATGATTGCCAGCGCTGTGCTTGGGTTTCTGTTGCCTGGTTTGGGGGCCAGCGATGGGCCCTTGCGCCTGGGGCTCGTGACCAAGCTTGGCATTGCCTTTGTGTTCTTTTTGCACGGGGCCAATCTAGCGCCGGAAAACCTGGTGGCTGGAGTCAAGAACTGGAAAGTTCATGTGCTGATCCAGGCGACCACGTTTGCTGTATTCCCGATCCTGGGTTTGGTGATTTATTTTGGTCTGGCACCCGTGCTCCCGGAATCATCTCGGCTCGGCTTTTTCTTCCTGGCGGCTCTGCCTTCAACCATTTCATCTTCCGTCGCGATGACGGTTCTGGCCAAGGGCAATGTTCCGGTGGCGGTGTTCAATGCAACTCTGTCGGGATTGCTGGGGCTTGTTTTGACCCCAGTGATGATCTCCATCGTGACCGCAACCGGCAGCGTCCAGTTCTCTCTCCTGGACGCGATTATCAACATTGCGATGACCTTGCTGGCGCCTTTTGTCGTCGGGCAGGTTGTGCGTCCCGTCATCAAGAGGTTTTTGGCTGAGCATAAGCCGATCATCTCCTGGCTCGATCGCGGCGTAATCCTACTCATCGTCTTCACCTCGTTCGCGACCTCGACTGCCGGCGGGATCTGGTCACGCTTCACAGCCCTGGAAATCGCAGCAACGCTCGTTCTGGTTCTGGTGCTCCTGGCTTTGGCATTTGGCTTCACAGTCCTTACCGCGCGACGACTGAATCTAAGCCGGGAAGACGAAGCGGCGGTGGTGTTCTGCGGATCGACAAAGAGTCTCGCAAATGGCGCGCCGATTGCGCAAATCCTGTTTGCGGGATCGCCGGTCTTGGGGGTCATCCTGTTGCCACTCATGTTGTATCATCAGTTGCAACTGGTTGCTTGCGCCGTGATGGCGCAGCGCTACGCCAAACGTGCGGCAATGGCGGCTTAGCTCAGTTTCGCCCGTGCAGCCTCGACGGCCATCAGGATCCGCTCCGGCGTCGCCGGAGCATCGAGGTCAGGAAATACTTTGTGTCGAGCGGCGCCAGACACGGCGTGCGTGAGCGCGGAGAAGACCGATATGGCCAGCATGAAAGGTGGCTCCCCCACAGCTTTGGAATGATGGATCGTGTGTTCCTGGTTCCGACCCTGGTCCCAGATCTCGACATTGAAGACACCCGGGCGGTCCGCACTGGTAGGGATTTTATAGGTTGAGGGGGCGTGCGTCCGCAATCGACCCAACTCGTCAAAGACCAGTTCTTCCATGGTCAGCCAGCCCATGCCCTGAATGAAGCCACCCTCTATTTGGCCGAGATCGATTGCCGGATTCAGGGAGCGTCCGACATCATGCAGAATGTCAGTCCGGATCACGCGGTTTTCCCCGGTCAGTGTATCGATTTCCACTTCTGAAGCGGCAGCTCCATAAGCGAAATAGAAGAAGGGGCGACCGCGATGCACGTCCCGGTCATAGTGGATTTTCGGGGTGCGATAATAGCCGGTCGCAGAAAGCGAGATGCGCGCCAAATAGGCGGCGCTAACCACGTCCTTGAAGCTGAATACCCGATCGCCGACATGGACCTGATTGGCGTCAAAACGAATTTTTTCGGCGGGGACGTTCTCTCGCTCAGACAAGAATTCAATCAGGCGATCCTTGATGGTGCGGGCGGCGCGTTGCGCCGCCATACCATTCAGGTCCGAACCCGAGGACGCTGCGGTCGCCGAGGTGTTGGGCACCTTTTCGGTTGAGGTCGACATGACCTGGATTTGGTCGATGTCGACCTGGAATTCATGTGCGACGACTTGCGCGACTTTGACGAACAGACCCTGTCCCATCTCTGTGCCGCCATGATTCAGCTGGATCGTCCCGTCGGTGAAGACATGGATCAGAGCGCCAGCCTGATTGAGATGTTTGGCGGTGAAGGAGATACCGAATTTGACCGGCGTCAGGGCGATACCTTTCTTGATGATGCCATCTTCCAGATTGTCCGCCTCAATGGCATGGCGGCGCGCGCGATAATCCGCGGTCTCCGCGAGGGTTTCGATCAATTCATGCGCGACATTGTCTTCAACCGTCTGATGATAGGGCGTCAGGTCTCGTCCAGGACCGCCATATAAATTGTCGAGGCGCACATCCAGCGGGTCACGTCCGACTGCGAAGGCGATCTCATCCATCATCCGCTCGACCCCGAGCATGCCTTGCGGACCTCCAAAGCCGCGGAACGCCGTATTGGAGACGGTATGGGTTCGAAAGCGGTGTGAGGTGATTTCCGCATTGCTGAGATAGTAGCAATTGTCGCTGTGGAACATGGCGCGGTCATTGATGGCCAGCGACAGATCGGTCGAAAATCCGCAGCGTGAGCCAAGGTCAATCGCGGCGCCGTGCAACAGACCGGTTTCATCAAATCCGGCTTTAAAGGCGATCTCGAAATCATGCCGCTTCCCGGTCATGATCATATCATCATCACGATCCAGTCGCAGTTTCGCCGGGCGACCGGTCTTCTCGGCCGCCAAAGCCGCGATCGCTGCGATCAGAGTCGACTGCGTTTCCTTGCCGCCAAAGGCACCGCCCATGCGGCGCACTTCGACCGTGACAGCCGCACTCGGTTTATGCAGGAGGTGAGCAATGAGATGCTGCGCCTCTGTAGGGTTTTGCGTTGAACTGTAAATCTTGATCGCGCCATCTTCGCCAGGGACGGCCATCGCTATCTGGCCCTCAAGGTAGAAGTGATCCTGTCCGCCCATTTCCAGCGTGCCTGTCAAAGTCATGGGCGCCGCGGCCAGAGCAACGTGGGAGTCTCCCAGTCGCATAACTTGCGGCGTCTCAACCGTTTCATTTTGCGCACGCGCTTCACTCAAAGTAAGCAGCGCAGGCTTGTCAGAATAGGAAACAGCGGCGCGCGTGGCAGCGAGGCGCGCTGCCTTTCTGGAAGTTGCGGCGACCGCGAAGATCGGTTGACCGTGAAACTTCACGGTCTTTTCGGCGAAGACCGGGTCATCATGAATGACCGGCCCGATATCATTCTCGCCCGGGATATCCTCCGCGCTGATCACACATAAAACGCCGGGCGCGGACTTCACTGCGGACAGATCAAGCGCGATCAAGTCCGCATGCGCGCGCTCGGACATGGCGACATAGAGGTGCGCACAGCCGGCGGGTTCTGGTAAATCGTCGACATATTGGGCTTGCCCTGACACGTGCAAGTGCGCGCTGTCGTGACGGCGATCGTCATGCACGTCTCCGGAGATCTTTGCCGGTCGAGGCGGGCGTTGCGTGCGTTCGAGCATCGTCAGGTTGCCTGCAAAATGCGCGTTCGGGTTTCCGAACGGGATTCCAGAAACGCTTTGTGCAAGAGGTTTTGAGCGGTCTTCATACGATAATCGCGCGATGCGCGCATATCCGTCAGAGGCGTGAAGTCTTCCAATATGGCGTCGGCTGCGCGATGGATCGTCTCGTCATTCCAAGGCGCACCGATAAGGGCGGCTTCGCAAGCCTCGGCGCGTTTTGGCGTGCCCGCCAGTCCGCCGAAAGCGATCCGGGCGGAGATGACCTGACCCTCTTCAATCCCAAGCGCAAAGGCGCCGCACAAAGCGGAAATATCCTGATTGAAGCGTTTCGAGATCTTGTATGTCCGGAACAAAATGTTTGGTGCGAGCGGCGGCACCAGAACCGCGCGAACATATTCGCCGGGGCGCAAGTCTTGCTTGCCGTATTCAATGAAGAAGTCTTCCAATGGTAGCTGGCGGACTCCATCTGGTCCGGCCAATTCCAGGCGGCTGGAAAGCGCGATTAGCGGCGGCGGCATGTCTCCGATTGGCGATCCATTCGCGATGTTGCCACCAATTGTACCGCTATTGCGGACCTGGACAGAACCGAGCCGACGCACCAGTTCGCCGAGGTCCGGGTGAAGCGATTGTAGCCTGGTCCAGGCATCCGAATAGCGAACCATGGCGCCAATTCTCAGGTCAGGTCCATCTTGTTTCAGAGTCTGCAGCGCCTCAACTTGGTGAAGTGATATAGTGGTCTCCAGCAATCGATGTTGCTTGGTGACCCATAGCCCGACATCGGTTGCGCCTGCGATCAAGATGGCGCCCGGGTGCTGCGCCAGAAGGTCCACGAGTTCGGCTTCTGTTAGTGGCGCGAAATAGTGGCGTTCTGTTTCGAAATTGGGATCGCTAAAGCCAGAAACTGTCCCGGTTGTCGGCTGGATCGAGTTCAGTGCGGCGACGGTTTCCGGCCCGCCAAACCTACGTTTTTCTGTTTCATCCGGTTGCAAGGACTCCGCAGCTTTTTGAATCGGTGCATATCCCGTGCAGCGGCAAAGATTGCCGGCCAGCACATCATCGGTTTGATCCGGCAGTGCCGGGTCAGACTGCTGATAACTGGCAAACAGGGACATTACGAATCCCGGGGTGCAAAACCCGCATTGGGTGGCGTTGCCGTCGGCCATGGCCTGTTGGACAGGATGCAGGTTTTGGGCGCTGCCCAAAGTCTCCACCGTCACCAATTCCTTACCATCTAGCATGGGCAGGAAATAGATACAGGCATTCACCGCGCGGTAACGCACGGCGTCGTCGATCAGTTCGCCAATCACGACGGTGCAAGCGCCGCAATCGCCTTCCGCGCACCCTTCCTTGGTGCCCGTGCGAACCTGATCTTCGCGCAACCATTCGAGCACGGTTTGCGTTGGATCACAGGACTCGATCCGATGTATCTTCTTGTCCAACAGGAATTGGATCATGAATGTCCTCGTTCTTTCAGGCTGAGTATGCACTGAATTGAAGGACCTGTCATAGGGTGTGGTGTCCAGGTCGAGCAAGGGGGTCGAGCGCGCCTCGCTTTGAAACACTGGTCTAAAAATCAGACCACATCGCGGGCATCTTGCAACAAAATCAAATAAAACAGTTCAGTAGCCCGCAATATTCCAAGGGGAGGGCCTGATCGCCCCGAGATCCGATGCGTTCGCGAGATCACTCGGCGGCCTAAAATATGAGCAACACTGTCCCGCATTCGGGCATCGGGAAAACTCTGGATCGCAATCGGACGACGGATGATGTGAGGCATTGATGTTGGGGCGTCAAAACCCTTGTATGCGCTTAACGGAAACTGGCGGAGGGTGGATGAAATGCAGCGGGGGTTGGACCAAGCATGATTGAAAAGTATTTTGCGATTTCAGATCGGGGTAGCACGATCCGCAAGGAAGTCGTCGCCGGGTTCACCACGTTCCTGGCCATGTCTTATATCATCTTCGTCAATCCAGACATTCTCGCCAATGCCGGAATGGATCCGGGCTCGGTCTTCGTTGCGACCTGCCTGTCGGCGGCGATCGGTACGCTGATCATGGGGCTTTATGCCAATTTCCCGATCGCGATTGCGCCCGGCATGGGGCTGAACGCCTTTTTCACCTATGGTGTTGTGCTCGGCATGGGCATCCCCTGGCAAGCCGCTTTGATGGCGGTGTTTCTGTCCGGAGTGCTGTTTGTGATTATCAGCGTGCTGCCCATCCGCGAATGGGTGATCAATTCCATTCCACTCGAATTGAAGCTCTCCATTTCCGCAGGTATTGGGCTATTCCTGATCATGATCGGTCTGACCAGCGTCGGCATTGTTGTCGACAATCCAGCAACTCTTGTGGGGCTCGGTGATCTGTCCGCGACGCCTGCTTTGCTGGCGATTTTTTGCTTCATCCTGATCGTTGTCCTGGAGGCGCGAAACGTGCCGGGCGGGATCCTGCTCGGCATGCTGACCATCACGATAGCTGGCGTGCTTCTGGGTGTTTCGGAACCGAGCGCCATTGTCTCTGCACCGCCTTCCATAGAGCCGACTCTGTTCGCACTGGACTGGACACAAATGTTAGAGATCGGACTGGTCGTGATTGTCATTTCCTTCCTGTTCGTCGACTTGTTCGACACCGCGGGAACCCTCGTCGCGGTCGCCCATCGTGCTGGCTTGTTGGACCAAAAGGGGCACGTCATCGGTCTGCGCAAGGCGCTGCTGGCCGACTCCACAGCGACCATGGTCGGAGCCGTGGTCGGGACCTCGTCAGCGACCAGCTATGTCGAGAGCATTGCGGGCGTCAAAGCTGGCGGGCGGACCGGGCTCACTGCTGTTGTGGTCGCGGGCTTGTTTCTGTGTGCCCTGTTCTTCGCGCCCCTGGCCGGGGCCATCCAGACCTATGCGACGGGGCCAGCTCTGGTCTTTGTCGGATGTGTCATGGTGGGTGGATTGGCGTCTGTCGACTGGGACGACATGACCGCCTTTGTTCCTGCCGTGATCACTGCCGTGGCCATGCCGCTGACCTATTCCATCGCAACCGGGATCGGGCTTGGCTTTGTCGCTTATGCTGCTCTGAAGCTGGGGGCAGGGAAGTGGAAACAGTTGAGCCCGAGCGTTGCAGTCCTGGCGATACTCTTCTTGCTAAAATTCATCTTCCTGGACGGCTAGGACGCGTCTGATCTGCTTTCCGGAGGGCAGAAAACAGGATCAACGAAAAAGCCCCGCATGATGGCTCGTGCGGGGCTTTTCATTTGGGTTCGTTTCTAACGTCTAGAACTTGTAGATGATCGAGGCCTGCACGCTGCGCGGCTCTTCAGGCAGGACGATTGTGCTGCCGAACAGTTCCGTGAAATTGGCGCGGAAGTACTCTTCATCCGTAGCGTTCTGGATGTTCAGACGGAACAACCAATTGTCAAACGAGTAGGACGCTCCAATGTCGACGAGCGTGTACCCTGGCAAGGTCACAGCCTGTGACTGACCCGAGAAGACTTCTTCTACATCGGTGACGCTGCCGGATAAAGCCAGGCCACTGTCGAACTCATACGTTGCGGTGAAGGAGTACAAATTCTCCGGGATACCCGCCCGCTTCGCAGCCTCTTCTGTTCCCGACAGAGCGACGAGACCAAAGGGTTGTCCGCCATAATAGATGGACGGGTCAGACACGTTGATCAGGTCTTCTGCTCCAAGGAAGCTGAACTGGGATCCTTCTTCAAGAATCGTCAGGTTGACCACTTTGGTGTTGGTGTAAGCGGCGGTCAGAAGCAGCTTGTCATTCACCGCCCAGCGCAGTTCGGCTTCGACCCCTTCGGTCTGGATATCCTGGTTGACCGTGATGGACTGAATGTTCCGGTCGGTCCGCTCCTGCTCATAATAGGAAATCGCTGCATAGAGACGATCGTCAAGGAAGTTACCTTTGACACCGAATTCCGTCAGCTCGGTCGCGCTCAGGAAGGCCTGATCACTCCCTTCGCCAGTCGGCGAATTATTAGCTGTTTGGGCCAGAGCCTCGGGCGAGATTTCCGCGCCTTGGCCAGCGACGACAACCGTCTGTTCGGCGGCTGTCACGTAGGGAATGATTCCTGTGCCAGGGATCTCATAAGACACTGAGACGTTCCAGGACGTGCCATTCTCTTCGTCAGATCCAGAAAAGTCCTCATCACGGAAAATCTCGAAATCGGCGAGTGCGGTCGACTCTGCATCGACGATGTCTTCCCGCAAGCCGAGCAGGAAATTCAGGCCGAACTCGGTTTCAATATCAACCAGGCCAGCAATCGCATAATTCGTGTATTCGCCGGTGACGTAGTTGGAGAAGTTTCCATTCTCCTCGGTTGCCAGCAATCGGTTGGACCGCGCATCGAACCCTTGAGTCAGATCCACGCGGTGGAAGTACTCGAAGAAGAAATCATCGCCGTGCAGGAAGTCGGTATGACGGATAGACGGCGAGATCTGTGCGGTAATGTCCGCAAAGTCGAGTTCGAACTCTTTGGTGATGACGAGCTTGTTCTCGAACACCCAGGAGTCGTGGAACTGAGAGAAACCGTAATCGTTTTCGTTCAGGTTCTCATAGGCCTCATAGAACATCTGGTTCTTGATCTCGAGGCCGCTATCATTCTCGTAAATGACGTCGAAATAGAGTGTGACTAACTCATTCTCGAGCGTGTCGTCTTCGCTCTGGATGACGTTTGAGCGTGATAGAGTAGTGGTTCCAACATTCTCCAGCGCGAGGAAGCCGAAGTCTGCGAAATCGGCGTCGGTGGCTGCGGAAGGTGGAACGAAGAATGGGCTGAAATTTCCGACGGCGAGAAATTCAAAAGGTGACAATTCACCATCGCCGTCCGTATCAAGCACCTGCGCGTTACCGGTGACATAAGTCCCGTTATCGATCAGGTCCTGGGTGACACGGTTCCAGCCCCCGTTCTGTTTGCCCTTATAGTCATGGTACATGCCGCCAAACTCAATCCGAACATTGTCGGTCAGATCCGAGTCGAATGCAGCCTGCAAAATGGTCTGCTCGGTGCCGATGTTTCGATAGAAGCTGCCAGAGTCTTCAACTTCAGCATAAAGGTGATAGCCGAATTGCTGGCCGCCAAGATTGCCCGGTCCGGTGATCGATGCTGCCAGAACGCTTTTGTCCCAGCTGCCCGCGGTGTAGCGAATCTCGCCTTCAGGTTCGTCAATATATTGGCCGGCCGAAAGTCGCGCGGTTTTCGGCACGAAGTTCATATAGCCACCCGACTTGGATGGCCCGTAAATCGGAGACGCAGGACCGCGGACAATATCGATCCGGTCGGAAGCGCCGATCGGGGTCGGATAGTTGCCTGGATTGTCCAGTCGCCGGACCCCGCGGAAATAGGTCTCACCGGCCTGACCACGAATATCGAGCGCGCCGCCAACCCCGAAGAATGAGTTGGTAAAGGTGCCGGGCGCCTGGGCGACGAGGCCGTAAATGTCGGTAATGCCAAATCGTTCGATCTGTTCCGAACTAATCGTCGACGCCGATCGCGGGATCTCAACCAGGTTTTTGTCAAATCCGAAGACAGACCCAACATCTTCGACGGGCAGGGCGCGCAGGCTGCCCGTCACCACGACGGTTTCCTGTACGAGTTCTTCCTGTTCGTCTTCTGGCGCGTCTTCCTGAGCCCAGGCGGATGTGGCGGTCATACCCAGGCAAAGCGCGCTGGCCGCGATGGTCGAGCGCAGAAGCTCTGACAGCGGTTTCCGGGCACTGCCACGCAAGGATGATCCCAGGGGCTGATTGAACTTCATAACGTAATCCCTCTATTCGGTTTCGGGTCGATTTCGAGCAGACCCTTGTTTGCTGTACTTAACTTCCGCCAATCGAGGGCATTCCGGTCCGAAACACTCTGTCGGGTCGGGGGATGCCTAGCGTTGATCCGATACCGAGCCGTCGTCGCAATCAGACTCAACTGTTTGTGCCATTGGGTGGATCACGAGGATCAGTGTGCACATTATTTGCGCATATGAAGGTCCGATTTGCTTTTCGCTGGGCCAAACACGGCTGAACTGCGATCCAGATAACGCTGTGTTTTGTATGCAATAGAGCTGGCGCTAGCGTTCCCAAAGACGCTAATAGAGAGACGAAGCGCTCTAAAAAATAGTGCAGTGTGATTTGTGATCGCTCACCAGTATGACCGTTTGGTTGTCCTCATGACGGCGTGAATCTGAGTGAGACGACAGAGTAAAGTATAAGAAGAAAGCAATAGCATCGATGAGAATATGTGTGTTTTGCGGCTCAAATACCGGCCGCGGTGAAAAGTATATGCAAGCTGCGTTTGAACTGGGCGAACTAATCGCCGAGCGCGGTTATGGTGTGGTCTATGGCGGCGCGCGCGATGGCACGATGGGCGCCGTTGCCAATGGCGCTATGGCCAAAGGCGGGGAAGCGATCGGCGTATTGCCGCGCCAGCTGTTTGAACTTGAGCAGGCGCACCCGTCACTGACCAAGCTGCATGTTGTCGATTCGATGCATGAGCGGAAGCAAATCATGCACGACCTGTCAGATGCCTTCATTTGCATGCCAGGCGGAATCGGAACGATGGAAGAGACGTTTGAGGTGTGGACCTGGACACAATTGGGTGTGCATCGAAAGCCCTTGGCCTTCTATAATGTAAATGGATTTTATGACGCGCTCGAACGCTTTTTTGATGTGATGGTTGAGGAAGGCTTTGTCCGTTCGGTGCACCGCCAGATGGCACTGACCGGGGATGAGCCCAACGCCCTGATCGATAGCCTGATGAGCTATGAGCCGCCGCAGGTCAAAAAATGGCTGACGCCGGAAGAGCGTTAAAGGCGGTTTGCGGCTTTCAGGCCTGACTTTTGCTCGTCGCCGGCAATGTAAGTCTCCTCAATGGCGCGATCATCGCCCAGCGTTTGAATCACGAATAGCTCGTCGCTGAGGGACTCGACGGACAGCATACGCGTGCGCATCGCATGCGTAGCCTGGCTGTTGAGCACGATCAGATCGGCGTCAGTGCCAATGTCGAGCGTCCCGATCCGGCTTTCCAGAGAGAGCGCCCGCGCATTGCCGAGCGTCAGGCCATAAAAGCTCTCGAGCGGATTCAGGCTGTGACCACGTAACTGGCAGACTTTATAAGCGTCGGCCGCGGTCGCGAGCATGGAGCAACTGGTGCCGGCGCCGATGTCAGATCCGAAGGCGATGCGGATGTCAGCGGCCTGCACGCCAGAATAGTCGAACAAGCCACTGCCCAGAAACAGGTTGGATGAGGGGCAGAAGACGGCGACGGAGTTTGAGGCCGACAGGGCGTCGCGATCGCGATCGGAGAGATGAATGCAATGCCCGAACAGCGATTTCGGGCCGAGCAAACCGAAGCGCTCATACACGCCGGTATAGTCTGGCGCGTTTGGAAACAGGCGCAGTGTTTCACTGATCTCGAACAGATTCTCGGAGAGATGCGTTTGGACATAACAGTCCGGATGTTCCTCGATCAGAGCCTGCACTGCCGACATTTGTTCATGGGTCGAGGTCAATGCGAAGCGGGGCGTGATGGCGTAGGCAAGCCGCGCCTTGTCGTGCCAGGTGTCGATCAGGGCCGCGCTTTCATCATAGGCGCGCTGCGGCGTGTCGGTTACAGTCTCAGGGGCCTGGCGGTCCATCAGGACCTTGCCGCCAATCATGCACATGTTTCGCGCAAGCGCTTCCTTGAAGAAGGCGGTCGTGGAGGCGGGATGGGAGGTCGTATAAACGGCGGCGCTTGTCACGCCGTGATTGATCAATTCGTCGAAGAATAGCGTAGCGAGCGTTGCGCTATGCGTTTCATCCTCGAACCTGGCCTCCTGGTGGAAGGTATAGGTTTCAAGCCAGTCTATAAGCTGCGCGCCATAAGATCCGATCACTTCCATTTGCGGATAGTGCGTATGTGCGTCGATGAAGCCAGGCAAAATGAGGTGCGCTGAATGATCGATGACCGGCCAGGTCTTGTAACGGTCGGGGAGGTCCGCGAACGGACCCCGCCATGCAATCTTCCCCGCTTCCAGGGCGAGCGCGCCATTTGCCTCATATGAGAAACAGTCTGTGTGATCGACATCAACCGGGCGGTCGGAAAAGGTCAGCAGTCTGCCTTTCAGCACGCGGTTTGGCGCAGAATGCATTAACGAAACTCTCCTGACTAAATGGGCCGTGCAGCGCGGTGCGAAGCCTAATTTGCCGTCAAGATGATAACAAATCTGTACGCCTCAGCGAGTTTGGGCAGTCTGACGTGTCCTGGTGTGTTGGGGAAGGCTAATTCTGCATCACTTGCCCCACATTTTGATAGCAAAGTGCGCAGAAATGGCGCGCGAATTATTCGCACGCTCTCGCCAATTGACCATCTGTGAGAAGCGGGCACTTTGGACCGCAGAATAAGGGTTGGCTGAGGAGTGAGCGAAATGATCCGATGCATCGGAACGAGAAACATCCTTCTCGGCGCAGGCCTGGTGGTCCTGACGGCTTGTAGCAGCGCGTCATCACCGGGCACGACGACACAGGCGAGCGAGTCCACGATCTGCGTCATTGCCGAACCCTGCGCCAATCCACTGCCGGTGAAAGCTGTTCTGGTTACGATGTTCGAAATTGGCGCGGATGAAGGCGATCGCCCGGGGGAGTTCCAGCTCTGGAAAGAACGTCGCCCGTTTGATGTTGAGATTGAATTCCCGCATTCGCATCATTCCCTGTTCTATGATCCTGATGCGCAGATCCTGGCCATGGTGACCGGCATTGGCACGGCCAAGTCGACCGCCTCGACCATGGCGCTTGGCCTCGACACGCGCTTTGATCTCAGCAAGGCTTATTGGCTGGTCGCCGGCATTGCCGGGATTGATCCGGAAGACGCCTCGATCGGGTCTGCTGTATGGTCTGCCTATCTGGTGGATGGCGATCTGGCGCATCATATCGATGCCCGCGAAAAGCCTGAGGATTGGCCGACCGGCTATTTCGCGCGTCGCACCCAGTTTCCCTATGATCCTGGCAAACCGGAGCCGGATGGCGGCGAGATGTTCCTGATCAACGAAGACTTGCGCGACTGGGCCTTCGAACTGACCAGGGATGTCGAGATCCCGGACCTGCCCGGGCTGGAAGAGACGCGCGCGCTCTATACCGAGCATGAGATGGCTCAGAAGCCACCCTTTGTCCTGAAAGGGGGGCATCTCGCGGCGATGACGTTCTGGCATGGCGCGATCATGAATAAGTGGGCCAATGCCTGGGTTGACTATTGGAGCGATGGACAGACCGACTTTGTCACTTCGGCCATGGAAGATACCGGCACTTATACCTCGATCCAGTATCTCGATGAGATTGGGCGGGTCGACAAGGATCGTTTCATGGTGTTGCGCACCGGCAGCAATTACACGATGCAACCGCCAGGCAAGACCGCAGCAGAAAACCTGCTGGGTGAGAATGAAGGCTATGCTGGCATGGAGGCGTCTCTCGAAGCCTTGTACCTGGTTGGCGGCGCTGTCTTGGATGAACTGACGGGAAATTGGGACGTCTATCAAGATACGATCCCGACGCCCGCAATGCTGGAGTAAGAGCAGCTGAGCGCGACGACTCAGGTGCGATAGGCGATCAGGAACGCCCGCAGGAAAGCCGCAGCATTCTCCGCTGCCAGCACTTCAAAAATCGGATACTCGTTGACGCCGCCGCCGCCACCAGCGAGATCGGACAGGCTGCGAAACCCGATATAGGGAATGCCATTGGCATAGGCGACCGTCGCGATTGCGGAGGTTTCCATTTCAACGACTTGCGCGTCAAACGTCTCGAACAGATACTCCCGAAACGCCGCATTGTCCTGAAAGATCGAGCCTGTGACGCCATTGCCACCAAGCGTCACAATCGGCACGCGGGGAAGGCAGGTTTCAACGTCCACACATTGCTTGAATTCCACCGTCTCGGCCGCGACTTGCGCCGCCGCCATCAGGTCCGCATCGGCTTCATACCAGAATTTCCGTTCTGCCGGGTTCGGATCGGCGGCGGAGCGGACATGCATGCCGCGCGGCCCCATGAATTCGAACGGCTCGAACTGCGGGCCAAGGCCGGGATGCGGCACGAATTCGCCCGGCGATGCTTCGCGCATGAAGACCATCTCATTATATTGTCCCCATTTCGCAGGCACCGTGACGTCCGCGAATGAGAGCGCCGGGTCTACGCCACCGGCAACCCCGCTGACCAGAATGGCCTCGATCTCAAAATGATCGATGACCAGCTGCGTGTTCATGGCGGCATTGACGAGGCTGATGCCGGTCATGAAGACGACGACATCCACGCCTTCCATTTGGCCCGTGTAAAACGTCACGCCATTGACCTGATACTCTTCAACTGCCGTCAAGCTTGGCAACAGGGCATCAATCTCGGGCTGATAAGCAGCGAGAATGGCGAGGCGAGGGGTCTCGTCCAGAGGCGCCATCGGCGCGACAGCAACGGCATCCTCAACCGTCGAGCTGACAGCTTGCGCGCAACCAGCCAAACCGATTGCCAGGGGGAGTACGAGTTTCTGAAAAAGGTTCATTTCGGATTCCGTTGCAGCAGATGTGAACACGCTTTCGAGAATTCATCACCCAATCGCGAGCGATGCAATTATTAGGTCGCCAAAAACTGATCTCAAGATTCAGTTCTGGTGAAGCTTTGCTCAGATTCATCGCAGTAGAGTAAAATTGCGGCACAGCTAGCCAGCGGCGGAAGGCTCACGAAGACGACACGCTCACACGTTATGAGCGGGACATCTTTTCCCTCAATGAATGCGTTCGAATATGGCGGCCAGTCCCTGACCGCCACCAATACACATGGTCTCGAGGCCATATCGTGCCTCACGCCGCTCCATCTCCCGGAGCAGTGTGGTCAGAATGCGCACACCGGTCGCCCCGACCGGGTGTCCGAGCGAAATTCCCGATCCGTGGACATTGATCCGATCAAAATCATCGTCACCCAGCTGCATGGCTTTGGTGCAGGCCAGCACTTGCGCTGCAAACGCTTCATTGAGTTCGATGAGATCCATGTCTTGCAAGGACAAGTCAGCGCGTGCCAGCGCTTTTTCGGTTGCCGCCACGGGTCCAATGCCCATCGTCTTCGGGGGAACGCCAGCGAGGGACCAGCTGACCATACGGCTCATCGGCTTGAGACCATGCTTTTCCGCCATCGCACGCGAGGTAACGATACAGGCGGCGGCGCCGTCATTCTGACCAGAGGCATTGCCCGCCGTGACCGTGGCGTCCGGATCTGACTTGCCCATGATCGGTCTCAGGGTCGAGAGCTTCTCAAGCGTCGTGCCGGGTCGTGGGTGTTCATCTGAATCAACAATCGTGTCGGCTTTGCGCCCTTTCACCGTGACCGGGACGATTTCCTCAGCAAACACGCCGTTCTGCATCGCCGCGCCTGCCCGCGCTTGAGACCGCGCCGCGAGCGTGTCCTGTGCTTCGCGCGAGATACCATATTCCTTGCGCAGATTCTCAGCGGTCTCGATCATGCCGCCCGGCACCGGATAGTGTTCGCCGCCTGCGGTCACGCGACCCCGTGTCAGGCCATCCTCAAGCCGGATGTTCGGTGATTTCACGCCCCAGCGGATTTCCGTGGAGTAGAAGGGCGCGCGGCTCATGCTTTCAGCCCCACCGGCGATGACGAGGTCAGCGCCTCCGGTGGCCACGGTCATCGCCGCATAGATCACCGCTTGCAGTCCCGAGCCACAGCGGCGGTCGAGCTGAATCCCGCCTGCCGTGACCGGTAATCCCGCATCCAGTGCCACCACGCGGCCAAGGGCTGGCGCATCCATTGTGGGATAGCAATTGGCGAAAATCACATCATCCACCGCGTCACCAGGAAGCTTGGTTCGAGCGACGATTTCGGACACCACCCGCGTCGCAAGCTGGTGTACCGGAACCGACTGAAACGCGCCGCCGAACGCACCGACTGGCGTTCGCAGGGGCTCACAAATGACGACATTTTCAAAAACAGACATGCTGGACCTTCTTGTGTTGAGGCATCAACTTCGCCGCTCAAAGCAGTTTGGTCTACCCGCATTGCGCGCGATACTTTGGTTATCGAATGATCCGGGATGATCGGCTAAAGACGTTCAAGCATCTCATTGCGCTTGGCAATTGCCCGCTCAAGTCGGGCTTCAGAGGCTTCGAGGTTCTTCTTGGGATCACGATAGAATGCCGTCAGTTTCATCGCCGCCAGCAATAAATGGTTGAGCACGCGTCCACCAAATTTCATCGGTCGATCAAAGTCGAACAGCAGGATGACCCGCTCCTGGTCAGTCTCGTTCCAGACTTCGTGCTCATATGTGTCATCAAACACGAACAGTTCGCCGGGTTTCCAGGCAACGATTTCATCATCGATTCGGATACGGCATTTTTCGGCTTCATCGGGAACGATGAGGCCGATATGGGCGCGCAGAATGCCCTTCGTGACACCTTTATGGGCCGGGATGTGATAGCCCGGCGACAGGATGGAAAACATCGCCGTTTGCAGGTTCGGGATCGTGTCGAGCAGTTCCGCCGTGCGGGGCGTCAATTTGGTATTGGTCTCGAGCCGCTTGCCAAAGCCATAGAGAATGAATGTCCGCCAGTTGCGGCCCTTTGCGAGGCGATACTGATCCGGCGAAATGTCCTGGAAGCCCGGGATGACATCCCGATAGGCCAGCACGTCCTGGGCCTCTTTCAATATGGTCGGCCATTCTTTCTGAATGGCTTCAAGATTCTGAAAATGCATGTTCGGCACGACGGGTGTATCAGGCACTTTCGATTGCCGGGACTGATAGCCGGCCACCCAGCGCATCAGTTTCTTGCCATTCCTCTTGATAAAGGCGCGCCGCGGCTTGGTCAGCGTGGATGGTTTTTCGACTGTATCTGTCGGCGCCATTTTCAGCTCACCAGGGTTCGTTCCGTTTCGAGCATATAGTCGCGTGCGAGCGGGAGCGCGTCCACCGTCTTGCTCAGTTGAATCTGGAAATTCATGTGTTTGCCGTGCCTGAAGGTGAACTCGCTGACAATCAGATAGAATTCCCACATTCGGCAAAAGGATTCATCGAACATCTCCGCCACTTTGTCCCGATTGGCCTGGAAGCGATTGTCCCATTCGCGCAAAGTGTGGGCATAATGCAGACGCAGGATCTCACAATCCGTGACCCAGAGACCCGCTTTCTCGATTTCTGCGAAGGTTTCGGACAGGGCAGGGGAATACCCGCCGGGGAAGATGTATTTGCGAATCCAGGCGCCCGTTGTCCCCGGACCGCCCTTGCGCCCGATCGAATGAACGAGGGCGCATCCATCATCTGTGAGTCGGTCATGAATGGCTGAGAAATACTCTTTATAATGCGCCACGCCGACATGTTCGAACATGCCGACCGAGACCACAGCGTCGAAGGTTTCCTGGACGTGTCGATAATCCTGCAGCCGCAACGAGACCTTGTGCTCCAGCCCAGCCTCTTTCACGCCCGCCTGCCCGAGGGCCAATTGCTCGTCCGACAGGGTGACACCAACCACTTCGCAGTCAAAATTCTGCGCGATGTAGATGGAGAGGCCGCCCCAGCCGCATCCAATGTCCAGAACCCGCATGCCAGGTTTCAGGTTCAGCTTGGCGGCGATATGCGCCATTTTCAATCTTTGGGCATCTTCCAGCGTGATGTCTTCCGAGGGCCAGTAGCCGCAGGAATATTGCATATTCTCATCGAGGAAGAGTTTGTAGAAATCGTTCGACAGATCGTAATGGTGCTGGACATTCTTGCGCGATGCGGTGGCTGCATTGCGCTGATGCCATCGGCGGATGCGTTTGAGCCAGGATTTCAGAACTTTTTGCACGGGATGACTTCGCAACCCGGTACGGTTCAACGCGAACACTTTCAGAAGGTCGCGAATGGACCCGTTCTCGATCACGAGCGTGCCATCCATATATGCCTCGCCCGCATAAAGCTCCGGGTTGAGAAACAATTTTCGATACAAGGATTTGTCGGTCAGTCTGACCGTGGCTTGTGGGGCGTCGCCAGAGCCGTGCTGATGGGATTGTCCATCAGCATCAATGATGATCAACGTGCCCGTTTTTATCACTCGGGCCATCATCGTATTCAGCAGTTTCACCGAATTCCCTCCGTTCACAGAAGGGATTTGTGACAAAAAACACAGGGAATCCCAAACGAAAACCGCCACGAATCGGTTCACATTTGTTCACGACACTGATGAAAAAGTTGTTTTTTGCAAAAAATATGTGACATGAAGATGAACAGACGTACATCTGAGTAGAGTGACAGCTTTGTGGGATAGCTGCTGGCGATGAGGGCTGACAATGCAGGTAAGAACCCCGAACGCGAACAGTATCGAGTTCAATTGCGGCGGCTTTGAAACGCTCAGCGAAGCCTTGGACTATGCTGCCAATGGCGTGACCGGGCTGAATTTTTACTCTGTCCGCGGTGATCTTGAATGTGCGTTGACCTATGGCGAACTTCGCGCGCGGGCCGTCGAAATGGCGGCGCGGCTGACCACAGAGACAGAGCCTGGAGAACTGATCGGACTGATCGCCGAAACCAGCCCGGATTTCGCTGTGATGTTCTTCGCCTGTCAGTATGCGGGTGTTCTGCCCGTCCCGATCTCCGTGCCGGTCACCTTGGGCAGCAACGCGTTTTACAAGGATCAGCTCAAACGCATTTGTGAGACAGCTGGTCTGCACTGTCTGCTGGCGCCGACCTCGATTCTGGGCGTCGCAAAAGAAGCGCTGCAGCAGAGTGGGATGCAGGTCGGAAATCTGGATGGCTCCGACTTCACGCAAACGGTCTCTGACCTTCGTCCATTTGCGGCGGACGACATGTGTTACATTCAATTCTCGTCCGGCAGCACGAGTTCTCCAAAAGGGATTGTCGGCAGTCAGAAAAGCGTGACCACAAATTGCCGGGCGATTCAGCTCGGACTGGAAGCCGGCGCCGGGGATCGCATTTCCTCCTGGTTGCCGCTCTACCACGATATGGGCCTGATCGGGCAGTTCCTGGCGCCGATGATGGCGCAGCTTTCCGTCGATTATATTGACTCGCACTCCTTCGCGCGACGGCCATCGACCTGGCTGAAACTGATCAGCGAGAACAAGGCCACACATTCATACAGCCCGAGCTTCGGATACGAGATCAGTGCGAAACGCTGGCGGGGCGGCGACCTGGATCTTTCAAGCTGGCGGGTGGCTGGCATTGGCGGCGATATGGTCCGCGAAGAGGCGCTTCGGAAATTTGCCGATACGTTTGCCGAGCATGGGTTCTGTGAAACCGCTTTTGTCCCGAGCTATGGGCTTGCGGAAGCCACCGTCGCGGTTTCGTTCAGTCCGTTACATACCGGGTTTCAGGTTGATGTGATCAATTCCGATATTATGCGATCACAGCAGCGCGCAGTCCCAGCCAATGCGATGACGGAAGAACGCAATCAACGGGCCTTGATTGCCTGTGGTCAGGCCATTCCCGGTCATGAGATGAAGATCTGCGATGATGATGGCAATGAGGTCGATGAGCGCGTGGTCGGCCGCATCATGTTCCGAGGGGATAGCGTCTCGCCGGGAATTCTGGATCGGGAGTTGGGCATCGTACCTTTGACCGATGAAGAGGGTTGGCTCGATACTGGCGATCTCGGCTATTGGCTGAATGGCCAGCTGATCATCACGGGCCGCCACAAGGATCTGATCCTGTGGAATGGCCGAAACATCTGGCCACAAGACATTGAATGGACCGCGGAAAAGGCTGGCGGGCGGCAAATTCCCAAATCTGCGGCGTTCAAACTGTCCGATGATGATGGCAATGGGCACATCTACTTGCTCGCGGAGTGCAAAGCCCGTGAACCAGAGCAACGTGAAGCCCTGCTGTCTGAAGTCACCGCGAATGTCCGGCAAACGGTTGGGGCGCCCATCGAAGTTATTCTCGTGCCGACTCGCAGTCTGATCATGACTTCGTCTGGCAAACTGAGCCGTATGCGGACTCGGCAGAAATTCATCTCTGGTGCGTTCGACGTGAAATCAGCGATTCCAGTTTTGGCGGAATGACAGACCTGACCAAGTCGACGGTTCGGGGAAGTATAGCGGTTACCGGCGGGACCGGCTTTATCGGGTCTCACTTGTTGACCCGTCTGGATGCGCGGCATCAGCCCACACGCGCTCTCATTCGATCGAAAAGAAACCGCACCGTCAGGGTTCCGGAGTCGACTGAGATTGTATCCGGGTCGCTACAGGATCGTGATGCGATCCGGTCCCTGCTGAACGGCGCGCACACCTGCATTCACCTCGCAGGGGCCACGACATCCGTGAATGCAAACGGGTTTCATAAAGCCAACGTCATCGGCACCCATAATATGGCGGCGTGCGCCGCGGCTGCGGGGGTGGAGCATTTTATCTGTGTCTCATCACAGGCCGCGCGGGCGCCGTGGATCTCCAGCTATGCCGCGTCCAAGGCGATGAGTGAGGCCGCGCTTCAGCCCTTCGCGGCACAAATGCGGATCACCATTATTCGCCCGCCTGCGGTGATCGGACCGGGTGATCCCATGTTGGCGCCGATGTTCGACCTTATCCGGGCGGGCTGGTTGCCGGCGCCGTCTGAACCGAAAGGGAAGACGCGGTCATTTGCGGTCATATCCGTTCATGATCTGGTGTCGCAAATAATCGAAACCATTGATGCAACCGCCGCTGGCGAATCCCTTCTGGAACCCTGTTCTGTGGCATCCACAAACTGGACTCAGATTGCCTCCACATCCGGCGAAGTTCTTGATCGGAAAGTCAGGATCATTCGGACCTGGCCCGGGCTGATGAAAGCGCTCGGCGCGGGTGCCGATGGGATCACGACCGTAACGCGGCGGCCTTTGTCGCTCTCGCTCAACAAGGTGCGCGAATTGCTAGCTGTAGATTGGACCTATGATCAACCGGTGCGAAATGCCATGAGTCTGAAAGAGGTGTTCGTTGCGTGTCTGGGCGAGCAACGATCTTGAGGGCAGATCCTGTCGGGGAAGTAGAGTGACGAAGAAGTCCAAGATTTTTGAGACGATCTGCAAGGTGCTGGCCGAGTACATCCCGGAAGGCACGGAAATCACAGATGATACAAGGATCGTCGCTGATTTGGAGATCGACTCAGTTGATGTTTTCGACCTAATAATGGAGGTTGAGGACGCTTATGATATTAGTATTTCAATGGAATTGATCTCGACCACACATACTGTGGGTGAGCTGACCAATGTAGTGGATGACTTGATCGGTGCTGACTAAGACCAAGCATAACAAGCCGTTATTCGACAAGTTCGCGGCCATAACCGAGCGTCATGAAATGGCGAAAATGCTCGGTGAGAGCCCGATTGGCGTGCCCTTCGATGAGATCCTGTCGCCGACGCGTGCCTTGTATAAAGGTCGCGAGATCGTTCTGGTCGGCACGAACAATTATCTTGGCCTGACCTTCAATCAGAACGTGCGGCAATCCATGATCGAGTCGATTGAAACCCTGGGGTCTGCGACGACAGGCAGTCGGCAAGCCAATGGCACCTATGGCGATCATGCGAAGCTGGAGCAGGAATTAAAGTCCTTCTTCGACATGCAATCGGCGATCGTGTTCACCACCGGCTACCAGACCAATCTCGGCGCCATCAGCGCGCTGGCGAGCGGGGAGGATCACATTCTGATCGATGCGGATAGCCATGCCTGTATCTATGATGCCTGCCGCCTGACCGATGCCGCCACGCACCGGTTCCGCCATAATGATCCGGAAAACCTGGCCCGGCGCTTGAAACGGCTGCCTGAGACGGGGGGACGCCTGGTCGTCGTCGAAGGCATGTATTCGATGTTTGGTGATGTTGCACCGCTGGCTGAAATGGTCGAGGTCGCGCATGCTCATGATGCGATGATCTTCGTCGATGAAGCGCATTCCGTCGGATGCTTTGGCGACAAGGGCCGTGGAATTGCGGAAGCGCAGGGCGTGCTTCAAGACGTAGATTTCATCTCCGGCACGTTCTCAAAAAGCCTGGCATCGATTGGCGGCTTCTGTGTGTCCAAACATCCGGAATTCGAGAGTGTTCGGCTGACCAGCCGGGCCTATATGTTCACAGCTTCGGGCGCACCGGCCAATATCGCAGCCGCGCGCGCCGCGTTGAAAGAATTGCAAGCGATGCCGCAATTGCGGGATTCCTTGTGGGCGATGTCAAACCGCCTGCATGAGGGCTTGTCGAAAATGGGCTATGACCTGTGCGCGCCCGCATCGCCTGTGATCGCTGTTCGGCGCCCGGATGAAGCGACCGCGGTGATGGAATGGAACCGACTGTTTGAGCAGGGCGTCTATGTCAATCTCGCTGTGCCACCGGCAACGCCTGGCGGCACCAGCTTGTTGCGCCTGAGCGTCAGCGCGGCACATACTGAAGAAGAAATTGATCAGGTGCTCGAGGCGTTCTCGACCCTGTCCTGATCTAGCGGAACGCGCCTTTTCGAAACAGACGCCAGGCCAGGAC
Source organism: Pseudomonadota bacterium (assembly GCA_039033355.1). Taxonomy (GTDB): domain Bacteria; phylum Pseudomonadota; class Alphaproteobacteria; order Caulobacterales; family Hyphomonadaceae; genus Henriciella. The sequence goes on along the minus strand of JBCCCT010000002.1, from coordinate 22,575 downwards.
GGGTGCGTGCAGCAATGGGTATTTGCGCGCATGGTCACTGACTTCGATCTCTGCGCCGCTGTGCGACTTGATCTTCTCCAGGACATAATCGAGCCCGGCATCGAACGTGAAGAATGCCTTCATGACCCGGAACGCCCCCATGGGTTTGCCCACCAGACGTCGTCCAAACCAGCGCAGACGGCATAAATTGCGCCGCAACAAGCCGGTATCAGGCAGCTCTATGGTTGTAGGAGTGTCTCCAGGCGGAAAAACAGCTGACGCGAGTTGTGCGTAACGCTCCGCATGTTTGGCCACGATTTGCTTTGATCGGCCCGACGCGTCTTCCGGTCGAAGTTCGGTTTTGTAGCTCTCCATAAGTCCGCGTTCCCAGATCGCTGTCCTGGAACGCTCTCCCTTCAATAGCGGAGCTGTCTCGCGAAGAAAGTGGTGGCTCGCCTGGGCGAGTGTTTCGAGCAGATCTTCGCGAAGGTCCGGGTCCGGGCAAATCAAGAGAGTCGGCTGTGCAAAACGGGCCCACAGCATCGACTCAAAAGCGCCGCCCCGCGCGCGACGGCGGAAAGCGGACAGGCTGACGATGGAATATTTGCTGCGCAAGCGCTCGCCATCGGCACCGTCTGCTTCGCAATAATGGACGCTTGGCGGGGCCAGGAATGAGCCCAATTGTTTGAGGCCGAGCCCATGAACGTCTCGATACGAGTCTACCAAGACGTAGAAGTCGAGCATTTTGCCCGAGCCTTCCCCTGCTCGAAGACTGGAGCCGTAGAATAGAAGCGCTTTCTCCACGCCGGCATGCTTGCGGCGAATCTCGGCCACCAGCGATTCAGCGCGATCCCCGATGGGGCGTTGCTCGCTTTCGATGATGCGCTTCAGCTCTGCCACCTGTGTTACGTGGCTCATCGGATGAACTCCAGATCTGGCGAGACAGACACCTTGAACGTCTTGTCTTTCGGCATGGGCAATTCCTCGCCGTCCAGAATAACAGGACCTTCGGTTCGGAAAACCAGTTCCGAGCAGCCTTCACTTATCAGGCCGTGGCGCTCGAGTGACTTTGGCGCACCGCCCAGAACGGCTTTCGCAATGCCGAGGCGCAGGCGACGGATCGGCCATGCGGCGTGAGTGAAGCCGATCGCGGCATCATCGCGGCCCCAGAACGGACTCAAGCCAAGGCTGAGTTCGCGAAAGGTCGACAAGATCGTAAAGGTTTTCTCGGAGGTCTGCTCCGAAGAGTCAGTATCAATGCGTGTGAACGGACTTGGTCGGATCAGCGGTTGGCCATCGGCATATTTGGTTGATCGCGGAAACAGTGCCAATTGGAAGATTGCACGCGCGATTGAGACCCAGCCACGCGTCTTCCCATGCAGGTTCTCTTGCGTATAGAGCATCAATCGCGCCAGAGACCCGGTTGATAGCAAGAATCCGACAAAGGGCGTTTTGGTTTCGGAGGTTTCGATCAGCAAAGCTTTGTGAGCTGTGAGCTCTGGCCGAAGGTTGCCCTGATGTCGTTGATCCAGGCGTTGCTTGAGCGCAGCCGCATCAACCTGCTTCAGGCCAAACACCTGATGCGCGAGATTGGTGCTTCCCCCCGGAAGGATGGCCAGGCGGGGCAATGGCGTACCAGAAGACCGGTTCGCGAAACACGTCGTCAGTGCGGCCAGCACCGTCCCGTCTCCGCCTTCGACATAGATTGTATCTCTGCCTTGTTGCAGCAATGGTGTCAGGGCGTCATCCAGTGGCGTGCGGCCATCAAAATTGACGATCGGGATGTCGCCATAATCGACGGCAATTTGCGTCAGTATGGAGCCCTGTATGTTCACTTTGTGACTTTTTGGGTTGATGACAAAGACGGGAGATTGCGTCATTTCACCCGCTCAGCATTGAGATTGAGATGGATCCCCAATCCCAGCAGCAACAGGATTGGAAGACCAATTGCCATCGGCAGAGAGATGCCGCCGCTTTCAGCCACGGTTTTGAGCACCCCATCGAAAATGAAATAACCAAACCCGATCGCGATTCCGATCATCAGCCTTTGGTCACCTGTTTGACGACGACCCAATGCTTGCATCAAGGGCACCGCGACCAACACGAAGCCAAGCGCGATGATCGGCATAGTCAACCGATCGAAGAACCAAACCAGATAGGCTGTTGATGGACGAACACCGGACCCTCGGAGCTGAGATAGATCATATTGTTCGCCGAGCGACAGGTTGCGCGGCGACGTTCCCAGCTTTTGCAGCGTGACAGGCGTTTGATCGGTTCGCCAAAGCTCAATTGGCGCCGTGTCAGAATAGTCGAGGCTGATACTGTTCGGATTACTCAGCGCCCAACCTTGGCCAGTGAAGCGCGCGCGATCAGCATATGTGATTGCCGACAGCTTGCCCGCGCCATCCCTTTGATAGACCACGACATCCGACAATTCGTCTCCCTGGACACTGCCAATCTCCACAAAAGAACCGGCATCTGCGATCCACAGAGAACGTGGCTTTCCGGCATCTTCCTCCATGAACGCATCTGTCCCGAGCCAGTTCTCCAGGACCGAGACGGTGCGCGGGACAGTTTGATCAATGAAAAGAAGTGAGGCGATCGAGATGACCAATACAGTCGGGATGAGCGCTCTGGCCTGCATCAGGGGTGAGATGCTCATCGAGACAAATCCCACCAATTCCTGTCGCCGGATCAAGGACAGGAAGGTCAGCAGGAGGCTGACAAACAGCGCGAACATGAAGATACGATCATACAAGGATGGCAGGCGCAGCAGCGTGTATTTCAAGGCATCGAGCGGGCCTGAATCCTCAGGCAGAATGTCCGCCGCACCGATCGAGTCGACAACGCTGAGCAGCGCCAGAAGAGCAAATGTCGTGACAAACCAGCGCGCCAGAAACAGCCGGGCAAAATAGGCTCGAACTCGTTTCATGAAGCGGGGCGCTCCGAATTGGGTTTTGCAGGCAGCAAGCGCGGCAAGCGAATATCGGGCAGGGCAGAAAGAGGTGGTTGCGCCATGGTGGTCGCACTGCGCAGATACAGCATCAGCCCGGCAATGCTGACCATGATGATAACGCCCCAGCTGCCAGCCCAAGGCGGAACGACGCCATCCAGCGCCAGCGACTTTGCCAGCTCGAGCAATTGTTGAATTGCGATCAGGGTGATCAAACCGATCAGGATCGCATTGGACGGCGGATTGCGACCATAGCTCAAGCCAAACGGCACTGCGATCAAAGGCAGGATCAGGATCAGGACGAACCGCGCTAATTGGTCATGGATTGAGACCTGCGCTTCGAGCGGATCTATCTGCGTGTCAGCGGATAGTGCTGTCGCGTTTGCTGGTCCCCACAATTCCCAAAGCGTGAGCTCGCGGACATCCTTTCCCCGCGCTCGAAATTGCGTCAGGGCATCAGGCGGACGCCAGTTCAGCGAGTCAAAATCGAGTCGTGAGGCGAGCGTTTCATCAGCGCGCAAGTCGGCGCCCATTCCGGATTCCAGCTGTATTTCCGAGATCGTGCCGCCATTGCGAACCAGGGCGCCAGAGGCAGCCGAGATAAGCCGCTGACTGCCATCGGGCAGGCGCTCAAGAATGAATGAACTGGTCAGGTCGCCAGTGCTGAGGTCGACACTTTCCGTCCAGACCGTCCAGTCCTCCGCCTCGACAAACTTCCCTTCAATGAACACAGTTTCAATACTGGATTCAGCGATCGAATTGACCAGGCTTCGATACTCATAGCGCGACAGCGGCTGTAAAATTCCAGACGTGATCAGAAGTGCACTGGCCAGCAGCACCGCCATGATCATGAAGGGTTTGGAGATCATGAAGAGCGATTTGCCGATGCCCCAGACCGCGACCAATTCGCCGCTGCGACTGATGCGACTGACCGTAATCAAGACGGCCAGGAAAAATGCTGCCGGAATGCCGATCCCGGCATAGTGGGGGACGAGGTTTCCGAGCATGTAAATGGCTTCGCCAAAATTTCCGGGTGAACGGGAGACCAGATCCGCGATCCGCAATAGCCGTTCCAGCAACAGGATGCTGACCACAAGCAGCAACAGCCCGCCAAAGACGCGCGTGCATTCGCTGAAAATATATCGCTGAATACGCTGCATACGGACGATTAGCTCACTTTTCGAATCTGTACACCTGTTCATTTAACCAACCACTGAAGATCGCAAACACGAAAACTTGATTGCGATTGCTGATTTTCTGCCTATTTTTTGCCACGAGTAGACGAGAAGAAGCGGGATGTTCTATCGCCTTATCTGTCTGGCTATGCTGGCCACTCTGCCGGCTGCGTTCGCGCAGTCCGAACTTGATATCCGAGACTATGAAGCCGCGGCGGCCTGCGCCCCGGGGACCGGACAGGTGCAAGTGACCGTGGATGGCGTGACTGGCGTCGGCATTCTTGCGGTTGAATTGTATCGCCCCAGCAAGCGCGACTTCCTGAAGAAGAAGTCACGCATTCACAGAATTCGCGTGGCCGCGGAAGATGGCCCGCAAACCGTCTGTTTCGAAGCCCAACCTGCAGGGCGTTACGCCGTCGCGACCTATCATGATAAGAATGCCAATCGCGATCTGGACCAGAAAATCAACCTCATGCCAAAAGAGCCATTTGGGCTCTCGACCAACCCGAAACTCCGCTGGGGATTCCCAAAATTTGAAGAGGCCGCTTTCGACATGCCGGAAGAGGGCACGGCAATCACGATCCGGTTGGTGAAATAGCGCTTGCTCCGCTGAGCGGCGCGATTACTACTCATAGACATGGAAGTGCGTGTGCATCGAGCAGAAAATGCGAGCGATATCAAAACGTTCGTGGAGCTGCCTTATCAAGCGTATCGAGGTGAGCCATTTTGGCGACCGCCGCTCAGAATGGAGCGGCAGGAGCATTTTGATCCCAGCAAGAACAGCGCGCTGGAGGTCTTGCAGCCAAGCTATTTCCTGGCGACACGCGACGGGCAGACCGTGGGCCGGATCGCCTCTTTCGTGAATCCTGTGCATTTGCAGAACCATAATGATGCCACAGGCCATTTTGGTTTTCTCGATACGCTCGGCGCTTGTGATGATGACACCGTTTTTGCGCTGCTACAGGCCGCCGAGAAAGACCTTCGCGCCAAGGGCATGTCGCGCATGGGCGGGCCATATAATTTTTCCGTCAATGATGAATGCGGGCTGTTGGTCGACGGGTTTGATTCCCCGCCGAGTGTGATGATGCCTTACGGGCGCAGCGATTTGCCGAAAACCATGGAACAAGCCGGTTTTGCCAAAGCCATGGACATGTTCGCCTTTCGCTACCGGATGAAAGAGACCTTCTCGACGCCTCCATTCGTCTCTCGCGTGAAAAAGCGTTTCGAGACCGACCCGTCGATTACGGTTCGTCGGCTGGATATGTCGCGTCTATACGAAGACATCGCGCTCATTGTGGGCATTTTCAATGATGCCTGGTCCGGCAATTGGGGCTTTTTGCCGATCAGCGATGAGGAAGCGAAATTCCTTGCAGACTCGATGAAACCCGTCTTGCAGCCGGACTCGCTGTGGATCGCATTTGTTGATGGTGAACCGGCAAGCTTCACGCTGATGATCCCGAATCTGAATGAAGCGACCCTGGGCCTGGATGGGCGACTGTTGCCGTTCGGATGGGCGACGCTCCTCTATCGGATCAAGGTCAGGGGTGTGAAATCTGCGCGCATACCGCTGGCAGGAACTCGCAAGAAATTTCACAAGACCCGCCGTGGAATGACGGCGACGGTCGGGGCCTGGGAAGCCTGTTTGAGCGCTCAGCATGCGAAAGGTGTTCGTGAAGTTGAGTTTTCTTGGGTATTGGAAACGAACAAGGACCTTTTGGGTCTGGCGGAAATTTATGATTGTGACCGATACAAAACCTACCGGATCTATGAGAAGGCCCTCTGAACTGCACGCGGTGGAGGCCTCCAGGCCTGCTTCAGCATTTGTATTGGCCGGGGCGCGCGCGTCAGGGGACGCACTGGCTGAGGCGCATGGTGTGCTCTCCAAGGCGCATATCGAGGTCGCCGGGCGATCGATGATTTCCCGGGTCCTGGAAGCCGTCTCGGTAAGCGAACACGCGAACGATATCACCGTTATCGGGCTTGAGGATCATCAGAAGCTGTCAGCTGACGAAACCTGGCCGTCTGTGAATCTTGTTGATGGTGCGGATGGACCGGCCGCGAGCGTCAGTCGCGCACTGGGTGCAGAAAAGTGGTCTGGACCGGTTCTCATCACCACATGCGATCACGCTTTACTGACACCGGCAATGATCGATGCATTTGTGTCAGGTTCAATCGCGTCCAAGGCAGAATTGACGGTCGGATTGGCGCGACGCGAAGAAATCGAAGCAGACTATCCTGATGTGGCCCGCACCTATCTGCGGTTTGGCGATGGCGCCTATTCAAGCTGCAATCTGTTCTGCCTGAATGCGCCCGCGGCTCAAAAAGTGGTCGAGTTCTGGCGAACAGCAGAACAGGATCGCAAACGCCCCTGGCGGATTGCCTGGCGGTTCGGCGTACTCGCGGCCCTGCGAATCCTGGTCGGACGACCTGACGTCGAAAAAGTCTTCGCGATTGTGTCTCGGCGTCTTGGCGTCGATGTCCGTCCGGTCATTCTTCCCTTTGCCGAAGCCGCGATTGATGTCGACACCGAAGAAGATCTCGCTTTGGTCGAGCGGATTCTCCTGGAGCGGCGCGCATGACGCAGGCGGGGGCACAGAATTCTGACGGTCTCATTGCCCGGATCCTCAAAAATATGGGGTTCCTGTTCGGCGGGAAATCGTCCGCGGTCCTGATCGGACTGGCCGTGCTCGCCATTGCCGCGCGGGCACTGAGCATCGAGGATTTGGGTGTGCTATTACTGTTGCACGCCTTCATCGCGCTGATGACCGGAATCGCGACATTTAAATCCTGGCAGGCTTTGATCCAGTTCGGAGCCCGGCCGATCGAACGGGGCGACCTCCCAGAGTTTCACCGTCTGTTACGATTCTCGATCGGATTGGACATTACTGCAGCTGTGTTCGCGGCTATTCTCAGCACCACCGTGCTGCTCGTCTTCCATGAAAGACTGGACCTTTCCGAAAACGTCTTATGGTTCGCCGTCGCCTACTGCCTTCTATCGGCGACCAATTTGCGATCGAGCCCGCTTGGTGTTTTGCGGCTGTATGACCGCTTTGATCTGATCAGTCTTCATGATCAGGCGGTGCCAATTGTCCGCCTGATTGGGGCGAGCCTCGGTTTATGGCTCGGCGGAGACCTGATCTGGTTCATCCTGGTGTGGATGGCCGCAGCTGCAGCGACCAACATCGTGATGCCGACGCTCGCATTGCGCGAACTATCACGGCGCGGCGCGTTGACGGGGCTGTTCTCAAAACGTCCAACGCTCAAGGCACCGAAACCTGGGATCTGGCGCTATGTCTGGATGTCCAATATCGATGCGACCATTGATCTCGTCGATAAGCAGATGCCGACCCTGCTTGCGGGGGCCTTGCTGGGACCCGCCTTCGCCGCACTGTTCAAGATCGCGCGAGACGTGTCCGAAGTGCTCGGAAAAGGCGCGCGGCTGCTCAATCAGGTTCTGTATCCGGAGCTGGTCAGGTTGATGATCGCGGGAAACACCATTCGTGCGATCCGGATCATCATATATTCCAGCGTCTATCTGCTGGCGGCGGGGTTTGCGCTCGCGGCTTTGATCAGTTTGTTCGGACCGTCAGTATTCGGTGCTGCGCTGGATCGCGATTATGAAAGCGTTGCTCCGATCGCAACGATGCTGGTGATTGCGGCCGCTCTGATGGGGGCTGCTGCACCGATTTACTCTGGCCTTTACGCGCTCGGGAATCCTGGTTGGGCGGCTTTGTCGCGTGCCATTACGGTGACGATGACGATCGCCTTGTTTGTCACGCTTTCGTTCTACATGGGTGAGGCCGGGCCGGGCTGGGCCATGGTGATCGGCGCGGCGGCGGGGTTGATCATAACCAGCGTTATCGCCCTGTCGCGCGCTCAAGGCGCGCGGGACGGCTCTGGCCAGGCCGCTTTCAATGCATCGACGAGGGATGAAACGAGCGTTTCATCGGACGAACCGCCGGCCAAATCCGGCTGACCTGGCCATCCACCATCCTCCAAAGTCCAGGATTCGAAGCTGGTAGGTGCCGCGTAGCGCGGCAAGACATGATAGTGCACGTTTGGATCGACCATCATCAGCATCAGGTAGTTTATTTTGTCATAGCCGAATTTGGCGGACAAAATCTGCTCTATGTCCTTGATAACGTGGGCCTGTTCGGTAAAAGCCTGCGATGGCAACTTTGAGAATTGTGTCTCGGGTCCGTTCGCAACCAGCACCAGTGCGCCCATGGTGCATTGTTTCGGACGCACCAGGACCGACCAATACTCATAAGTCGCAATTTGTGTCTCCGGGCCTTTGAATTTCAAGAAAGTAGGATTGTCGTCCGTCATGAGCGAGCTCCAAAGCAATGTGCCAAATGTTCGACTGGTTGGCGAGCTGCCTGTCAAGCTGTGGGGACTGACTCTGGACCAGTGGCAAAGGCGCACCTGGAAAAAACTGGGATCGAATGATGTCACGCCGGATGGCACGTTTTGTGTCGGCAGTGATTGGGTTCTGTCCCCGGCACTGGCCAAGCAGTTGCTCGCGAAACCCGGCGCCGCTCTGGTCGTGAAGGATGATGACCTGGGGCAGGAACGCATAGCGGCGGTTCATGCAAATGGAATGGGGTCTGAAGCAGGGGCTGCCCTCGTCAACACGCTGAACCCGGATTGGGAGTCTCTGAAGCAAGCTGGCCTGTCACCTGGCTATATGAGTGACTTTGTCGGCGATTATGACAAGGCCTTGCGCAAGCGTGAGGCGCCATATGCGCTCTCCCTGTTTCAGAACACGCCGGCACAAGTCGAGCGAAGACTGTTCAAAGGCTCGTATAAGGGCGTGACCGATCTGGTCACCAAATATGCCTGGCCCGAACCGGCGCTGCATGCGACGCGGTTTTGTGCGAATGTTCGTTTGACGCCGAACATGGTGACCACGGCCAGCCTCGCTCTGGTTTGCCTGGCCTTTTATTATTTCTGGATCGGGGCCTGGATCCCGGGCATTCTCGCCGGATGGGCGATGACCTTTCTGGATACGGTAGATGGCAAGCTCGCGCGAACCACAATGACCTATTCCGCCTGGGGCAATGTTTACGATCATGGCATCGACCTGATCCATCCACCGTTCTGGTATTGGGCGATTTATACGGGTCTGTTGGCGACGGGTGTTTCTCACCCCTGGTTGCTTCCATCCCTTGTGATCATCATTGCCGGATATGTGTTGGGGCGGATTACCGAGGGGGTCTTTTTGCGTCGATATGAATTCCATATTCATGTCTGGCGCCCGGTTGACGCGTTCATGCGGGAGATCACAGCCCGTCGCAATCCGAACCTCCTGATCTTCATGATCTTCGCGCTGGTCGGCACGCCGCTTTGGGGCTTCATCATGGTCGCTGCTTGGACCTTGATTTGTGTTCCGTTCCACATCGTGCGGCTGGTTCAGGCGATGGCGACCAAGACACCTGTTACCTCATTCATGGATGGATGACGGCGATGCCCGGGACCGCCATATTCGACATGGATCGCACGCTGACGCGATCCGGGACCTGGTCTCGATACATGTTCGAGGTGAACCGGTCACGGCCGCTCTTTTATCTCAGACTACCGTTCCTGGCGCTGCATGCCATCGCGTACAAACTTGGTTTGCGGTCGCGCCAATCGGTCAAGGAGCATGGTTTGAAAACCTTGACCTGGGCGAAGCGCGTGGATCTTGAACGTGCGGCTGAGCGATTTGCAGAGACAGAGGTCCACGCAGGATTGCGACATCAAACCCAGGCGGTTCTGGCCAAGCATCGTGCCGCCGGCGACGCCCTCGTCATGGCAACTGCCGCGGTCGATCTGGTGGCTCGCCCAATTGCAGAGAAGCTTGGAATTCCGACTGTAATTAGCACCGAACTGGAATGGTCCAGCGAGGGACATTTGACCGGACGGCTTGCAGGACCAAATTGCTATGGTCAAGCGAAGCTGGATTGCATTCATTCCGTGAACGATGAACGGGCTTTTCGCAGGCCGATCACGGGATATAGCGACCATGTTTCGGATCTGCCATTTCTGGAATGGGCGGATGTCGGCGTAGCGGTGAATCCGTCTCGCGGGCTGGCGCAAATTGCTGATAAGGCGGGTCTGCGCATTGAAGACTGGGAAGATGACAAGATGGATGACGAGAATTCATGAGAGCGATTATTCTGGCGGCAGGACGCGGCTCCCGACTTTTGCCCCTGACGGAAAACTTGCCAAAATGCCTGCTCCCCGTTGGGGATAGGACGGTGCTGAGCCTTCAGCTGGACACGCTGGAGTCGGCGGGCGTTGAAGAAGCGATTGTGATTACTGGCTTCATGGCGGGCAGCGTCGAGGCTGAGGTAGCTGATCGACCCGGCCCGATGCGCGTCCAGACCCTGTTTAACCCGTTCTACCAAGTCGCCGATAATCTCGCGAGTTGCTGGATGGCCCGGGCGTTCATGATGGATGATTTTCTGCTTATCAATGGCGACACGCTGATTGAACCGTCGCTTGCCAGGAACGTGATTGAGAGCCCGGTCAGCGATATTCAGGTCACGATCGACAAGAAGCCGGACTATGATTCAGATGATATGAAAGTCTCGTTGAACGGGACGGCGCTGACCGCGATTGGCAAGACGCTCGGTGTGGAGGAAACGCACGGGGAGTCGATCGGCTTTCTCCGATTCATGCGGGATGGTCCGGACCTGTTTCGCGACAAGCTGCATCAGATGATGCGCACAGGCGATGGCGTGCAAGCCTGGTTTCTGAGCGCGATTGATGCCTTGGCAAAGACCGACACGCTTGTGTCTACGTTCTCCATCGAAGGTATGACGTGGGCGGAACTCGACACGATGGAAGACTATACCGCCATCAAGGCCATGTTTGGCGGGAGTTGAGAGTTTGGATCGGTGTGAGGGGACGGTACTGTATTCGGTATAAAGCACCCTGTATCGCGCTACGGGTTTGGTTTCGCGAGAAATTGCAATATCGCCTCGGCCGTCGCTTCAGGCGCTTCGAACAGTATGAAGACCCCGGAATTCTCGATCACCGTTCTTTCCGCGTTGGGAAGAATATCCAGCAGCATTTCCTGATCTGAAACAAACGGATCATTCTCGGCCTGCATCAACAGGATCGTCTTGTCCTTGATGGCCTTGAGCGCCGGACGTCGGTCGAATTTCAGCACGCCATAATGTGCATCATATGGTCTGACGCGCACGGTGACATTGTTCATGTAAGCCAGCAGGACGTCGCCAGGTTCCGAATTTGGCATGTAATTCGTGAATCGTCCCCAGGCTTCGGAAAGTGAAACGCCCTCGCGGTCAATCCGGTTCATCTCGTCGAGTCCCAGATTGTCAGAGAATTCCTGCACGGCTTCCATGTCTTTCACGCCGCTCGTGCCGGAAAGAATGATCCGGTCGACACGTTCAGGGTGTTTCCAGGCTATGTTCATGGCCAGCAAGGCGCCGCCATGATTGCCGAAAATGTGCGCCGTCTCAATGTTCAGATGATCGAGCACGTGTATCGCGCTTTGCGTGTAATCATCGATCAGTAATTCCTGGGTCGGATCGTCGGACATGCCATGGCCTGGCCAATCAAAGCTCACGAGACGATACTGATCGGCCATGTATTCGACGAGGCCGGCATTTTCCTCAGACGAGGATCCCGCCTGATGCAGCAATATGAGCGCGGGGCCTTGCCCGGCTTCCCAATAGTGGATCTGTCCTTCAGGCGTGTTCACGTATCCTTGCTTGATCGCCGGAATAGCCGTTGTCTTCAGCACGACGCCATGCGCAGGTGTCTCAGCGAGGTTTGCCTCCGGTTCAGGTGCAGCTGCGCTCTGGGCGACGCCTTCGGTTACACAGGTCGCCGCGAGCAGAGCGCAATAGGCAATCACAGGCAAAAGTTTCATTTGAGGCTCCAGATTATTGGGCGAATTCTACGATTTCTATCATAAGACCATCTGGATCCAGGAACTGCAAATTTCGCCAGATCTTGTGATCTCCGCGCCAAGCGGTAAAGCAGGCGATTGAGCTTCGCAGGGGAGTAGGGCCTCATGGATAATGCGTTCGCGCTGATCTCTTTCATCGTCTATAATGCGGTGCTTGTCGCGGTTGGGGTGTGGGCCGTTCGCAAGGCGAAATCGCAAGAGGATTTCCTGCTCGGCGGGCGCTCTCTCGGGCCCTGGGTGGCTGGCCTGGCTTATGCCGCCTCGAGCTCATCGGCATGGGTGTTGCTCGGCTTTTCCGGATTTGTCTATGCCGCAGGTCCATCGGCGCTTTGGATGGTCCCGGGAATCCTGGTTGGATATGGCGTGATCTGGCTGTTCTCGGGTGATATGCTGCAACGGGTCTCGCGCGAGAAGAATCACCTCACGCTCACCGACTTTGTGGTCGAGAATGCGCAAGGAAAACTGGCGAGAATTATCCGCATTCTGTCGGCTCTGATCATCTGTTTCTGCTATGCCTATTTCATTGCCGCGCAATTCCAGGGGGCCGGCGTTGCATTCGCGGATCTGTTCAACATGAACCTCTATACCGGGGTGATTTTTGGCGCTGCCATCATCCTGATCTACACCTTCCTGGGTGGCTTCTTTGCCGTGTCGATTACCGACACGATGCAAGGCGTTCTGATGGCGTGTGTCGCCATCATCCTTCCGACGGTCGCATTTTTTGCCGCGGGTGGACTTGAAGGCGTCTCGCAAGGGATCGCTGCCGCACCAGACGGGTACATGGATGCCTTTGGCGGACGCACAGGGTGGATCGCAATCGGGTTCGTCCTCGGGCTTTCGGCGACGGGGTTTGGCGCGCTCGGGCAACCGCATCTGGTGTCCTGGATCATGGCGACCCGTGATCGAACAGCGCGCCTGTATGGCGCTGGCGTCGCAATCGGGTGGGGCGCCGTCGTTTATACAGGCATGGGAGTGCTGGGCCTGTCCGCGCGGGCGATTTATGGGGCCGAAGCGCCAGCGGAAGGTGTGTTCTTCCAACTCGCATCCGACTATCTGCCAGCTTTACTCGGCGGGCTGGTCGCGGCTGCGACCTTGTCGGCGATCATGTCGACCGTGGACAGCCAGTTCCTGGTCGTCGGTGCGGCGGTGTCGCATGATGTCGGGATTGGAAAACTCATGGGCGGGCGGGAAGTTCTGGTCTCGCGCCTGTCAATTCTTGTGCTCTGTGTCGCCGCTGTCGGGCTGACCTTCTTTGTGCCATCGACCATCTTTGATCGCGCGCTGTTCGCCTGGGTGGCAATGGGCGCGACGTTTGGACCGATTATTGTTGCGCGAACGCTGAACTTTCAGTTCTCCGCAGAGATCGCCCTGGCCGCAGTTCTGGTCGGATTTGGCACTTCACTGGGCTTCGAGTTTTTCTGGGAGTCCGGGCCGGGTGATGTCCTGGGGCGAGTCCTGCCCTGGATCTTTGGGCTGATCATCCTCAGCATCGCACATTTTGCCAAACTCGGTCGCCCAGAAGAGGCGACCGGTGCCAAGCTAAACTAACGTGGATCAATGAGTGCGCGCGCCGGAGATATCGGCATCAGCCCATTAATCTATCCTTCCCGCAGCCCCTTGAAGACCGACGCAGCGATTGGCTCCATCAGATAGTCGAGTGTGGTCCGGCTTTTGCCCGAGAAGATAAACACATCGACCGGCATGCCGGGTGTAATTTCCAGCGCGGACGCCGAGCCGTCGCTCGGCAGTTCGATCTGGACGCGCGCTTCGTAGAATGCGGCGCCGGAGACGGGGTCGCGCTTCAAGTCAGCGCTCACATCCTGAATCGTGCCTTCGAGGCTGGGCGATTTCCATGACCGATAGGCGGAGACCTGAGTCCTGACGTTCAGGCCCTCAAATACCTGGGCGCGATCTGTTGGCTTGATCTGGACTGACGCGACAATCGAGTCGCCGCTCGGAACGATTTCGAGGATCGTGTCGCCAGGCGCAACGACCCCACCTTTCGTATTCGATGACAGGTTCAACACCTCACCACCAACGGGTGCCTTGATGATGGCGCGATTGAGCACGTCTTGCGCGGCAGAGAGGGATTCCTCAGCGGCTTGCAGGCGCGCCGTTGTATCGCGAAGCTCAGTCGAGATGGCTTCACGAAACTGCGCCTGGACTTGTGCGATCTGGGTCGAAAGGCTTCGCGCTTCGGCTTCTGCCACCGCTTTCTCGCTCTCCAGACGGGCAATTGTGCCTTCAAAATCGGAGACGCGCCGCTCGAGCGCGATGACCTGATCTCTGCGCGCGAGCTGTTGCTCGAACAGATTCTCAAAAAGCGTCAGTTCTTCCTGCGTTGATGCGAGCGACCGGCGCGTGATGTCAATTTCATTGGCTTTCAATTGAGCATTGGTGCGCGCGCTTTGCTGTTGAGAGCTGAGCACGGCGATGTCGGCCGCGAGCGCACTTCGCTGCTGAACGAAGACATCATACTCACGCGACTTAATGGCGTTGAGCTCATCTTCACCGACCGTCAAACCGGTCAGGGACGTAAAGTTAAGGTCCTGTCGCTGGTCTCGCAGCGCGCTGAGTCGGAGCGCGGACGCGGACAAGGCCGCAATCTCCTGAATGATCTGATCGCGCGAGGCGAGCGAGGCCGTTTCCTGCAGGACCAATAGCGTGTCGCCCGCGGCGACCTGACTGCCTTCCTTGATGGCGATGTCCTGAATAATGCCGCCTTCCAGGTGCTGGATCAGCTGGCGATTATTCTCGACCACAACCGTGCCTGAGGCACTGACGCCTTCTTCCAGAGGGACCAGACCCGCCCAGAGTGCGAAACCGCCAAGACCGAGGAAGCAGATTTGGCCCATACGCAATGCGAAGCGGTCGGACCCCTTTTTCGTATTTGGATTGGTCATCGGTCTATCCTCTTGCATTCGCGAAGACCTGCACGGGTCGCGAAGCCTTTTTGTGAGTGGTCTGGGTTCTGGTTTGCATCGGCTTGGCGATCACGCCGCCATGCGCAATGGTCAGCTGGGTGTGTGCATTCTGGACCAGGCGCGGATCGTGCGTCGAGGTGATAACGATACTACCAATCGCAGCACGAGACTGGAGCGCTCCAATCACAGTGTTGGCCGTCTCACCATCGAGATTTGCTGTCGGCTCGTCTAGCAAAAGCAGAACGGGGGACCCAAAGAAAGCCCGGGCCAGGCCAATCAGTTGTTTCTGGCCACCGGAGAGGCCGACCCCTTTCGGACCGATTTGTGTTTCATATCCATCGGCCAGGGACAGGATCACTTCATGTGCGCCCGCATCCCGGGCAGCCTGGTAAATTTCCTCAGGCTGGGCTTCGGTGAAGCGCGCGATGTTCTGCGCAATGGTGCCTGGCGCGAGATCAATGCTTTGCGGGAGATAGCCAACATATTGTCCGCGATCTTCATTGGCCCAGTCATGTACACTGCGGCCCGCCAGCATAACTTCGCCAGACTTGGTCGGCCAGACAGCGGCCAGCGTTTGCAATAGACTGGACTTGCCGCACCCGCTGGTTCCGACCATCGCGATCAAATGACCGCCTCGGACTTCATAAGAAAAGGGGCGGATGACCGCCGCATCCATGGTCGGTGCACCAGCGGCCAGGCGATCAATGACCAGGCTCGCATCCGGTCGCGGCAGAGGCGTGTAGTCCTGGCGTTTATGATCAGGGGTCAGGCGATCTGTCAGCGAGCGCCAGGACGTGCGCGCCTGAACGAAGGAGCGCCATCCGCCGACAATCTGATCAATTGGCGCGAGCGCGCGTGACATAATGACGGAGCCGGCGACAATTCCACCCGGTGACATGGATTGCGAGAGGACGAGAAATCCGCCTGCGCCGAGGATGAGGATTTGCAGGACCTGCCGCGATGCGCGTGCGATCGACGCATAAGAGGCATCCATCTTCGACGTTTTCAGCGTGTGCTCAAGCGCTTCTTCGCGTTGCCCGCGCCAAAGCTGCTCAATCGCCTGGGTCATGCCCATGGCGCGAATGGCGGAGTGCTGGCGCGCCGCGCCGGCGAGCTGTTCCTGTGCATTCGCAGTTGCGGCGGCCGCTGCGGCGCCTGGAGATTTGGTGGTGAGTTCGGCGATAATCGCGACGGCAAAGACAATCAGACCGCCAATGAGGCTGATCCCGCCCAGGAGAGGATCAAGCAAGAAGAGGAGGCCAATGAAGAGCGGCGTGAAGGGCAGGTCCGCAAACGCCAAGAGCGAGCCATTCTGAAAGGTTGCTTGAATGCGTGAGAGATCAGACATGTCTTTGGGCAGCAGGACTTTTTCGTCCGCACCACTTTCAAATCGGGCGAACATCCGATCGGCGAACGTGGCTTCCAGTCGGTCCCCAATCAGGGAGGAGACCCGTCGGCGGCCCGCTTCAGCGGCGGCATAGATGCCGAGCAGGAAGATTGCGATCAGGCTGAGCCAGATCAGGCTATCTGTGGAACCAGACGTCAGGATGCGGTCATAGACCTGCAACATATAGAGCGGAGAGACCAGCATCAGCAGATTGACGGCGAGGCTAAATCCCATCAGCGCGCTGAATTTTGCCGGGCTGTGACGGATGACGCCAAACAGGAATTTGAAAGTGTGACCTGTGTCCTGAGAAGAAGTGTTTGGGGCGCCTGTTTGAGAGCGAAACATCTGGAGCTCCTGCATACGAAGTTAGAGGAAGAGAAAAAGGGGAACGCGCCCCACCCGCGAGGAGTGGGGCGCGCCGTTGGGTTACATGTCAGAGGCTTCTGCCAGTGGCGCACGGAAGTCGTCTTGGTCAACCTCCACGCTGAACTGACTTGCTGCACCGGCATCAAAGTCTGATGCATCAGGCTCAAGTCGCGCCGTTTTCGAAGCCGGGGCTTCGCCGGCTTCCGAAACGGAGAGCACTTCCATCATCGGTGCGTCCATGCTTGGCGGCGTGACGATTGTGCCATCCGCGAGCAAGACGTTCTCGATTGACGTGAGTGTATCCACTTCGACCACTTCATCGAACACGTCACCCATCATGGTTGCGCCGTTCACATCACCGCCAGCATCGACGATGAAGTCCTGAACGACCCCGCCATTCTCGCCCGCAGGGGCGTTGTGCAGGTGGATGGCCGAGAATGGTCCAACCGTCATCAGTTCAGACACCGCAATGCCATCGACTGAGAGCGATCCACTATATGTGGCATTGCCCATGTCATCGACCGTGATGGTGATTGTACCGAAGCCAGACGCGGCTGAGTCAGACGCATCCATCGGCTCTTGCGCCGAGTTCAGAATGCCTTCCAGAACGATCGTGCCGACACCCGCATCGTCGCGATTGTCTGACGTAATCGCCAGCTGTCCACGAATCTCACCTCCAGGGAATTCATCCGTGTGGATGTTGAAGTAGAGATTTCCGGCTTCCGCGGCTTCAACAAAGGCTGCGTCATCGGCAACAGCGGCGTCGACCACATCGACCGAGAATCCGGTCTCACGTGTGACTGTGCCATTGCCATCAGCGTCCAGCACGACCGTGACCGGGACATCAATGTCCGAATAGTCAGCTGTGTCATTACCAATGCCACCATCAATGGTGTCATTGCCAACGCCGCCCTGGATGAAGTCATCGCCTTCACCACCGATCAGTGTGTCATCACCAAAGCCACCTTCAATCGTGTCATTGCCGGCGCCGCCATCAATGACGTCGTCGCCACCGAATTGTGCCCGGTCGACCACGATTTGAAGCACCAGGTTCTGGCCGCCATTCTGTGTGAAATCGCCTGCAATCGCATCAACGATTGTGCCAGCGGCTGTGGTGCCACCCAGAATGTTGACCGGAGTGCCATCTGGCAAAGTAGCCGAGCCATTGAAGCCTGGGTGAACGGTGATCACACCATCCTCGGTCACACCGGTATTTGGTCCGGTCTGATTGAGGAACGCAGCGTCCAGTTCGGTGTTCACTTCCGTGCCTGCGTCGAGGACGTTCTCTCCCAGACGCTGAACAATCAGTGGCCCATTAAAGTTGCCATCGACATCAAAGATCGCATCAGTCAGCGGGTTGCCGGGCGAGGCCAGGAAGGCATCGTTCGACGGAATGACCATGGTGATCCAGGTGAAGTAGCCGCGGCCAACATCTTCAGGGTTCACGTTGATGGTGAAGGTTGCCGTTTCGCCGGGATCGATCGGACCCGGGGCACCTTCAGCGAGGCCGAAGACAGCAGAGTCGACACCGTTGCGGCCTGCGGCCTGGCTGAACTCGCTGGCAATCGCGCCAACATTTCCATCTTCTGCCACCCGTTCGAGGCCCGTGCTGGCCGCTTCGCCGCGATCATAGAGATCGAAGTTTTCGCCATCGTGGAACCCGAACCAGACAGGTGTCAGGAATGTGCCGCCTTCTGGCAGCGTGTTGGTGACGCTGATGGTCAGGGTCTCACCCGCACCAAGCGCATCCCCGCGCAGGACGTCATCGCCGTCACCACCATTGATGGTGTCCGCGCCATCGCCGCCGGCAATCAGATTATCCTGATCATCACCGGTCAGCGTATCGTCCTGAGCCGTCCCGATCACATTCTCGATCGACGTCAGGGTCTCTGAAACCACGCCATACTCGGCCGTGCCGGCAGACAGGTCGACATTCACAGCAACGCCAATGTCAGAATGATCCGCGGTATCGATGCCGTCGCCGCCATCGAGCGTATCCTGGCCGCCACCGCCTGCGAGGACGTCATCGCCGTCACCGCCAATCAGGGTGTCATTGCCGCCGCCACCGCGCAGGGTGTCGTTACCAGCGCCGCCATCGAGAATATTGTCATTGCCATCACCGGTCAGACGGTCGTCGCCGGTAAAGCCTGCAAGATTTTCGAAATTGCTGAAGCCTTCTTCGATGGTTGTGCCACCTGGAGTCACATAGAATGCTGTTCCGGTGCCAAGATTGGCGTCGACATTGCGTCCAATCCCTTCAAAGGAATTGGTGTCATTTCCGTCACCACCATCCAGGAAGTCAGTGCCGCCACCGCCAGCGATGACATCATCGCCTGCGCCGCCTTCAATCGTCTGCGAGCCGGCGCCAGGGGCGACGACATCGTCATTCTCGGAGAGAATTACGCGTTCGATTGAAATCAGGGTGTCGACTTCGGTTTCTTCTGCAAAGACGTCTGTGCCTTCCAGAACGCTGAAATCGGTGGTCGTACCGCCTGCATCGACAATGAAGTCCTGCAGCACAGGGCCGTTGGTGCCAGCCGGGGCATTGTGCAAGTGGATCGCCGAAAGCGCGCCATCACCGAGGGTGATCAAGTCGTCTTCGGTGATACCCGCAACCAACAGGTCAGAGCTGTAAGTTGCGTTGCCTTCCGCATCGATGACGATCGTGACCGTCGCTGTGCCGGTCGCGTCGGAGTCCGATGCGTCCATTGGCTCTTGTGCCGCATCAAGCTCTGCCGACAGGACCAGGGTCCGCACGCCATCCACGGTTTCATCAGAAACCACCGTGTCGAGCTGTCCGCGGATTTCTCCACCCGGGAAGTCAGCGGTATGGATGTTGAAGTACAGGTTTCCAGCATCCGCCGCAGCGATGAAGGTGGCATCATCTGCCACTTCCGCATTGACCACCTCGACCGTGAAGCCAGAATCGCCATCGGTTTCACCACCGGCATCAACCACCAGATCCTGCAAAACGGGACCATTGGTTCCGGCAGGGGCATTGTGCAAGTGGATCGCCGATAGGGCACCATCTGCCAGCGTGATCAGCTCAGATGGCGAGATCCCTGAAATGTCGAGGGTCGAGCTATAGGTCGCGTTGCCGTCAGCATCGACCGTGATGGTGACCTGACCTGTTCCGGTCGCATCTGAATCAGAGGCATCCATTGGTTCCTGGCTGGCATCCAGTGCGCCATCAAGAATAATGGTGCGAACGCCATCAACGGTCTCATCAGAGCTGACGCTCAATTGGCCGCGAATTTCGCCGCCTGGGAAGTCAGATGTGTGGACGTTGAAATACAGGTTTCCATCAACCGCCGCCTGGACGAAGGTCGCATCATCGGCAACCGCCGCATCCACGACTTCGACAGAGAAGCCAACATCACGGCTTACTGTGCCATTGCCGTCCGCATCCAACTGGACCCGAACCGGGACAGATGAAGTCGTATAGTCAGCCGTGTCGAACCCTTCGCCGCCGTCCAGCGTATCTTCGCCGCCGGACCAGATCAGGGTGTCGTCGCCTGCACCCCCTTCGAGAATGTTGACATTGCCGTCACCGCGAAGACTGTCATCATTGTCAGACCCACGCAGGTTCTCGATATTGGTGAAAGTCTCGTTGACCATGCCATAAGACGCGGTTCCATCACCAATGTTTGCGGTCACGCCAACACCGATTCCCTCGAAAGAGTTGGTGTCATTACCTTCACCGCCATCAATCACGTCCGGACCACCACGACCGGCCAGGACGTCATCGCCCGCGCCACCGATCAGGGTGTTCGCACCCATGTCGCCAGACAGCGTATCGTTTCCGGTGCTGCCCGTGAGGTTTTCAATATTGGTAAAGGTTTCGCTGACCATGCCATACTCGGCCGTGCCAGCGGCGATATCAGCCGTCACGTCCGCGCCAATGCCTTCAAAGGAATTGGTATCATTGCCTTCACCGCCATCAATCACGTCCGTACCACCACGACCGGCCAGGACGTCATCGCCCGCACCGCCGATCAGAGTGTTTGCACCCATGTCGCCAGACAGCGTGTCGTTTCCGGTGCTGCCGGTGAGATTTTCGATATTGGTGAACGTTTCGCTGACCATGCCATAGTCGGCTGTGCCGGCTGCGATATCAGCCGTGACGTCCGCGCCAATGCCTTCAAAGGAATTGGTGTCATTGCCTTCACCGCCATCGATCACATCCACACCACCGCGGCCGGCCAGGACATCATCGCCTGCGCCACCGATCAGCGTATTGGCACCACCGTCGCCTGACAGAGTGTCATTTCCAGCACCACCCGTGAGGTTTTCGATATTGGTGAAAGTCTCATTTACGCTGCCGTAAGACGCCGTTCCGGCAGCAATGTCAGCGGTCGTGTCCTGAGCAATGTCGGCGAATGAGTTGGTGTCATTACCAGCACCGCCATCAATGATGTCCGTGCCACCACCGCCGAGCAGCGTGTCGTCTCCAGCGCCGCCTTGCAATGTGTCTGCACCGGCATTGCCGTTCAGCGTATCATTGCCGGCCCCGCCGATCAGCGTGTCATTGCCTTCCGCGCCAGACAGGGTGTCATTCCCGGCCAAGCCGTCGACAATATCGTCGCCCGCCAAGGCGTTGATGACGTCATCCTGGGGCGTGCCCGTCAGATTGTCGGCATTCGGCGTTGGGACATTGTTCGGGCCATCATCGCCGCCGCTTGCGGCTACAGCCACTGCGGCAGCGCCAGCCAGTCCGGCACCGGCATAAACGAGTGGGCTCAGCCCGCCAGCCTCGAGGGCGACTTGCAGAGCTGAGGCGTCGACCAGAACTTGGCCATTTTGCATGACCACCTGGTCTGCAGGAATGGTCACGGTCTCACCGCTGGCCAGAGTCAGATCGACAGAGCCGTCTTCATTGACCGTATAACTGGCCACTTGATCGGCCTGGGACAGATCAACCAGACCGGTCTCGGTGGCTTGGGCCGCAGCTTTGCCGCTCAAGCCAATGGCGGCGAGTACGCCAGCCAATAGGCCGCTGCTGCGACCGTTTAAAAGGGATTTCTTACGTGACATTTTCACGCCTCCAAGTGAGTGGATTTTGGGAACAGCGCCCGGTTTTGACAGCCAGGAGCGGGCGGCTGTCGGGCGCGCAAGGGATAGATCTCGATGGCCCAACCGCCGGACGGAAGGGGCTTGTCGCGACGGTGCTCCCAGGACCACCGAGACCTAAGTCTACCACCGGCACGGAACGTCTGTTGGTCTCACAAGAGGGGATGAGGACCATTGAACCAGACGCATGTGCTGAGCGGCACATGTTCAGGGCAAAGCAAGGATAAAATGCGCTAAACATGCGACTAAGTCGTGCGACAATGCGAATGGTTCAAAGTTTCTCATCACAAGACCTTCACAAGAAAGTGAGCGATTTCGGAGAGTCGTTTCGTGGAGCCTGGATGGACCGTGAATCAGTGCTTGAAAAAGTCACCGATTTGCGCTGCCTTGGGTAGACGGAGGAGATCGTATTGGGGTCGTCTGACACGGATGCAGAATTGCTGGGCCTGGTCGCAAAAGGCGATCAAGGCGCGTTGAAGCAGCTGTATGACCGCTATGCCGCGCATCTGAACAGTTTTGTGCAAAACTATCTCGCGGACCCACAAGAAGCGGCGGATATCGTGCACGAGGCCATGCTCGATGTCTGGCGAAGCGCAGATCGTTTCCGTGGTGGCTCGACGGTGAAGTCGTGGATGTTCTCGATCGCACGCAACAAGGCCATTGATCGCAATCGCAAGGGCGCACGCACGGTTCTGGGAGACGTGAATGCCGAGATCGTCGATGATGCGCCGGATCCTCATAAAACGCTGGAAGCGTTTCAGGATGCCAAGCGGGTTCGGGCCTGTATCGAAGGCCTGAAC
>JBCCCT010000001.1:0-73881 GCA_039033355.1 Pseudomonadota bacterium | reverse complement strand
GAGACGGGCTATTCCTCGCTCCCCGGCAGCGAGGACGGCTTTACAGGTACGGTCGAAGATCTCGGCGAGCGGTCAAACTATACCTCGCCCGGCTGGCGGCGGCTGAAAGAGAATGCCACGCGGTACGAGTCCACGCCGGTGATTGATGGCAAGGCGACACTGATGGCCTCCGAAACCGGCCAGTCCGGCTTCAAGCTGGGCCAGCGCGTGTTTCACGAGAAATTTGGCTATGGCAAAGTGATGGACGCGAACGGCACCAAGCTGACAGTGGCGTTTGAAAAGGCTGGGTTGAAGAAAGTGATTTCGACTTTTGTGACGGGGGCTTAACCCTTACAGCACGAGATCCCGCGTCAAGCGCGGGATAGTCGGAAACGAAAGAATCCGTTTCTCCGGGCTTGACCCGGAGCCTCCTGCCGCATGTACTGATCAAGCTAGGGACGAGGTCCCGGATCAAGTCCGGGACAGCGGAGCCTGGAGATGTTTTACACATATATTGTCACGAACAAGCGGCGGGGTGTCCTCTACACGGGACACACGGAAGACATTAACAAGCGCGCTTGGGAACATCGTACCCACGTGATCAAAGGATCGTTTTCAGAGACATATAATTGCGAAAGCTTGGTTTGGTTTGAAGCTTACGACACTCGCGGCGAAGCCAAGGGTCGGGAAAAGCAGATCAAGAACTGGAAACGCGACTGGAAGATCGAGCTGATCGAAGCACAAAACCCAAACTGGCGCGATTTGGCAGACACACTCCTCTGAACCGAGTTCCCGGACTTGATCCGGGATCTCGGGTTACGAGAGTATCACCTTGCTGCACGAGGCTCCGGGTCAAGCCCGGAGACACGGAGTCTAATTACCCCGCTGCCTTCAACGCCTGATCCAGATCCCTGATCAGGTCATCGGCATCCTCAACTCCAATCGACAGCCGTACGGAATCCGGGGCAGCCCCAGCCGCCACTTTCTGCTCATCCGTCAACTGCCGGTGCGTCGTCGAGGCCGGATGGATGACCAGAGACCGAGCATCACCCAGATTGGCAACGTGGCTGAACAGTTCGAGGCTGTTCACAAATTTCACGCAGGACTCATAGCCGCCTTTCAGCTGCACCGTGAACAAAGCCCCGGCCCCTTTCGGGCACAGGCGTTTGGCGCGAGCCTTGTAAGGCGAGCTGTCGAGGCCAGCATAGGTCACGGACGAAACGGCGGCATGCCCTTCGAGCCATTTGGCGATCTTCTCGGCATTGGCGACATGCTTGTCCATGCGCAGGGACAGGCTCTCAATCCCCATCAGCGTGTAATGCGCCCCTTGCGGGTTCATCGTCATGCCGAGATCGCGCAGGCCGATCGCAATCGAGTGGAAAGTGAAGGCCGCCGGGCCGAATGTCTCGTGGAATTTCAAGCCGTGATAGGCCGGTTCCGGCTCAGTCAGGGAGGGGAACTTGCCGGCCGCGGTCCAGTCAAACGCCCCGGAATCAACCACAGCGCCGCCCGTGACGGTGCCATTGCCGGTCAGGTATTTGGTCAGGGAATGGGTGACCAGCGTGGCGCCATACTGGATCGGATTGCAGAGATAAGGCGTCGCCGTCGTATTATCGACGATGAGCGGCACTTGCGCGTCCTGGGCAATTTTGGCGATCGCTTCGAGGTCCGTGACATAGCCGCCCGGATTGGCGATCGTCTCACAGAAAATGGCGCGGGTATCCTCATTAATCGCTGCCTTGACGGCGTCGAGATCATCAAAGTCGACAAAGGTCGCGTCCCAGCCAAAGCGTTTGATCGTATGCGTGAACTGGGTCACCGAGCCGCCATAGAGACGGGTCGACACAACCACGTTCCGGCCGGGCTCCATCAAGGGAAAGAGCGACATGAGCTGCGCCGCATGGCCGGATGAGCAACAGACCGCGCCGGCCCCGCCTTCCAGCTGCGCAATCCGATCACCAAGCGCACCAACCGTCGGATTGGTCAGGCGAGAATAGATATAGCCGACTTCCTGAAGATTGAAGAGCGCCGCCGCGTGATCTGCGTCCCGGAAGACAAAGGCCGTGGATTGATAGATGGGCACTTGCCGCGCGCCCGTCGCGGGGTCCGCCACCGCGCCTGCATGAATTTGTTTTGTGTCGAACCCGAATTCCTGATCGCTCATTCTGCATCACCTCCAGCATATCTGCGGAGGTCGTAGACCACGACCGGCCCCTGCTCAACTAAAACATGGGTTTAGTGCTTGGTCGCTTCGTCTTCGCCGCTCATGCCGTCCCAGAATTTCTTGACCCGGCCAACGAAGCCTTCGGATTCTGGATTGCAATCCTTGCCGGAACAGTCGCAAAACTCGCGCAGGATTTCCTTCTGACGGACCGTCAGGTTGCGCGGCGTTTCAACGAACATCTCGATATAGAGATCACCGGTCTGGTGGCTGCCGCGTATGCTCGGCATACCCTTGCCGCGCAGACGCAGCTTGCGTCCGGTCTGGGCGCCTTCGGGAATCGTGACGCGGGCGCGGCCGCCATCAATGGTCGGGATCTCGACTTCGCCGCCCAGCGCCGCGGTCACCATGGACACAGGTGTGCGGCAATACAGGTTCGGGCCATCGCGCTCGAAAATGTCATGCTCATCAACGCTGACAAAGATATAGAGGTCGCCTTTTGGGCCACCCTTGGTCCCCGGCTCGCCTTCACCAGACAGACGGATCCGCATGCCGGTTTCGACCCCGGCGGGGATTTTTACAGACAGATTGCGATCTTCCTGGACCTGACCGACTCCGCGGCAGACTTTACAGGGGTTCTTGATGATCTGCCCCTTGCCATGACAGGTCCCGCAGGTCCGCTCCATTGTGAAAAAGCCTTGTTGCGCGCGGACGCGGCCACTGCCCTGGCAGGTTGGACAGGTTTCCGGATGGGTGCCGGGTTCGGCACCGGTGCCGTCACAGGCGCTGCAATCCACCGCGGATGGGACATTAATGGTCGCATCCTTGCCGTGGAAGGATTCTTCCAGCGTGATGTCCATATCATAGCGCAGATCAGCGCCGCGCTGCGGCCCGCCGCGGCGACGACCGCCGCCCCCGAAAGGATTACCGCCAAAGACCTGGCTGAAAATGTCCTGGAAAATATCGTTCGGATCGCCGCCACCAAATGGATGGCCGCCCGCACCGCCGCCCATGCCATTCTCAAACGCCTGATGCCCGAACCGGTCATAAGCGGCCTTCTTTTCAGGGTCTGACAGGACCGCATAGGCCTCGCCGACTTCCTTGAACATGGCTTCAGCCTCAGCATCATCCGGATTCTGGTCCGGGTGATACTTCATGGCCAGCTTTCGATAGGCGCTCTTAAGGGCCTTTTCGTCGGCATTTCGGTCTACGCCGAGCACGTCGTAATAGTCGCGTTTGCTCATTTAGCGGGTTACCTGTTGTTTTTGCTCACTCGCCCGCCAAAGTGGGGAGGTCCGGGGCGAAGTGCAAGCCCTGGACCTGTTCCACTAGCTCGCCTTTTTCACATCCGTATCTTTCAGCACACGGTCTGCTATCTCCTTGGGCACAATCATCAGCGTTTCACTGAGCGTTTGCCCCCATTCCTTGAGCAGTTCCGTGGCCCGGGCCGATCCGGTCTTGTCACGATGGATTTCCAGCATCATTTCGAACACATCGATATGTTTCTGGTCCATATCGACCAGCGGATACCAATCAATCGCATCCGGATTGGCAACATGTTCGAACTGACTGTCCGGATCCCAGATATAAGCCACACCGCCCGTCATGCCGGCGCCGAAATTGTCGCCCACTGAGCCGAGAATGGCGACGCGCCCACCCGTCATATATTCGCAGCCATTGGCGCCGCAGCCTTCAATCACAGCCTCAGCCCCGGAATTTCGCACCGCGAATCGTACGCCGGCTTGTCCTGCCGCATAGAGATTGCCGCTGGTTGCGCCATACAGGCACGTATTGCCGATAATCGTATTCTCACCGCCCTGATAGGAGGCGTCGGCTGGCGGTCGCAATTGCAGAGTCGCGCCAGACAGGCCCTTGCCGACATAATCATTGGCATCGCCAATGACGTCGAGCAGCAGACCCTGAACACTGAACGCGCCGAGCGACTGGCCCGCACTGCCAGTCAGGCGAATATGTAGACGGCCTTCCGGCAGGGCTTTCTCACCAAACTTGCGAACAATGGCGGAACTGCACCGCGCGCCAATCGTGCGCTGTACGTTCTGCACTTCATAAGTCAGCTGCATTTTTTCGCCACGGGCAAAGAAAGGTTCGCCATCGCGCAGGATCTGGGCGTCGAGGGTATCAGGTACTTCTTCGCGATGATCGGGCTTGTACTCCACCGCTGTCGCTGTATCGACCTGAACCAGAAGCGGGTTGAGATCGAGGTCATCAAGGTGCGGCGCACCACGTGAGACCTGAGCCAGGAGGTCCGTCCGACCGATGGCTTCATCCAGAGAGTTCAGGCCGAGCGAGGCCAGAATGCGGCGCACATCCTCAGCGATGAAACTCATCAGATTGATGACCTTGTCGGCCGTACCGGTGAATTTCGCGCGCAGCGACTCGTCCTGCGTACAGACCCCGACCGGGCATGTATTGGAATGACACTGGCGCACCATGATACAGCCCATCGCGACGAGGGAAGCTGTGCCAATGCCATATTCCTCTGCGCCGAGCATCGCGGCAATGACAATGTCGCGCCCGGTGCGCAGACCGCCATCGGTGCGCAGGGTAACCTTGTCGCGCAAATTGTTGAGGCTGAGCACCTGGTGTGCTTCTGCCAGACCCAGTTCCCAGGGCAGGCCAGCATATTTGATACTGGTCTGCGGTGAGGCCCCTGTGCCGCCGACACCGCCAGCAATCAGGATGACATCCGCCTTCGCCTTGGCGACGCCAGCCGCGACCGTACCGACTCCAGACTGAGCAACCAGTTTCACACAGACCCGGCAATCCGGATTGATCTGTTTAAGGTCATAGATCAGCTGGGCCAGATCCTCGATCGAATAGATGTCGTGATGCGGCGGCGGACTGATCAGCGTCACGCCCGGCGTCGAATGCCGGTTTTTCGCAATGAATTCAGTGACTTTGAAGCCAGGCAGCTGACCACCTTCGCCAGGCTTTGCGCCTTGGGCCACCTTGATTTCCACTTCGCGGCAATGGTTCAGATACTCCGCCGTGACGCCAAAGCGACCGGACGCAACCTGTTTCACAGCCGAGTTCATATTGTCACCATTGGGCAGTGGGCGATAGCGCTCGCGCACCTCGCCGCCTTCGCCGGAAACCGATTTGGCGCCGATCCGGTTCATCGCCACATTCAGCGTGCCATGCGCTTCCGGGCTGAGCGCGCCGAGCGACATGCCCGGCGTAACGAAGCGCTTGCGGATTTCGTTGACCGATTGCACCCGCTCAAGCGGTTCTTTCGGACCCGCCGGCTTGAAGTCGAGCAGGTCGCGCAGCTGGATCGGTTGATCTCGATGATTGACCGCATCAGCATACTTCTCGAACACGGAATAGTCGCCGCGATCGCAGGCCGCCTGCAGCATATGGATCAGATTGCCATCCAGCGCATGCGGCTCCGACCGGGCCCGAAGGCGATAGAAGCCACCGACCGGCAAGGCGATGACATCTTCATCAAACGCGTCTTCGTGCCGTCGCACGGCATTCTCTTCAATGCCTGCCAGGCCAAGCCCGGAAATGCGGCTGGACAGGCCCGGGAAATAGTCCGCAACCAGCGCGCGCGACAGGCCAAGCGCTTCGAAATTATAGCCCCCGCGATAAGATGAGATGACCGAAATGCCCATCTTGGACATGATTTTAAGCAAGCCGGCCTCGATCGCCTTCTTGAAGTTCAGAACAACCTCGCCAATGCTGACATCGCCCAGTAAATCGCGGGCATGTCGATCGGCGATCGCATCCTGGGCGAGATAGGCATTGACGCAGGTCGCACCCACTCCGATCAGGACCGCAAAATAGTGCGTGTCGATACATTCAGCTGAGCGGACCGTAAGCGAACAGAAGGTCCGCAGGCCTTGCGCGACCAGATGGCTATGCACCGCACCTGTGGCCAGAATCATCGGAATGGCAACGCGCTCATCGCCTTGATGTTCATCGGTCAGGACAATGTGTTCACGGCCGGCGCGTACGGCATCTTCGGCTTCCTGACGGATCCGGGCCAAAGCCTGTTTGAGGGCACGGCCATCCCCGACGCTGGCGCCAAGATCGAACGTACAGTCAATCTTCTGAACACCTTCCTCCAGCATATTGACCAGGCGATTATACATGCCTGTCGACAGGACCGGGCTCTCCAGAACAAACACATCCTGTTGGGTTTCATCCGTGGTCAGCACATTGCCGAGATTCTTGAACCGGGTTTTCAGACTCATCACGCGGTCTTCGCGCAGCGGGTCGACCGGCGGGTTGGTCACCTGGCTGAAATTCTGGCGG
Source organism: Pseudomonadota bacterium (assembly GCA_039033355.1). Taxonomy (GTDB): domain Bacteria; phylum Pseudomonadota; class Alphaproteobacteria; order Caulobacterales; family Hyphomonadaceae; genus Henriciella. Next base: position 67,463 of record JBCCCT010000001.1, on the reverse strand, counting down.
AAGAAATGCGACAGCGGCCGGAATTTTTCCGACAGGACCGCGACCGGGCTGTCATCTCCCATCGACCCGATCGCCTCTTTGCCATTCTCGGCCATTGGCGCCAGGATCAGTTCCAGTGTTTCCATCGTGAAGCCGGCGACTTTTTGACGACGCAGCATGGACTCCGTGTCAAACAAGCGTGGTTCCGGACCCGGCCCGATTTCGGGATCCAGGTCGCGGACATTTTTCAGCCAGTCCTCATAGGGATGCTTGGCAGCGAGCTCGTCGACAATCTCGCCATGTTCATAGAATTTGCCGGTCTGTAGGTCGGCGGCGATCATGCCGCCCGCCTGAACATGACCGCGGCGGACGACGTCATGCCCGGACAGCGGACACATGCCGGTCTCTGAGCCGACGGCCAGAATGCCATCGCCGGTCAGGGCATAGCGCAGCGGCCGCAAGCCATTGCGGTCGAGACCGGCCACCGCCCAGCGTCCATCATAGGCGCAGATCGCAGCAGGACCGTCCCACGGTTCCATCACCGAGTTGCAATAGGCGTAAAGGGCCGCATGCTTTTCCGGCATGATCGAGGCCCGCTTCGACCAGGCTTCCGGAATCAGCAGCGCCTTGGTCATCGGGGCTGTGCGACCCGCCTTGCAGAGGATCTCGAACACCGCATCAAGCGCGCCGGAATCCGAACTGCCTTGCGGCGCGACCGGCTTTACATCGTCGACATAGTCGCCAAACGTGCCGGAGACCATTTTGATCTCATGGCTCTTCATCCAGTTCAGATTGCCGCGCAGCGTGTTGATCTCGCCATTATGCGCCAACATGCGGAAGGGCTGGGCCAGGGCCCATTGCGGAAACGTGTTGGTGGAATAACGCTGGTGGTAGATGGCAACGGCCGACTCAAACCGCTCGTCCCGCAGATCGAGATAGAAATTGTCGATATCCTCGGCCAGGAACATGCCCTTATAGATCAGCGACTTGTGGCTGAGCGAACAGACATAGAAGCCGGGAATACCAGCTTCGCGAGCGCGGCGTTCAATCCGGCGGCGACAGATATAAAGCGCACGTTCCAGCTCTTCCGGATCGCGGGCGCGATCATCGCGGAACATGACCTGTTCGATCTCGGGCCTTGTGTCCTGTGCTTTTTGACCAATGATGGAAACATCCACGGGCGGCTGCCGCCAGCCATAGATATAGAAGCCGAAATGCAGGATCTCGGTTTCGACAATCGCGCGGGCCGCTTCCTGCTGTCCCAGATCGGTACGCGGCAGGAAGATCTGACCGACGCAGATCGGATCATCTGTCGGCTTGTGACCACAGCGGGAGACCTGATAGCGGAAGAATTCCTGAGGTACTTCGACCCGAATACCGGCGCCATCGCCCGTCTTGCCGTCCGCATCCACCGCGCCGCGGTGCCAGACATTTTTCAGCGCCTTGATGCCCATTTCAACGATTTCCCGGCGCGGCTGACCATCCAGCGCAGCGACCAGACCAACGCCGCAGGCGCTGTGCTCGTCTTCGGGATTATAGGCATGGCCATCGATCAGACGCTGGCGATTGGCGAGATAGTTCTGAACAAAATCAGTCATCGTTTTGTTGCTCTGCTTGGTATTTTTCGAAACGCTCGAACATTTCCGCACTGGTGATACGCGGCGCATCTGTGTCGAAGCGATAATAATCGGGTTGTTCGTCCACGAAGATTTCTTCGTGAATCTTGAGGTCGGACGGCAAGTCAAACAGGCCGGCCTGGCTGCTATGGATGACATCTGAATCGGTCAGATGATAATACAGGGTCGTGCCGCATTTGCTGCAAAACGCCCGCTCAGCCCAGTCTGAGCTTTGATAGGCATTTATGTGCTCCTTGCCGGCGACAATGTGCACGCCGTGCTCAAAGGAAGCCGCCATGGCCGGGCTGCCATGCCATTGGCGGCACATGCTGCAATGACAGATTTCGAGCTTGGGCGCGCCCCGACCTTCCAGTTGCACGGCGCCGCAAAGACAATGGCCTTTATAAATCTCAGTCATCTCAACTCATCCTCGTGCCATTGGCGATCGGTGCGTCCGGACCTGCGAGCCGGATCGCCCCGTCAGCATCTGCGAAACCGAGGGTCAGGACTTCCGACATGAATTTGCCGATCTGGCGCGGCGGGAAATTGACCACACCCATGACCTGGCGTCCGACCAGGCCGTCCGCATCATAATGCTCGGTAATCTGCGCCGCGCTTTTCTTCTGTCCGATCGTCGCGCCGAAATCGATCAGCATTCGGATAGACGGCGTACGCGCGCCCTCGAGTGGCGTGGCTTCAAGCACGGTGCCCATGCGAATATCGACGGACAGAAAGTCATCGAAACTGATCTCGGGCATTGGCGGGGCGTCGGGTTTGAAACTGATGTGCATGGCCTACTCCGCTGCGACCTTGCGCTCACGCGCTACAGCGCGCATCGCCTTGTGCATGTGCTCGGCAGCCTCACGCCCATCGACAATGGCCCAGACGACGAGCGACGCGCCGCGGACAATATCGCCGGCCGCATAGACGCCAGGCAGACTGGTTTCCATGGTCTTGAAATCGACCTGGATCGCGCCCCAGCGATTGACCCGCAAAGCGGACTCGTCGAACAGGACCGGCAGGTCTTCCGGGTCAAAGCCGAGCGCCTTGATCACCATGTCAGCTTTCAGATCGACCGTCTCATCCGTCTTTTCCGGTGATTGGCGTCCGGATGCATCCGGCGCGCCGAGCTTCATCAGCCGAACCTTCACGCCATTCACGGTGTTGGACTTGTTGTGCAGCACGGCTTCTGGCCCGGACAGCCACTCAAACTTGACGCCTTCTTCTTCAGCATTGGCCACTTCGCGCTGCGAGCCCGGCATATTGGCGCGGTCGCGGCGATACAGGCAGGTCACGGATTTTGCGCCCTGACGGACCGCGGTTCGGACACAGTCCATCGCGGTATCGCCGCCGCCTATCACGACCACCCGTTTGCCATCGGCATTCAGAGTGCCGTCGCTAAATGCCTCGACTGTGTCGCCGAACCCGACGCGATTGGACGCCGTCAGGAAATCAAGCGCGGCGTGAACGCCGTCGGCGCCAATGCCGGGGACTTTCAGATCGCGCGCTTTATAGACGCCGGTGGCGATCAGAACCGTATCGTGCTGGTCGCGAATATCATTGAGCGTGATGTCGCGTCCGACATCGCAATTGAACCGGAACGTGATGCCGCCCGCTTCCAGGTGTTGGATGCGACGCTCGACAATATCCTTTTCGAGCTTGAAGCCCGGAATGCCATAGACCAGCAGGCCACCACCGCGATCATAGCGGTCGTAGACGGTGACCTGATAGCCTTTGCGGCGCAGCTGTTCCGCCGCCGCCAGGCCACCTGGGCCAGCACCGATAATCCCGGCGGATTGCGTGCGCTCACGCGGCGGATTGATGGGTTTCACCCAGCCCTGTTCCCAGGCCGTGTCTGTGATGTATCGCTCTATCGAACCAATCGTGACCGTGCCATGTCCGGATTGCTCAATCGTGCAAATGCCTTCGCACAAGCGATCCTGCGGGCAGATGCGACCGCAAATCTCTGGCATATTATTGGTCGCGCTGGACGCGGCATAAGCCTCCTCCAGCCGGTCTTCGGCGGCGAGCTTCAGCCAATCGGGTATATTGTTCGAGAGCGGGCAGCCTTGCTGACAGAAAGGTACACCGCATTGCGAACAGCGTGATGCTTGCGATTTGGCCGCTTTTGCAGCGTAATCACCGTAAATCTCGTTAAAGTCACCCTTGCGCATCTTGGCCGCCCGCTTTTTCGGCATGGCACGTTCGACTTTGATGAATTGCAGCATTTTTTCTGCCATATCGAGCTCCTGAGGGTGGAGCCTTGCTTATGAGGGATGGAATATAGCGCCACAAGGGGAAATCTATCCACTGCATATTATTGTGATATATATCCACCCCGGGAAACTGCAGTTCATTTCTCGCTCGGAGCCGGGGGTATAGTATTTGTATCATTTTGATATTCTATATTTCCGGGTGCGTATTGGCATGATTTATGTCAGAGGCGAGAGATCAATTCTCATCTTGGACCCGTGAATGTCGTTTCTACAGCTTGCCATCATCGCAATCGTTCAGGGCCTGACCGAGTGGCTGCCCATCTCCTCGTCCGGGCATGTGCTCCTGGCGGCCAACTATTTCACGCTGGAAGGCCGGGACGAGCTTTTGATCAATGCGGTCTCCAATCTCGGCACGCTGGCGGCCATGTTGATCTACTTTCGCAAGGATGTGGTCGCGGCAGTCGCCGGCGGATTTGAGCTCCTCGGCGCAGGTTTTCGCAAGGCGCCACTGTCACGGGGCGCAAACCTGGCCTTGTGCATCATCGTTGCGACCCCGATCGCACTGATCGCGGCCATTGCGCACGAGATGTTCGTGCCGGAAGCCGTGCAAGCGCATTTGCGCAGCGTGTGGACCGTGGCTGGCGCGACGATTGGCTTTGGCCTGTTACTCTGGTGGGCCGATGTCGCGGGCGGCAAAGACCGCACCGAAGCGGACATGACGCTGGGCCACGCCACCCTGATTGGCGCGACCCAGGCCATCGCCGCCCTGATCCCCGGAACGAGCCGTTCCGGCATCACCATGACAGCCGCGCGCGCGCTGGGCTATGAACGCACCGAGGCCGCCCGCTTTTCGATGCTGATCGGCGCACCGATCCTGGCCGCGGCAGGTCTGTACGGGGCTCTGGGCCTGCTGGACGCCGATTCGACCGGCGGTCTGGTCACGCTGCAGGACGGTATGATCGTCGCGGTGATCGCCTTCCTTTCAGGGATCGCCTCCATCCACGCCTTGATGACGCTATTGAAGCGCATGACCTTCCTGCCCTTCGTGATTTACCGATTGATACTGGGCATTGGGCTGATCGCAGCGGCCCCGGTTCTGGGCCTGATTTGACCAAAAATCACGTGTCCTGACACTTTTCTGGTGGCGTCTTGGCACAATCGTCCTTTTATATTGAAGCAGGTTTTTGAATGTGCGGGCACTGGTCCGGCCAATTTGATCGGGTGAGACATGAAACGTCGAGAAAAGAAGAGCGAAAGCTTGGACATCCGGTTGCCGTATCAGCAGAAGCAAGACTTCATGGCGGCGACCAGGCAACGCGACGAAACCGCGTCGCAAGCGCTTCGACGGTTCATCTCCACCTATATCGAGGAAGCTCGACTGGAAGAACAACCGAACAAGGTCCAGGAGATCACCATGACCCTCGCACGTCACCGCTTCAAATCGATCGCGACCGCCGCTGGCGCCGCGCTCGGCGTCTTTTCCGTCACCGCTCTGCCATCGGCAGCCGATTCAACGCCATTCGACGCACTCGACAAGAATAATGATGGCCTCATCACCGAGGGCGAAATCGCGCCCGGATATGATGCGGACATTATCGCCAAGCTCGACACGGATGGCTCTGGCGGCGTCAGCCGGGAAGAGTTGGAAGCAGCCGGCAATCGGATCGAGATCATTCAGACAGATGACGAGACAGGCGAGGACGGTGAAATCGTGACCAAGAAAGTCGTTAAAGTGCTCACCTTTAACGATGAAGCCGGCGGCGAAATTCACGGCGAAGTCAAAGTCGAGTCGCACAAGAAAGTTATCGTCAAGCGGATCGATTCCGGCGATGAACTCACCGAGGCGGATCTGGATGTCCTGATCGAAGAAGCGCTGGGCGAAGCCGGCATCGACGAAGACATCGACATTGAGATAAAGAAAATCATCTTGAAAGACGACGAAACCGAGACCGAGGAATAGTTGGTCTCGTTCATCGAAGCGGAAAACGGACACCGAAGGCCTGTCCGGACAGGAAAAGTCTGGCGTATGAACGGGCTTTCGGTTTTCATGCCGGTGGGAGGTGGGCTTTTGTGACGCCCAAAGGCAATGTCACCAATCTGGACGTTAAGTGCGGCCACCCCGGCTTTGTGAACTCATCACGAAATGCGGTGGCAACACTGAAATTCGCACCAAAAAAACGTTGACGGCAAAGCCGTCGCGCGCAAGGGCGTCGTTTATCCTCTGGTTTATGTTGTGATGGATACGGAGGGAAATGAGATCCCGCCTTTGCTGCCCCCCATCGATGACTAGGCGGACTCAGCGTTTAGCCTGTCCTATAATTGGACAGGCGTTCGCCGAGCCGCGCCTTTGGACCCAACCAGGGCGCATCAAACAGCCAGTAGAAGAGCGGCAGCAACAGTCGCTCGCCGATCACCAGACAGAGCCAGGTGGCAATCACCGCAGCGATGGACATCGTGGTCGCATTCACCGGCACATCGAGCACCTCCATCGCATTTTCCATGTAGAATAGTGGAATGCGGTGCATGACATAGACCAGCAGGGAGCGGTTGCCGATGTTCGCCATCAGCGACGTGAATCGATTGTTCGGCGCGGATCGAAAGCTCATTGTCACCCCGAACACGCCAGTGAGGCCGACGGCGAAAGTGAGGATGCCCCAATTCGCGACCGGGCTCAGAAACAGGGCCAAGGCGCTGGCGGTAAACAGGATGAGGGCCAGCCATCCGAATTTATGGTGTCGCTCCACACACTCCAGGAAAGGCTGCTTGATCCACATAGCGAGGTAGAAGAACGGGAACAAGCGTATGACCTTTTCGAAAAAGGGCACGGTACGCCAGTCCCCTCCCGAAATACTCCAACTGTAGAGCGCGAACAGCGCTGCGAACACGAAGAGAGGCGGCAGTGGTTTTAGCAGTTTTGCCAGAGCGAAGGAGACAGCCAGTGCGTACATGAACCAAAGCGTTCGTGGCGGTTCGACAAATAGCATGAAAGGTTGTTGCCAATTGATCGGATCAGGTCCGAAGACCTGCGCCACGAGAATGGTCGAGGCAAAAACGAGGAAGGTCCAGAACACGTAGAGGTAGAGAATATTGCCGACCTTTTGGGTCAGAAATGCGCGCCAATCCAGGTCCAGCGCCTTGGCGGCGAACAGGCCCGACACGAAGAAGAAGAGCGGCATGCGCAGCATCCACAAGGCTTCATTGAAGATCAGCCTTGCATCTACGGCGTGCCAATAGACGACCAGAAAGATGCTCACGCCCTTGGCGGCATCGATATGCGCCAACCGGGACGGAGAGGTTGGCGTCTGGCTCATTTGTGAACCGGACGGTTGGCGGACTCCCACGGCGCCGTAAGCCCATATTTGTGCGCCAGATCGCCGACGTTTGCCATGGTGGCCGGCTCCAGCGCGATGCCGTTTTCCAAACTGTCTCGATAAGCGATCCAGCGGGCATCGCCCGGCATTCGGACCGCGCCATCCGCGGCAGATGCGTCAGCAAATTGCACCAGCAGGTTCATGCGATCGAAGAAATCCTCAACCGGCATCCAGCGCGAAACGTCAAGCGCCATCATGAAATGCCCATTGGCGCCCGGCCGATCAAAATTCTTATACATGGATCCAACCTGTTGAGACATTGCGGCGCCTGTCAGGGCGGCGCTCAATATCTCGACAAGCAAAGCAATGCCAAACCCTTTCGGACCGGCGGCGGACAGCAATGTTCCCTTCAATACCTGGTTGGGATCATGGATGGGGTTGCCCCACTCATCAATCGCCACTCCTTCCGGGAAACGCTCACCTTTTTGAGCCTTTTCGCGCACGGTCGATCCAGCGACGGAGGCGGTCGACATATCCACCAATAAGGCGCGACCGGCTCGGCGCGGGGCGCCGAACGTGAACGGGTTGGTCCCCAGCAAGGCATGCAGACCGCCAGGCGCCGCGACCTTGGGGAAAGAATTGCTCAGGACCAGGCTGATCATGCCGCGCTCCGCAGCGCGGTTGGCGTAATAAGCACCGGCACCGAAGAAATTGCTGTTGGTCACACCAACGATCCCGACTCCGTTCGCGGCAGCGATATCGCATGCCTGATCGATGGCGATTCGGCCCGCATGATGCCCGAATGATTGATCGGCATCGAGAAGCGCGAGCGAATCTCCGAGTGGTTTCAGTCGCGGTGTGCTGGGGCATTTGATCGTTTTTGCTTCGACATGTTTGAGCAATATTGGCAATCTCTCAACACCGTGATTGCGGCGCCCGGCCATATCACACCAGACCAGATTGTCGGTCAGGGATTCTGCCTGGGCATGATCGACCCCCGCCGCCCGCACCAACTGGCGGCAAAATGTCGTGAGATCACCTGGTTCAATGCGCATAAGCGTTACCGACGGAAGATGCCGAAGACTTTCCCAAATCCACGACGCGCGATCAATCCCCACTCCGCCAGAGCCGGATAAGGATCCCCGAAACTGAAATCCGGAACCACAACCGGTTGAGCAAAGACGGTTTTCAACCAACCGAAAAAACTCAGTTGTTTTGACCGTCGCAATTCCAGATAGGCCATGAAATCGCCGATCGGATAGATCATTCGCAACGTATTTGAATAGGAGTCAAAAGTCGGAATGTCCTGGTCTGACAGGTGCCGGTAAATGATCTCGTCAATCGGCGCACCGGCCGCCGTCACCAGGCGATGCGCGGCGGTGAAGCGTGCATTTACTTCGATAATTTTTAACCGCCCGTCGCGCGTATCGCGCTTGAATTCGACATTGCCAATGCCGTTCCAGTCGACTCCGTCAAACAGTTTCTGTCCCATTTCTGCGGTTTCCGGCAACCATTCCGACTGATGGAAACAGGCGCCGCCACGATTAACCGGCCAACGCCGAATGACGCTCTTGGTGTAATCATACAAGCGGCGGCCATCCGCGGTCCGATAGGTATAATAGGAGGTTAGAAGATCATCCGGGCCTGGTATCATTTCGACGACCATCACGTCCTGACCACGTGACCTGGCTAGCTTCACTTTCTCGACGACCTCATCAAAGTCAGTATCGACAATGAAAAGCTTGGCCCCAAACTCGTGCACGAAAGCAAAGGAATCCAACGGCTTGACCATGACAGGTAGCCTGACATCATCGCGGATTTTTTCGACATCCTCGTCCGAATTGATTTCCCAATAGGCGGGCGCCGGGACCCCAATCTTACCCGCGATATCCAGAGTCGCCTGCTTGTTGAGCATGGTCCGTCTCTGTTCAGGTACAAACTCTTCCAGCTTATAATGAGCGGCGAGTTGATCGCGGTTCGATTGCAGGAAATTCAGCGACTCATCGCAACAGGCAAAGATGATACAGCCTTGCAGTTGCGGGGACTTATGGGCCAGGAGCAGGTCGCGCCAATGGTCAGCGGCATCCGTTTCGTCCGGAACGATGAACGCCTGCGTGCAATATTTCGAATCCATCGATCGGCTGCCCGACTTGCCACTCGAATAAATGGTCACACCAAGCCGGCCGAGATTTCGGGCCACTGCGAGCGCATTCTCTCGGCCGCCCAGAAGAAGCACGGGCGTGGAGGTGTCTAAGGCACTCATAATTCAATCGTCCCCTGTTTGGTCCGGAACATATGGTCCAGCAGTTTCGGGGCCACATCGGCTTGCTGGGTCAAATCGGAGACCAGATAATGATGATGGATCCCTGGATTGACGTTGATCTCGTTGAAGATCACCCGTTCATCCGAAACCGATACGGATATATCATCCGCGGTCACGTCCAGACCTGCAAACCGGATCCCGAAGGCTCTGACCAGATCGGCACCGGTCTCGATAATTTCAGGATGAACCTGATCACGAACCACATGGTTCTGCGCTGCGCTATTCTCATTGACGGCGAGCTTGACCTGTACGGTTTCCCCTTGGGATGGCACATAATTGGGGGAATGGCCGGCCGCGTTGAGCGTGTTTCGCGCCTCCTGATCGATCAATAATGGGCTGAGCGCAGCAATCGGGTCCGTCGACTGGCGCGCCACATTCTCGCGCTTGACCAATTCCCGAACCGTTGCTTGCCCATCGCCGATCACGATCGGGGAATCGCGGCGCACCGCGTCCAGGAACTGACCATCGATATAAAGCAAGCGGTAAGAGGCGCCGGTCAGCTGTTCCTCGGCCAGAAGACGCGTGTTGAACCCGGCCGCATGCCGCGCCGCGGACAAGAGCGCGTTTGCGGTCGTAATACCGGTCGTCACCCCGCGGCCCCCGCCGGTTCCGTCCGCCGGTTTGATGACAATTGGTCCATCCTGATCCCGCAGGAAATCGGTCGCGACGTCTAAACTGTTAAGATCGAATTTGGCATGTCTCGGCAATCGGATCCGCTTATTCGCCATGAATTCATAAGTCAGGGCCTTATTCGCCATGAAGCGCAGCATGAGGTCGCTATCGAGCATTAAATCCGATTGTGAGACAAAGGTCGCCCGCGATCCGGACGAAATTTGCAGCAATCCGTTCGGGCGCGACGCAACCGTGGCATCGACTTGGGTCGCGGCGTCGCGCCACAGGCGGTCATAAAACGCGCTGCGAACATGACGCAACCGCCGCCGAGCGATGCCGGCCTGAAAGCTGAGGACGCGGCGTTTGTTGCGTAACCAGAGAGAGTTGATCGGTTGGGGCAGAATGCGCGCCTCCAAGGCGGGTCAGGTGCCTATGACGTGATAAAGCAACCTGTATCGCTTAATTGTTCGTCCACCCAGGCATTGGAGAAATCGCCGCGTTTGACGCTTTCGACATAAGCTGCCTGTTTGGCTTTGCTTTCGCGCAGGCGGTCTAGGATTTCCTGTGCATAGGCCCGCGGGACAACCGCAATTCCGGTTGAGTCCGCTTTAATAATATCGCCCGGATTGACCACGACGCCGCCGCAGCTGATCGGTGTATTAACTTCGCCAGGTCCGCGATGCAGGGGGCCAAATGGCGTCACACCGCGCGCATAGACCGGCAATCCGGTCTCTTTGACGCCGTCGAGATCGCGGATCAGGCCATCAATTATGTAGCCGCCAATGCCGCGATGCGTAGCCTTATTGGCAACCAGATCGCCGAACACCGCATTTGTCATCGCCCCACTGCAATCGACCACAACGACGTCGCCCGGCTTGGCGATGTCCAAGGTCTTGTGGATCATCAGATTGTCGCCCGGATAGAGTTTCACCGTGCAGGCCGCACCCAATAATTCTTTGTCATTTGAGAGGTTCTTGATCTCGCCGCTCATCGCGTACAGCCGGTTCATGGCATCCGAAACATCGGCTGTTTCGAACTCCGCGAAGCCATCAATCAGAGCCTGATCCGGACGCTCAAAATCGCTTCGAATCATGAAGCCTGGTCCCGGGGTCATTTCCGCTGATTTCAGTTTCTCAGCCATCGGTTTGTTTTCCTACTCTACTTCAAGACTGCGCTACTCGGCAGGCGCGACATCTGGCTTTTTACCGAAGATATTCTCCCCCAACGGGTCGCGGCCATCGTCATTCACTTTGACGTACAGAATGGCGGCGCCGCCAGCTTTCACGCGCTCATGATAAATGGAAGAGCCGAGGAACACGACCAGGTCGCCGACACGCTCATGCAACATCACGGCTTTTTCCTTGGCATAGATATGCTCAAGGTCGGGATGGTCACGGTCGGTCATAAAGACCGCGCGTTCTTCCTCATTGGGACCAAATTCCAGTTCCGGGAAGACACAAACGGTCGAGCCTTCGGGCAAATGGATGGGTAACCCAATCGACACCGCCGATGCGGCCCGGTCCTTGTGCGGTGCCGGCCATGGCATCGCGTCTTCATCATAGACTTTCAGGTGTCGTTCCGAAATCGTCAAGGCGTCCGGTTCATAGTCGAGCAGACGCGCCATGCCATCACGAAACTCGATCGCAGCTTCATCCGACGAGAAGTCAAAAAGATACTGTCGCTTCTTGCCGTAAATTTTCCAGTCTTCCTGCTCGTTCTGAGCGGACGCCTGACTCTCTTGATAGAACGCGCCGAGATGACTCAGAAAGTCATCGGTCATCAGATCTTTCAGATGCACGAAGCCGCGCGTCTTGAACTCTTCCCGCGCGTCACCAGGGTCATATTTGAAAACCATTTGTTTCCCCTTCATTTCAACTCTACCGCCGAAGGGAAACCCACCCCGCTCGACTCACCCAGGTTGATATTGGCACAGTCCCGAGCATGTTTGATCCATGCTCGCGTCCCAGTGCAATCCAGATGCCGAATATCACCCACTTTCTTGTATGATTTTGAGCAGGCCTCAGCAAGAGAATTCGCCAAGCTCTTCCCAAGTTTTTATCGGTATTAGAGCAAGTTGCACCTGATAAGGGAAAGACCGGCTCAACAATCGCGCAATCGGCGCAACGTCGCGTGATTTTGAGAATAGAAATTGCATCTTGCGATCAGGTTGCTAACGTTGCGACGATTATGGGACGCGAAACCCAGTTGGGTTTGTAGAGTTTTTGGGGAACAGGACCGTGCAAATTGCAAGTCTGAGCATTGCGCTTGTGTGCTATTCGGAGGAACCAGTTCAGCCCTGGATGGCGCGCCTCGCGGAACGCATTTGCACGACCGATCATCTGAATTTGATCGCTCTGATTGAACGGGACGAAAAACCGGGGCCCGCCAAAATGGCTCTGTCGCATCGCCTGTGGTGGCAAGTAGAGTCGAAAGTCGTCGCCAAACCAATAAAGACAGCGACGCCGCGCTTTGACGAGATCCACCCAACGCTCCCGACTCTAAGATGCGAAGACAAACTCGGCATCAGCGAACTCGGTGCAGACGTGATCATCGACCTGACAAGCTTGCGGGGACAAGGTCTTGATCCAACCGCGTCGTCCTATGGTGTCTGGTTTCTCAATTTCCTCACAGCTGCCACCGGAACCAGCAGTATTCGCGCCATCGCCAATAATGCGCCATTCTATGAAGTGAAACTCTGCCGAGCGGCAGCCAGCGGAAAGTTACCCAGGCGGGTTGCGGGCGCGGTTTTGAATCTCAAACTGTTTGCTAGCCTGCAACATTCCTTCATGTGCGAAAAAGCCGTCACGCTGATTGTGCGTGAGCTCAATCGCATCAAGCTGACCGGCGTAGCGCATGAAGAAGGCGCTGCGGATTTGATGCCGCTCAAACGGCCAGGCCTTTGGACCATGACCCGCTACGCGTTCGGGTTTTTACGCCGGACGGCAACCAGGTTCATCGAAGTCCAGGCCAGCAAGCTTCATTTCCGACCAGGTGAGTTTTTTCTCAAGACCTCGAAAACGGATATGCTCACGGTCGATCCGGCGACCATGCAGGAGCATCATTCCACTGCGAATGGATATTTCGCCGATCCCTTCTTATGGGAACGTGACGGCGAGATGTTTTGTTTCTTCGAAGTTTACAACTATGCGAAGGATACTGGTTACATCGCCGTCGGACGTCTCGTCGACGGCGCGCTGATCGATATCGAGCCTGCCGTTCAGACCGATTATCACATGTCATTCCCGTTCTTGTTCGAGGACAATGATGGCACGCTGTTGATGATGCCGGAAGTCTGCAGTCAGAAACGGATCGAAACCTGGAAGTGTACCTCCTTTCCCAACCAGTGGGAGCGGGTGCAAACCGTCATTGATGATGTCATCGCCGCCGATAGCAGCCTGGTCAAAATCCGTGATGATTGGTGGCTTTTCACCAATATGTCGAATGATCCGTTTGGTGAGATGAGTTCGGAATTGCACGTCTATAAAGTGGATGGCCCCGGATTGTCGGAGCTGACACCGCACCCGCTGAACCCGGTCGTGTTTGATACGCGAACCGCGCGAAATGGTGGACGCGTGATCCACAGCGATGGTGCCTATTATCGGATGTCTCAAGATAATTCACGCGGACTGTACGGTTATGGCGTGAACGCAATGAAGATTGAGACAATCTCGATGGATGCTTATGAAGAATCCTTGACCCGCAAGATCGAACCCGATTTTCAATCCGGTATTATCGGCAGCCATCATATGGATTCGCGCGCCGGAATGGTGGTCATGGATGTACGTAAACGCGTCGGCGGATTCCGGCTGCGATCGAGTGAGAAGCCACAAAAACAGCCACGGCATTCATTTTGAATAGACTGCCATGAAACGGGCATTCGTGCAGGATTGAACCATAGAAGGGACCCACACGTGAGTGGCATAGAACGTGTCGTGGTCATCCACGATTTTTCCAAACCCGAAGGGGGTGCCGGGATTCTAACGGCTGAATGCATACGGCAATATGTCTCGCGCGGATTGCCGGTGACCTTTCTCACGGGGGAAGCCAGCACACCGGAACTGGACAATCTGAATGTCGACGTCGTCGGACTCAATTCCAAGCCACTGCTTGAGATCTCAGCGATAGAGGCCTTTCGACAAGGGTATCACAACAGCGCCGCACTGGATCTGGTGCGAGACTGGATTGCGGCGCATGATACGCCGGGCACCGTCTATCATTTGCACAATTGGTCGCAAATGCTGTCACCCTCCATCTTTATCGCCTTGAAGGCCGTCGCAGAGCGCACGATCGTCACCTGTCATGATTTTTTCAATGTCTGCCCAAATGGCGCTTTCATGAATTTCAGGAAAACGTTGCCCTGCGATCTTAAGCCAGGCTCGACGGCCTGTTTGATGAGCGCATGCGATCGGCGCAGTCACTTGCACAAGATCTGGCGGTTCGCCCGGCAAAGACATCTCAATACCATTTCCGAGTTTGGCAGCCGGCGCTTTATGTTCACCTATATTCATGATCGCATGAAGGAGCGCTTTGAACAGGCTGGATTTCCGCGCTCGGATGGCGAGACAATACCCAATCCGGTCCGGCCATGGACGCACGACCGGATCAAGGCGGAGAACAATTCCGGGTTCCTTTTTGTTGGGCGTGTCTCGGGCGATAAGGGCGCTGATCTCGCTTTGGCGGCGACAACCGAAATTGGCGAACCGCTAACCGTCATTGGTGAAGGTGAGCTGTCGCAAAACGGGGCGGCATTCTATCCGAACGCGACATTTGTCGGCTGGAAACAACCGGGCGAGATTGCCGAAATTGCGCGTCAGTCCCGGGCGCTTATCGTTCCCAGTCGTGTGAATGAACCGTTTGGCCTGGTCATTCTGGAAGCAGCGATTAGCGGATTGCCAGTGATCGTGACGCGCCGGGCGGCGCTCGCGGATGATGTTGAACGGCTTGGATTTGGCAGGCGGTTCGCCATTCGCAATAGCAAAGAATTACCCTCTACAATCAAGGCGTTTGCAGCGGATCATGCGCTGATCAAGCGAATGAGCGTTGCCGGGTTTGAACATGCGAAAGAGCTGTGCCACACGCCCGAAACCTGGATCGACGCACACATTGAAAAGTTCGAAAACAGAATTGACGAGCTGGCGACGGCCTGACCCGCTATCAAGAAGCTTCGTTCTGCTGATGATACTGCCCGTAAAGCCGGAAGCGATACAGGTAGCTGGGCACAATCGCTTCGATCGATTCCAGTTCGGTGACCCCCAGGTCTGACAAGGTCAGCGCGTCGTCAGAGACAACATTATCTGACTTTAAGAGTTCGACTTGATTGCCGGTAATTGGCGGCGCGCCGAGAATGCCAGAGGACAAGGGCCAAACATAGCGAAACAGCGTTCCTATCGCCAGACCAATCGGTTTTGCGATCGCAAATGGTAACGGCAATGCATAGCGTTTGCGATCAATCGTCTGCCCGATGAAATCGTACAATTCGAGAAAAGAATAAGTGCTCGGTCCACCAAGCTCAAAGGTCTTGCCCTGTGCATCGTCTTGCGAAACAGCAGCGGCAATGGCTTCCGCGACATTACCGGCATAGACCGGCTGCACTCTGGTTTGACCACCACCTATTGCTGGCAGGAATGGAGCGATCGTGGTCAGCGGATGCGACGCCAGCGCCGCGAACCGATTGAAGAACTCATCCTCAGGTCCAAACACGATAGATGGCCGCAGAATGGCGGCAGATGGCAGGCATTCACGAACCCCTTGTTCGGCGTCGCCCTTGGTTTCTGCATAGTCGGCCTTTGCCTCTCCGGAAGCACCGATCGCGGAGACATGCACCAGACGGTCGATGCCAGCATCGGCGCACGCTTTGGCGACATTGATCGCGCCATCGCGCTGAGCAGCCTCGAAGGTCTGTTTGCCTTTTTCGTACAGGATGCCGACCAGATTGACGACGGCTGTGGCGCCGTCAATCGCTCTTGCCACTGACTGTTCATCGCGAACATTGGCCTGAACAATATCGACCCAACCAGGGGCGCCCGCCAGACGCACGTCACCCGCCAGATGCGGGCGGCGCACCGCAATGCGAACGCGATAGCCTGCCTTGACGAGGGTTCGCGCGGCATATCGCCCGATAAACCCAGACCCGCCAAACAGCGTCACCAAACCTTTTGCCATGTTCGAATGCTCCGAATCGATCGCCAGACTTTGAATTAGACCGCTTTCACCACGCAGAACAAATCTTGTCTATGCGCGAACATGCGCATTCACTTGTGTACGCTGATGCGAGATCAGGATTGACGCTCGGCAATTTTGCGAGCGGCCCTCTGAACAATCAGATCAGATAGCTCTGTCGCCGTCTTGCCCTTAACATCAATCGGGGTCGCCAGGCCGTGATTTTTTGCGATCTTTTTCAATTCTGTGGCCGAGAAAGATGCCAGCGACTGACTGGCCCCGTCAATTCCATTGGCGGCGACCAGTTCGAGCGGATTGACCAGGTTCGCTGTATTTTCCCCTCTGAATTCCACGCTCCCTCCCAGCGCTTTTACGGCGCGAAGGGCAAATTCCGGATTCTCTCGAAATTCTCGGCGGAGCACCTCGAGAAAATCGTCGAGGGCTTCAATCGCATCCTTGTCCATTTGATCTCCTCGTCTCAGACCGACCCTGAACAGTCTCGATTGACTCCCGCTCTCGTGCAAGTGAATTGCACGATGGAAGGTGATAAACATGCTTTAATTTCAAGCAACTGTGAGTAAAACAGCGTACGGAATGCGTGACCTTGTGCGCGCGCAACAATGAAATGCGGTTCTTCACACGTGTCTCGGTCCCGTGTGCTAGGGTCTCGGTCCATCAAGTCAGGCTGGGACAAGGGGTGATGTCGGAAAGAGTACAGCCCAATCCGGGTCGGACAAAGACCTTCTATGCCGCCCTCGACGCCTTGCGCGGGCTTGCCGCCTTCGCTGTGGTCTTTTTTCATCTGAGTAACTGGACTGACACTTATGTATTCGTCCCGCGCGGGGATCTGGCGGTTGATTTCTTTTTCTGCCTGAGCGGTTTTGTGATGGCGCACGCCTATGGAGACCGCATCGGGCGCGATCTGCAACTCGGAGACTTCGCCCTCACGCGGATGATCCGGCTCTATCCGCTGATGGCTTTGTCGGTCATTGTCGCGGCGAGCTATTTCCTCAGTAAGTTTCTACTCGGTAATGACGATGTCATGCTGTCCGAGGTCCTGATTGCCAGCGCACTTGGGCTGTTCGTCTTGCCCTATCTAGGTGAGACAATAGCGCTAAGCGGCCCGCTGGAAGTGTTCCCGATCAATGGACCATTATGGTCCCTGTTCTATGAGCTTTTGATCAATTTTGCTTGGGCCGCTGCATTTGCCCTTCTCACGTTCCGACGCACCGTCGGGATTGCCATCCTTTGTGCAGTCACACTCCTGAGTGCCGGATTCGCATATGGCGATCTCTTGCTGGGTGATCGGACTTTGGATTTCTTTTGGGGCATTCCACGCGTCGGGATCTCGTTCGCTGCGGGTTTAATCGTCTATGCAGTGCACAAACACGCTGCATTTCCGCGGCGTCTACCGTTCTGGGTGGTGGCCCTCGGTTTGATCATCCCATTGCTGATTCCGCGTGGCGACAATGCAAACTTGTCTGTGATCTGTGATGCGATCTTTGTTTTCGCGTGGGCGCCGCTTCTCATCCTTTGTGCGGCGGATATCAAACTAACAGGACAGGCCTTCAATCTGTCACGGGTTGGCGGTGAACTCTCCTATCCGCTCTATGTGATGCACTTTCCACTATTTGCATGGTCCAATGGCATAACGCAGTTCCTTGATCTGGCTTTGCCTGTATGGATGCTGATTGCGCTTCATCTTGCGGTTGTCGTCGCCGGCTCCTGGATCGCGCTGATTGCGTTCGAC
This sequence comes from Pseudomonadota bacterium, assembly GCA_039033355.1. Taxonomy (GTDB): domain Bacteria; phylum Pseudomonadota; class Alphaproteobacteria; order Caulobacterales; family Hyphomonadaceae; genus Henriciella. Next base: position 49,497 of record JBCCCT010000001.1, on the reverse strand, counting down.
CGACCGGTCCGGCGTTTGCTAAACTCAAGGCGAACCAAGCTAAAATGCGCCGCCACGGGACACTCGAGTTAATGACACAAACTGAACCAGCCGCGAAAGAGCCGTCTGAAGACCGGATCAAGGTCTTTGTTCACCTGGCGCATGGGCAGGATGTGATCGCCTGGGAGAAGATGTGGTCAGAAGGCAGTCTTGTCGGGATATGTGATCCCACGCCCTACGGCTATCACCGGGCCCGGGACATGGGGTGTGATGTCGATTTTTCTCTGAAAATCAAGAATGCGCCCATCCTCAATCTGTTCCGCGGCGCCTTTAGGGTCATCTTTGGCTTCGATTATATTCATGCCCGAAATAATGCTGAAAAGGCCATGGCCGCCGACATCGTCTGGACCCACACGGAGTCGCAATTTCTCGCCATGGCTATGATCATGGCCTTGCGCGGCAAGAAGAAACCTCGTCCAAAACTATTGGGGCAAAGCGTCTGGCTGTACGATAAATGGCCTGGCGTCGATCCGCTGCGGCGAGCCCTATACCGGTATCTGGTCAAATATGTCGATGTCCTAACGGTGCATTCGCCGCTCAATCTGGAGATTGCCCGAAACCTCTTTCCGAACAAGCGCGTGGATCTGGTGCGATTTGGAATACCGCATGAGGGGATGGAAGCCCCGGTTTTGCGAAAAAACACACCGCATCGCATTGTCTGTATCGGCAATGACCGTCATCGCGATTGGCAAACCGCAATCGACGCTTTCGCCAATCAGCCCGGGATTGAGCTGAAAATCTTTTCAACAAAGCTGAAAGCGAAATTCGCAAAAGGGGCCACGAATGTTGAAATACGGGGATTGAAGACGGATCAGGAGCTGAAACAGGAAATCGCTGCCGCATCGATCATGGTGGTACCGCTTATCCCGAATCTGCACGCCAGCGGCGCGACAGTTTCTCAGGAAGCGATCATCCATGGTGTGCCGCTCATTGTCAGCGATGCAGGGGGGCTCGATGCCTATTATGCGAAAGATGCGGTGACGTTTGTTCCGTCACAGGATCCAGAAGCTCTACGGGCGGCCGCAATTGACCTATTATCAGATCCTCAGAACGCTATGGAGCGTGCCAAACGGGCACAGATTCCGATTCGTAATGGCGAATTGAATGCCGATCGATTCATCGAACAACATGTCGAGATCAGTCGCGAACTGCTGGGTTTGGACGCTTCAGACGAATGATCTAGGCATATTCGGGCGCGAGCTGTGTGCGCAACCGCTCAAGCAGTGCCTTGGTCTTTCGAATGCCTTCGGGTTCGCTGACCTGATTGCCTTCATATTCAACGCCAATAAAGCCCCGGAAGCCGGCGTCGAGAACGATGCGGAGCATACGCTCATAATCGAAACGGCTTTCATCACCATTGCGATCGAATCCGAAACTCTTGGCGCTGACGCCATGCGCATACGGCATTAACTCTTCAACGCCCTGATAAGGATCATATTTTGCGCCGTCACCATAGGTGAAATTGCCAAAATCCGGCAAGGTGCCGACCCATTTGCTATCGGCAAACTTCATGACACCAGCCAGCCAGGCGCCGTGGCTGGACCAGCCGCCATGATTCTCGACAATCACTGAAATATCATACTGTCGGGTATATTCGGACAGGCGCACCAGGCCGTCCGCGGCATAGAATTGCTGGTCTTCGAAACTGCCCGCGCTGAACGCATTCACGCGAATGGACTTACAGCCCAGATGCGCCGCCATGTCGGCCCACTTGTAGTGATTCTCGATCGACTGAGTGCGCGCCTGCGGATCAGGATCCCCAAGCCGGCCTTCGCCATCGCACATGATGAGCTGGCTTTTCACCCCTTCATTATCGGCGACATTCTTGAGCTGGTTGAGGAAGGATTCATTGCGCACGGTATCGCGATAGAATGAGTTCACATATTCGACGGCCCCGATATCGAAATCCCGCCGCGCTTTCACCGGGAACATCAGGGGCGGCAAATGATTTGGATCATTCCTGTCGGCATAAAGCGCGCGATGAAGTGACCATTGCGCCAGCGAAATCTTGAATAATTCCGGGTCTGCATTTGGCTCAGAAACCGGGTCCGGGGCTTGCGCATCCGCACAGCCTGACACGGCCATAGTTCCGATCATAGCTCCGCCCCAGAGCAGGGCTTGTCGACGCGTTGAATTAACCACTTTTAGTCCCCGTCAAATTGGCAAGTCTCTTGCAGTTAATCTCGCACATTTCATGCATCCCTGTCCACGCATCGCGTTTCGGAGCCTTCCAAACATGTCCGCCTTTTTGTCGATCCTGCCTGCACCATGCCCAACATTCGCGGCAGGCATGTCTTCGATCGCGGGCAGCAAGACCGAAACTGCGTACCAAACAGACACAAACAGAGACGTAACGCCTCAGGCAGCGTTTCCCCCGTTGATCGCCGCAGCTTCGATGCTAGGGAAATGTCTGGCGTCGTGGCGCGCGCACGCGGGTTCAAACCGGGTGTCGGCGCAACGCCATTTTGGGGACAGTATAGCTCGCAACGCGTTTGGCGAGGGGATGACGTAGAATGGCTCAAGATGTGACAAAGCGGACGGCATTTGCCAGCGCTGCGCTTCTTGGTGCGCGGATATTTGTCAAATTCGTTGACCTGGCTCTGATCCTGATTCTGGCCTGGATTCTGGTGCCAGAGGATTTCGCCCTGGTCGCGATCGCGATGATCTTTATCCAGTTCACCGAATCCGTCACCGAGATCCCGGTCATTCAAGCCTTGATCCGAACGCCGACCGTCACGGATTCCATGCTCGATACGGCGTTTACGATATCCGCTATTCGGGCACTGCTTGTCACCGGTCTCGTGATTGCGATGGCTCCTGTCGCGATGCATATTTATGACGAGCCGCGACTCGGCCTGCTGATGGTCTTCCTGGCCATGTCGCCGGCCTTGCGTGGTCTGGTCAATCCGAAACTGGTCATGTATGCGCGCCGCCTGAACTACTTCCCGGAAGCCATCATCGACACGCTGGCCAAGATCGTCACGGCCTGTATCGCTATCCCGCTGGCGCTGTGGACAAAAAGCTATTGGTCCCTGGCCATCATGACCGTTCTGACCCCGGTTTCGATGATTATCGGATCTTACATCTTTGCACCTTATCGCCCCCGCTTGTCGCTAAAAGACTGGCCGGTCTTTTCCGACATGATTAGCTGGACCACGGTGTCGCAATTCTTTGTCGCAGCAAATTGGCAGGCCGACATCTTTGTTCTGGGTCTGAACGCCCGCAAAGATATGGTTGGGCAATACTCGATATCCCAAACGCTGGCGGGCGCGCCGTTTCAGGTTCTGGTTATTCCGATCATCCGACCCTTTATTGCCGCCTTTGCTGAATTACGGACCCCGGAAGCGATCCGGCCTGGATACTTGACCGCATCGACGGCGGTCGTTGTCGCCGTCGCCCCGGTGCTGGCTTTGGTGGCGTCATTGGCGGAGCCAATTGTCACCCTCGCCTTTAATGACAGCTGGTCAGGAGCCTCTTTGTTCCTGGCGGTTCTGTCCCTGTCCGCCATCATCCAGCTGCCATCCCAGCCCGTGCCGAGTGTCGTCCTGGCACTGGACAAAGCCCGATACAATGCACTGCAAGCCGCGAGCGGTCTGGTCGTGAAAGTGCCGTGTCTGTTCATTGGCTGGCACCTGGCTGGCGTGAATGGATTTCTGGTCGGACTGCTGATCGGGGTCACGGCGTGGACCATTGCCGGTGCTTTCATTGTCCGCCACCTGATCGGCTTGCGGCTGAGAGATCAAGCCTTTTCCATGTTGCGCCCCTTTGCCGGCATGGCGGTTCTGGCCGCGATTGTCTATCTGCTGCGTCCCTTCCTCAGCTATGATTCGCCGCTCTCGATCGTCTGGACCTCAGCCATGCTGGGCAGCGCCGGCATGATCGCTTATTGCGCGACGGTTGCCACATTGTGGAAGCTGAGCGGTGAGCCAGAAGGCATTGAGTCTGCGATTGCGGGGCTGCTGCGGAAAATTCTGAAACGCGGCAAACCTGTTGCGACCCCACCCGCCCCGTCCGTCGAAAGCCAAGATTGAGGATTCTGCCAAGATGAGTTCGCCTTTAGCCAATAGCTCAGAGCCCCGGTTCAAATACTCTTTCGCGCAATATGCCTTGCATCGGAAGATTGGCAGTGGCGGTTCGATCTTTCGCCGTCACGCCAAGCGCCTGCATTTTGCGTTGACCGAGCGGTTCTCGGACTTCTTTCAGGTGCCGCTCAATCCGCTACACTTCCCGGAATTCGTCCGCGAGACATTCGATATAGGTGCAGTAGAATATGTCAGCACCTTTTATCGCGGGCTCGGCGAAGACATGGCGTATTGGACCGAACTCAAGAAACGGGCTGACGGCGCTGGCGTCGATAGCGTCTTGATCATGGTCGATGGCGAAGGCGCGATCGGTGACCCTGACGCAGATGCCCGTATGCAGACCGCAATCAACCATCGGAAATGGGTCGATGTCGCAGCCTTCCTTGGCTGTCATGCCATCCGCGTGATCGCTGAAACTGACAATGACCTGCCATTTGAAGAACAGCACAAGCTGGTGCTTGATGGCTTGCATCAACTGGAAGCCTATGCCTCTCAACAAGGCATGAACCTGGTCATCGAAAACAAAGGCGGCTTCTCTCAACATGGTGGCTGGCTGGCGGACCTGATGAAAAAGGCCAACTCGCCACATATCGGCACCTTGCCCGATTTCGGGAATTTCAAACTGCCGGATGGCAGTAAATATGATGGCGTTAAAGGCGTTCAGGAATTGATGCCCTATGCCAAGGGGGTCAGCGTCAAAGCGTTTGGCTTCGACGCTGATGGCAATGAAAACACGCTCGATTTCGAAGGCATGATGAAGCAGGTGATCGAGTCCGATTTCCGCGGTTATCTCGGACTTGAATTCGAAGGCACCGGAATGAACGAAATCGCCGGAACACATGCAACCCGCGCCCTTGTTGACCGATTGATTGAGAAATATAGCACCCCCGCAGAAACCGCGACCTGACCACAGAATAATCGGCAAGAAGCTTGCACGGCGATTGTCGATGAACAGCTTTAACCCGCCACAACGAGTGATCCATGGACATTAAGAACCTCAATTCGTTTCCCGAAGGCGAGATCTTCGAAACTGATTTGCTGATCATTGGTGGCGGCGCTGCCGGCCTGACCATTGCACGAGAGTTTTTTGGCACCTCGGTGAAAGTCCTGATCGCGGAAAGCGGCGATACGGAACAGACGGACGAACACGAGAGACTGAACGAAGTCATCCTCGAAAGTGACACCGTCCCGGAAACATGGATTTCACGACGCCGCGAATATCACGGACACCAGGCTGAGAAATGGTCGGCCGATGTTCAGCGCTTCGGCGTGCGCTGTCGTGGCCTGGGCGGGTCGACTGCGGCCTGGGCCGGGAAGTCTGCGCCCTTCTCACCGCATGACTTTGCCAAGCGCGACTGGTTACCGGAATCGGGTTGGCCGTTCGACGAGAATGATCTTGAGCCCTTTATCCGCCGCGCCGAGAAACGACTGAATCTGGGCGAGGGTTCTTACGGCGACGATTTCTGGGATCGCTACACTGGCAAGGCGACCAAGCCAAATCTTGATCCCGACGTCTTCTCGTCATTCCTTTGGCAATTCGCGCGTTCGCGAAACAATCCAGTCAGCATGATGCGCATGGGCCCTGACTTCATGATGGAGAAGGAAGATAATATTCGCGTGTTGGTCAACGCCACTGCGAAATGTGTCACGCCGATCGAAGACGCGAGCACCGAGATGGTCGAGGCGGACTTTATCGGTCTTGGTGGCGGGTCTGCAAAAGTCCGCGCCAAGAAAGTCGTCATTTCTTGCGGAGCTCTGGAAAATGCGCGGCTCTTGCTGGCATCGACAACCAAAAATCCGAATGGGCTGGGCAATGATCGCGATCAGGTCGGCCGTTATCTGATGGACCATATGAACGCGCCGGTCGTAAAGTTTGATCCGAAATATATCAAACAGATCACTTATCAATTTGGTTTCTTTGGGCTGCAGTCAAACAATCGCGTCGACATGTATATGCATGGTCTGGGATTGAATATGCCTATTCAGGCGGAAGAAGGCTTAAACAATTGCGGCGCCTATTGCGTCGCCGATCGCTCCGAAGATGATCCCTGGGGCGCGCTGGCGGGATTGCTGCGCGGACAGAGTGAGTCGGTTATTCGCGATGTGCTCTCAATCCTGAAAGCGCCAGGCATGATGTTTACCGGCGCCGGCCGCCTCTTCCTCCAAAGCGACCGCGTGCCACGCGGTCTGCGCAATGCCATTGTCAATGTCATGGTGCGCATGATGCCGAATTTCGTAGTCGAGGAATATCAGACCCAGGGCGTACCCCACAAATTGATCAGCTGCGGGTTTGACGCGATTGTTGAACAGGAACCGCTGGCTCATAATCGCATCCAATTGAGCGATCAGAAAAATTCGCTTGGCGAGTTTTTACCGCAAGTTACCTGGGAACCAGGCGAGCGGCCCTTGCGTACGCTGATGCGGATGGGTGAGCTGATCCGCGAGCAATTCATCAAGGCCGGCCTGCCGGAACCTCTCCTTGAAGATTGGATCACTGCGGGTGATCTGAGTGCCGTGCCAATCATCGACACGGCGCATACTTCAGGCACGACGCGGATGTCCACGGACGAAACGACCGGCGTTGTCGATGAGAATTGCAAGGTCCGGCATTGTCAGGGCGTCTATGTTGCTGGCGGCTCGGTTCTGCCGACATGTGGACATGCAAACCCGACTTTGATGATCACGTCTGTCGCCATTCGTTTGGCTGATCATCTGAAGCAAGAGCTCAGCTAAACCAGATATCACCGCTGGCGCTCAGTCGCATAGAGTTTACAGTTATGCCTTCAAACGGGAAACCGTCGCGGTCAGAACCAGCGTCGTGACCTAACGCGGCGGTTGATTGAAGTTACCTGGATAGCCATCGAGGCCTTGGACATTCCCCAAGCCGTCATACTCCGCCGCCTCAACGGGGCCCGGGCCACGCGCGCTCTGGCGCAGGAAATAGGCCGGTGATGAACAGGCAATGCCTGCCATTATGTGAAAGATCAGGCCGAGATCCATCGTCGAAGACGATACAGCAGCGGCGATCAACAGGGCAAAACAGGAGGATCGGGCGGCGGCAACGATCTGCTCACTCTCAGGGTCGATATGACCCCAGCGTTGTCCATTGGACGAGAAGAAGAGCCGATAAAAGAAAGCACCATAGAGCAGGATGCCGATCACGCCGAGATTGGCCGGCACGGAGACCAGGAAGCTCGACGTCCGCACCGATCCGAGACCCACACCAAGGCCAAAGGTGCTGAAAAAGTTGCTGATCCCGCTCAGATTCCAGGCCATCCGCTCCTGACCGCTGGCACTCGACAACTTGGTGACGATGGAACTGTCAAACAGTTCAACCACAGGGTCCAGCACATCCGGCCGCAGTGCGACCAGGACGGCGATCGCCAGAGCGCCAATCGGCGCCAGAGACACGAAGAACATGCGGCGTGATTGCGCGCCGGCAATTCCGCCGCCACCTTCTTGCGAAACGAGGTTCAGGGAGTACGTGACAATGAAATAGACTCCGAAGGCGACAAATCCGGTCGACGAAAAGGCGAGCACCACGCCCAGGGCCAAAGCCATGGCAAGCGGGCCGGACCATTTTGTGTAAACACCGCCGCGCCACAATCGGAACGCGAAGGCGAACAGGCCAACCGCCATGGCCGAGAAGGCTGAAGCCTCGGTGAAGGACCCGGTCATTCTCTTGAGACCCATAACGGTCGCACCGAATAATTGCGAGTAACCAGCGTTCCGCATGAAATCCAGGAGGTTGGGCTGACCGATGGCAAACGTAAATGAGTCGAGAACCGCAATCGCCATATTGGCCCCGCAAATGATCAACCCTGCACCAGCCGCCTTTTTCAACATGCCCGGGCTTTTCATCATCCCGAAGACAAACAGGAATGCACAAAGATTACCGATGAAATAGACCGATTGATTCAAGTTTGCGGACCGGGGGAAGAGCGGCACTTTGACGAAATAGTCGCCAATCAGGTTCAGCGGGATGACCTGAACCATGCCGGCAAAGGCACGCGGCAGGACAAAGCCTGAAATCACCGCCCACCCCACCAGCATGGCGAGGAAGAAACCGGCCCTTGGATAGACCAGAGCTGACACCGCCACCCCAAGACCATTGACCCGCAATACTACAGCCAGAATAAAAAAGGCCAGTGTCACATGGCCGGGCGGAATGGTGGCCATGCCCAGATCCATGACCGTCGCAGCTTGAAACAAGGCGGCGATACCCATCACAGACAGCGCCGCCATCTGTGAGCGGAAGACCGCTGCTGCGGCCAAAGCGATAAAGATCAGTCCAATCAGAGACACAGGGTGACTCCGATCGGTTCAATTCGGGACAGCAGAGAAGGACGCAGCATCATCAGATGTCAGAGCGAGTTGATCTTTTGCGGGTCCATTTTGCCGCGCAGCAGATCAAACAAGGCATGCCAATTGCCATTTGCGCGACCGACGCGATCGACCCATGGCTCCGGAGTCATGATTTTCACATGATTGGCGATCAGGTTCTTGATCATCAGTTTATAGGCGCGGCCTCGACTCATGGACCCTTTCTTGACGAGGTAAAGCGGGTTGGCGACTTGCGAATAGCCCAATTTCTTGCCTGGTGAACGCGAGCGTTTGGTGCCGCGATGCACGCCGACAAACGCATTGGTTTCCACCAGATCACCTTTCGCCATCAAACGGTTCGAAAAATCCACATCTTCCTGCCAGCCATAGAGTGGCAGTTTTTCATCGAACCTTTCGGTTTCGATCGCTGACAGACGGTAGGCCATGTTACAGCCATACAAACCGCGCAGGCCATTGACCCGCGTCGGCGCGGGGGCTGGCTCAGCATCAAACGCCTCGATTAGAGCAACGGCCTCATCGCGCGTAATGCCTGGTCCGAGAATACCATCCGCCAGCAAGTGACCCGTAATGCCAACCACGTCAGGATTGGTATCGAAGAAGTCGATCACACCTTCAATGGCCGATTTTGATGGAATGTAATCATCATCAAAGAAGACCAGATAGTCGTAATCGTGGCCGACTTTTTCGAGAATTCGATTGCGCTGCGCACACAATCCCTTGCTGCCAATCAGGACCTCGGCGCCAAAGCGCTTTTCTTCCGGTGGTGCGTCTTTTTCCATATCTGTGACGGAAAGGACGACCTTGGTGGCCATACGGGTTTGCTTCTGCAAGCCCTCGAGCAGATCGGCGACATCATCTGGCCGCCCCAGGGTCGCAACACCCACTACGATCGTTGATTGTTCACCCATTGCCGTGCCTCAAAATTGCATTCAGTGACAGGAAGCATGCAAGCCTCCCGCCATTGAAACCGCCTTTAGCCGTTCGAGTAATATTTCGAGTATGATCGATATCCCGAGTGACCATAGCCTTGGCGATGGTACTTATCGACATCGACGCGATTGATCGCAATGCCGGTCACAGTCGCACCGAAATCAGTGAGAATAGACAGGGTCTGCTTAAGCGCGGCACGGTTGGTCTTCAACCAGCGTGCGACGACGACAACCTGATCCACCTTGCTGGTCAGGACCCGTGTTTCAGCCATCAATAGAATTGGACCTGTGTCAAAAATGATCAGATCATATTCCTGTTTCAGGCGCTCCAGAATCTCGTCAAAGACCCGAGACCCGAATACATCCCGTGGTGTGTGACGGTCGGCGGTCAATGGAAGAATATGCAAGTCAGTCTTGTTGTCTTTCATGATCGCCTCTTCCAGCGAGCATTCGCCAAACAGACATTCCAGGAAGCCATTGACCGGCTCATCACCTACAGTTGCGACCGACAATTGGCGACGACGGAAGTCGCCATCAATGATCAAGGTTTTTGTCCCCGACATGGCGGACATTCGACCGAGCCCATAGGTCAGAGTCGACTTACCTTCATTGGGCTGCGACGAGGTGATGGCCACGGTCTTGATCGTCGAATCCAGATCGGCAAACAGAAGCGAGGCGCGTAAGTTTCGCAAAGCTTCCGCATAACTCGACATCGGGTTGTTGACGAGATAGTCGGCCGGATCCTTTCGGCCCTGACCCTTGAGTTGCGGGAAATTGCCAAGGAACGGAACCTTGAAATTGGCTTCGACATCGTCGCCGGTACTGATCTGACTGTTCAAAGACTCCGTGATGATGACGACAAGAATGCCAAACATGCCGCCCAGGATCACCCCGATCACCAAATTCAAAGACGTTTTGGGGAAAGAAGGTGCGCCGGGAACCGTAGCGCGCGACAGAATACGTGCATCCGCCTGGGCCAGATCTTCCTGATCATCAATCTGCTTATACCGTTCGAGATAAGTCTCATAAGTGGTGCGTGACGCTTCTGCATTTCGCTCCAGCTCGCGCAAACGCACGCTGGCTCTATTATTCTCGGCGAGGGTGGCTCGCATGGTGGACAGGTTTCGCTCCAGGCTGTTCAGGCGTTGGCGCGCAATTGTAACTTCGCTTTCCAGGTTCGAGACGATCCGGCGAATTTCACTTTGGATCTCGGAATTCACGTTGGCGATTTCCTGATTGATCCGCTGGATCTCAGGGTGGTTCGGCAAATAGCGGTTTTCCAGATCGGCCTTTTCGCGATTGATCTCGGCTTGCTGACGACGCAGGTCTGCGATGACTGGCGACTGCAGGGCTTCAGAACTCGCGGCGGCGGATCCACCACGCTGGGCGATCTGCCGCACAGATTCCAGGCGTGCCTCGCGCTCGGCCAGGTCCGCCCGCTGCACAATCAACTGCGCATTGAGGTCCGTCATCTGTTGTTCGTTGAGCGTTGTGGCACCAGACGTGAACAGGCCGGATGCCGATCGATAGGCTTCGACCAGACTTTCGGCATTGTTCAGCTCTTCACGCAACTCAGCCAAACGATCCTCGATCCAGGCGTTGGCGCGTCGTGTCGCTTCATATTTCGCATCCAGCTGTTCGAGCAGATATTGGTCAGCAACCTCATTCGCGATCGAAGCCGCCAAACGAGGATTGGTGCTGCTGGCTGAAATGGCGATCCCGTAAGTCGTGCCAATTCGATATGCGCCCGTCCTGGACAGGAATGCATCGACCACGCCATCCATCTCGGCGCGGGCCGCCGTTTCGGAATCGACTGGCGCTTCCGGCGCATCCGGACCACTAAAAACCCCATTCAGGACCGACTTAAGCCCGGCCCGGAATTGATCCATTGTACCTGGTTCACGCAAGCGCGAGTTAAATTCCGGCGAATTCACGAGATCGAGACGTCGAACGATTTTCTCAGCAAGTGTGCGCGATCGAATAATCTCAACTTCCGTATCGACAACTGCAGAGTCTGGCGGCAAGCCGGACAAAACTGAGCCAAAATCGACCACATTGGTTTCGCGGGCATCAATAATGACAGAGGCACTGGTCGAGAAGACCGGGGTTGCCTGGAACGTCCAGGCTGCAACCGCACCAAAAACTGTGAGCAAGGTGATGAAGAATAAGGGCAGGCGTCGCCGAAAAGCACGAAGAACCTGATTAGGATCCGTGATCTTGTCTTCGCTCGGGAGCCCATATTCTGAATGATAGACCGCCCGCGACTGATCACGGGCGGCTAGGCGAAACGGCTTGTTCACAATCTACTTCCCTCAATGGCACAGAGTCTTGCTCTGATGAGCAAGACTCGGGCCTAAATTACACCCTGCTCTTACGGGAAAATGCGCAGGCCAAACAGCACGCGATTTTCTGAGAAATCTTGCACGTTTGAGGATTGGTCAGTCAACTCATAAGAGCCATCTAACCAGATATTTGGGTTAATTTTCCAGGTTGCACCAACTCTGGCGGTGAATCTGTCATCATCTCGGGCGATGTTCTCGAAATCGAAATTGGTGAATCGCGCTTCACCCGTGAGAATCAGGTTGCGTCGCAATTCATGATCGGCACGTCCAGAGATACTGGTTTCAACCGCAGCGTTACTCAGCACCAGGCCTGGATCGATAACATTGCGCTGGGCATTGCCGGAGATCGTTGTGAGTTGTGTCACGAACCATTGCAGATTGCCGACAACTGAAACGCCATCAACATCGGAGAAGGACGGATCGTCATACTCATATTGCTGATAGCCCACGCCGATATCGCCGCGCAACAGACTGGCGAGTTCAAAATCCGACCCAACGCGCAATGCTGTGCCTTGAGAGTCACGATTGAACGCGTTGAAGATATTTGGCGGGTCATAGTCATTATCGGTGTAAACAGCTTCCGCGAACACTGCCCAGTCCCGTTCGACCGCATAAGAGAACCGACTTGAGATGGTGGTTTCATCGCGATCGCGAAAATCCTGATCCTGGATCAAGCCGCCATCGAGTTCGATATCGTCGAAGTCGAAAGTCACCAGGCCTGCAGCGGTGCGAATCCTGATTCGACCGGATTGGTAGAGAAAACCGGCTTCGCCGCCAACGCGGCTGAATTCAACAGGCTCGGCCGCATTTTGCAAACTTGCAATATTCGAGCGTGGTTCAGTCAAATCATCGAAACGCACAGATCCAAACAAGGCGACTGCATTGCTCGCATCCACGCGGCCTTCGGCGCCTAGCCCCAGATTTGTCCGACTCTCTGAACTCACATCAGTATATTCGAGATGGTCAAGATCGAGATTGAAACCGAGTGCATGACGGCTCCAGGTTGAGTCTAGCTCAACACTTGGGGTGAAGCCGACAAATGTGTCATCGGTTTCGTTTGCCGTGGTCGCGAACAGGTTGTCGGTAAAACCAGCAGAGAAGCCAGCTTGCGGACGCGCTTCGAATGCACCCACGCGAACTGGTAGTGGATCGAACTCGGGCTGTGCCCGTTCGGTAACTGCTTCATACTTATCCCGGATGAAGAAGTCTTCGTCTTCCTGCGCCGCGACTGTGCCAGTCCCCAAAGCGAAGCTCAGCGCAATCAGAGCGCCAAATTTGATATCACGGTGTGTCATTGGTTTCGTGCCTAACTCTAATTTTCCCAATTCCCAGCCTTGGGTTTGACGTAAAAACGTATCGACGCTCTTAATGCCAGTGAATTCTTAAAAAATATCCGGCCCGAAGGCCGGATCTAGATCACTGGTAATCCGACTCGCTGGACGGTGCGCCGCTGCTTTCTGGCGGAGGTGTGCTCGCCGCCTCCAGAATGACGCTCGCATGAGATTCGCCCGCTCCTTCCGGTTGATCTGAACCAAAGACAGGCTCTGGTGGATCTTCAAAGGTCAACAATTTCGCTTCAAACGACTTCATATCAGTCGTCGCGAGCTGCTGCATGTCGATCGCAAATGTGGTTTTCATGCCACAAACATTATTGGCGTCAGACAAAATGGCCAGGGCTGCCATGACTTCGGTGAAGTCTGATTGGAGCGTCGCTGCTTCCTGTTTGAAATCCACCTGCAATTGGTTTTCATCTTCGCAAGACCCATATGCCGCCACTGTCCAGGCCAGCGCTTCACCCGTCTGCTCGATGCGATCGGGCTGGTCTGCCAAGGCTGTCAAGGTCAATCCCGATGCCACTATTATAGATGCTATTACTCTACTCATAATCCTGTTCACCCTTTATTCTCTACCTTACATAATACCAAGTTTGACGCACCGGCCAAACGAGACTCTCGATTGACGCGAGCTGTCCTAGAAAAACTTCTCCATTACGCGAATGGTGTCGCCTGGAAGAATCGGCGTGTTTGGATCCAGCCGGACGCGAGTTTCCTGCGTATCATCAGCGCCGCGGATCAGGATCACGTCATCATTTGCGCGATACGTAAAACCCCCGGCGGTGGCCACCGCGTTCAAGACGGTCAGGCCACTGCTATAGGGATATTCACCTGGTGTGCGGACTTCGCCGAGAATGTAGAAGGGCCGATAATTCATCACTTCCGCATTCACGCGTGGATCCCGTAAATAGCCATTCGAATAACCGTCCGCGATGGCCGCCTCGAACTCGCGAATGGTCAGATCCAGGGCGGTGACCTCGCCGATCAAGGGCAGGGAGACCGTACCAGAGCCATCCAGAAGATACTCCCCGGAGAGTTCGGGCTCACCAAACACAGTGATACGGATCTGATCCGAAGCGCCGAGACGATAGTCACCTACAACCCGCTGCGATATCGCGTCACTTCCGCTCACATCGCGCGCAGGCGCGCTCGATTGGCAGGCGCCAACAATCAACATGGTTGCAAGTGCGATACTGATTCCTAAGCGCATCTTTCTGTACTTCCTCTCAATTCCTCAAGTTTGGGTAGCGATAAATTCTACCGTTTGTCCTGTCAGTTTCACGGCCGTCAAACGGCCTGTAAAATATGCGCCGGTATCGACATTAATTCGTCGCGCATCATTGTACGGCGCATCCGTTGGCGTGTGCCCGTGGACGACTTTGACGTCAAAAGTCGAGTCCCCGCGCAAAAATTCGTCCCTGATCCACATAAGATCATAATCGTTTTGCTCATCAAAGCTACGCCCCGGACGCATACCGGCATGCACAAATCCATATCCACCTATCTTCACACGCGTGGGCAAGCCGCGGAAGAAAAGCAGGTGAGCGTTCGGAAAACTCTTCAAAAACTCGTTATGCGCCGTTTCCCATTCCGGATTCAGACTCATGCTCCGCGGCGGCTTTACACCATAGGACACCATCGTTTCGCGGCCGCCATAAGCGGCCCATTTCGGACCGAAATCGGCATCCGACAAGAAGGAAAGGAGCGCGTCTTCATGATTGCCCTTCAGAAAGTGTGTTCGATACGGATTCAAGCGCTCGCTCAGCAGGATTTCCACGACCTGACGTGATTGAAATCCCCGATCGATATAGTCACCTAGAAAAACGATATGGACGTCGCCCAAAAAACCGGTTGCATCCTGATCGATCCGGTCGAGTAGATTGGCCAATAAATCTGCCCGGCCATGGATATCGCCAATGGCATAGATCAGCGTCGCCTCGTCCAAAATTCCGTCAGGCACCTCGGTCGAGACTTGCGCGGTGATGGCTGGTTTGTCCGGCGATTTGGTCGAGGTGGGAGTGCCAAAATTCAGCCGGCGTTGAGTCGCACGCGAAATCCGTTCCACCAAATCTTGGAGGTTTCGCCTAAAAAAGCGAAAAAAGGTTCGCGGCCAATTCAACATTTCGCGCCCGATAGAATCCCCGGTTTGACTATACCTATAGGTGTTTCAGGGTCAAACGGCACCGCAAGTCAGCATTGCATTTCACCCTGGCTACGCCAGGCATGCATAGTCTATACCATGTTAATATTGAGGCTAGAAAATCAACGCAAAAAACGTGATCCAGAAGGCACTACACAGGGTTACGACTGCCAGCGTAACCCAACGCAACGGCCATTTGCTAGATCGCGATCGAGGTTGCCGCTCTGAAACGAGTTCATCGCGTGTTCGCAGCGTCCCCGCGGTGCCTGATCTAACTTCTTCCTGACGCGTGAAAAAGCTCATTCATGTATCATCCGGCTCTGCTATGAAGGAAGTGTAAGGTGCGGTCGTTGATGACGTATTAATCAAAAAAGAACTCGGAAACCGTTTTCTGCTTAACTGTGACCTATATCATAGCTAGCATGTTTCCAGTCGATGGGGATATAAACTTCTGTAATGACTTGGATTACAAGAGAATTAATGTCTGATCGCCTGTCTCCGCTCTATGCCCTTGTGATTCTCGCAGCCCTTTTACTGCCGATCTGGTCGGCCCTCTCGACCCAACGCTCGGTTGGGCGAATCCAGGCGATCAAGAGTGGAGAAATGAATCCTCTGGAACACGCGCAACGCCTGTCCGATCAGGTTCGGGTTGCAGATCCCGCCGAATGGGAAGCAACTGCGCGCGCGCTTTATGCAAATGACGCCGAACAATCCGCGTTGACGATCACACTTTTGGAGCGCGCCCTGGCAAGCGCTCCGAGCGATTACCAGGCTTGGGCCTTCCTGGCCTTTGTCAGGCAGCAATCGACTGAGCGGTTCACAGCCGCGGTTGATGCAGATCTCAATCGCTCATTCGAGGCGTGCCCTTATTGCGACAAATCGCTGTTGCGCTGGCGATTTACGTTCGTCCTCGCGAATTGGGATGATGTTAGCGAAGCAAACAGGATGCATGCTTTTTCAGGCGCTGACTTTCTCCGTTGGTGGCATCTTGATTACGATTATCTGGAGGACGTGCGGCAGGCCGCTATGGCGCGCAATATTCCATTCGACACCTATCGCCGAAAAATCGACACCCCAGCCCGTCCGAATGAGATTGGCCTGGGACAGGATTAAATCTCGATTCCGTTCTGCGACAGCAAGGCGCGAATACCATCCTTGAAAACCTGCCCGGAAAAGCCTGTGGCATGTTGATGGATGGCATCACTGTCGAAAGAGACTTTCTCAAACTTCGACACGGCCTCAATCAGCGAGTCGACCGATTGTTCTTCAAACAGGATTCCGGTCTGACCATCAACAACCGTGTCCAGCGCGCCGCCGCGACCATAGGCGATAACAGGCCGACCCGCGGCCATGACTTCGACTGGGACGATGCCAAAGTCTTCTTCACCCGGAAAGACCAGCGCTTTGCATTCACCGAACCGGCGCTTCAACTCGGTGAAATCCACGCGCCCGAGAAATTCGACATTTGGTCCGGCGCGGTTTTGCAGATCTTTCTTTTGTTCGCCATCGCCAATCACAACCAATGGCAGGCCCATTTTGGTGAAGACATCGACGACCAGGTCAAAGCGTTTATAGCCAACCAGCTCACCTGCCGCCAAAAAATAGTCGCCCGGCACGTCGACACGCGCTTGGGCGAATTCGGAGACAGCGACTGGCGGATGGATAACCGCGCTGTCGCGCCGATAAAATTTCCGAATTCGCTGCTTCACGAAATTTGAATTCGCCGCGAACTGATCGACCCGCGCAGCGCTGGTCACATCCCAGGTTCGCAGACGGTGCGCGATTCCGGGGAATGCCTGTCGGGCGAGAAAGCCAGCACTGCCTAAATAGTGTGGGTAGAGATCCCAAATGTAGCGCATGGGAGAGTGGCAGTAACAAAGATGAAAAGCATCCGGCCGCGTGATCACGCCCTTTGCCGGCCCGGACTCGGACGAGATGACCAGATCGAACTCAGAAAGATCAATCTCTTCCAGAGCGCGCGGCATGAAGGGTAACAGTTTCTGATATTGCGATGTTGCGAACGGAAACTTCGAAATGAAGGTCGTCTTTATCTCATGCCGGTTGACCGTCGCGCTTAGTTTGGAACGATCAACAACATGGGTGAAAATCGTTGCTTGCGGAAACATCTCGCACAGCGCTTCGAGGACGCGCTCGCCGCCGCGCATATTGGTCAGCCAATAATGTACCAGTGCGACCCGCATACCGTCTCCCATACTGTTCCGGACTCGGAACTTTTGAATCCGTACTCAGATAAACGAAGGAGTTTGTCGCCCGGTAAACGTGCTGTGAGAAAGTCGCCTTAACGAGCGCCGTCAGACAGCAAGACGGCTGGAATGGTCATGGCCATGATCTTGATGTCGCTGACATAGGACCAGTCGGACACATATTTGACATCCAGCGCAACACGCTCACCATAGCTCGTATCGCTACGACCGCTGACTTGCCAAAGCCCTGTCAAACCAGGTCGAACCTGACAATAATGGCCGAAATAGTCACCGTATTTCTCGACTTCATTCTGTACGATTGGTCGGGGTCCGACGATGGACATTTCGCCCTTCAGAATGTTGATCAGCTGCGGCAACTCATCCAGCGAAGATTTCCGCAAGAAATGGCCGAACGCTGTGATCCGGGGGTCGTTTTCGAGTTTCTGCGTGGCTTGCCATTCGCGGCGTGCGCGCGGATCAGTCTCCAGCAGTTGCTGCAACCGAATATCGGCGTCGACAACCATTGAACGAAATTTGAAGCACCAGAATTCCCGACCATCGCGCCCAATGCGCTTCTGGCGAAACAAGGCCGGTCCACCATCTGACAGACGGATGAAAATAGCTAAAGGCAGCATAATCGGCAGCAAGAAAATCAAGGCGGCAGCCGCGACCGCAAAGTCAGTAATTCGCTTCAATGCGCCATTGGCCCGGTTCTCGGTGCCTAAATTTTGCACTGCAGCATAATCCGCGTTTTTCAAGTCACGCGTGTAAGACTGAAATCCCATTTTACGTCCCACTTCTCCATCAAACATCGCCTTAACCCTTGCATGCTCGACATGACTGCAAGTTCCTTGCCAGCCGGACGCCAAGCCCCACCCAAAGGTTAATTGTCGTTTGATGACCCAGAATCTACCAAATCGTGAGTTCTTTATGCGCTCGCTTTTGCTGCGAACGCAAACGTCTTCGCCTGTCAGGGGAAAAATTACCTGAAAGTTAATCTTACAGGTCGAAATTTGTGCACTTTTGGCACCACGTTCATCGAATAAAAAATATTTGCACGCAAATCGAGCATGGATATAGCCACCACAAGCTTCAATTTTTGGAGGTGATTCGATCGCATCGATTCGTAACATACGGGCCACTGATACAGAGCTCACTCAGAAAGTGCGTCTCTGGTCGATGCGCCTTGTTGCAGTGCTGACCCCTGTCTGGATGCTCTTCGCCCATCTCGACCGTGGCGCAGACGCAAGAGACACAGCGGCGGTGTACAGCGTCGGCTTAATGGTCACGTTCGTGCTTTCGCTCCTCGCCTTTGGTCGCAAATCTGTTCCGTTGGGCATGGCACTGGTTGCGATTGCATTTTGTGCATGGTTGGCACTGGGTTTGTTTGGACCCTGGTCGAGCGCGCGGCAAGACGTACAGGTCCTGGCAGCCGCCGGCGCAATTGTCGGTCTCGGATATTTCATCGGGTCCGAGAAAAAACTTCTATCATTTGCATGGATGGCGCTGAATTGGAGCTTGTTAGCTTTTTGCCTGATCGCAATCTACACGTTCTCGTCTGGCAGCGGCGCCGCGCCCACAAGTGAGACAATCAATTTTGACGGACGTTTGTCAGCCTTGTTCGGTTCTCCCAACACGGCAGCCACCCTATTTGGCTTGGCGCTTGTATTGGCGACGGGCAGGCTTCTGCTGCGATTGAATAATTCAAGACTGTCACGGCTCAGCCGCCCGGATCAAATCTACTATTTTGCGCAGGCCGAGTATCCGAATTTCGCTTTGTTGATCATCGCGGCGGTCTGCCTCTTACTGACCGTCTCGCGCGCTGGAATTTTCATTGGTATGGCCAGCGTCATCGGTTTGGTCATCGTTGAATTCATTCGCTTGTCGCGCTCGAACATGTTCCGATTTGTTCGGCGGAAAAGATACATGATTCCGGTCGGCCTGGTATTTGGCACCGTACTGGCGCTAGCGCTAACCGGCGAGATCAATCCATATGATTCAGAAGCGCTCCTTCAGAACTCATCTTCACGATTGGTTCTGTACGACGCCTATGTTTCGATTTGGCTGGAACGCCCATTCTTCGGTCACGGCCTGGGCAGCTTTAACATGTTGAACGATTCTCATACGACGTTGAACAATGCAGCGCACTTGGTCACCATCGGCGCGGCGCACAATTTCACGTTGCAATGGCTGGTTCAACAAGGCCTGGTCGGGCTACTCGCAATGGCCGCCGTGCTTGGACTCATCCTCAATACGATTATACGTCCCTTCGGAAAGACCGTCAGTACGCCGAGAATTTTTCTGCGTGTTGCACTCGCCGCATCCTTGCTCATATTCACGCATGGCCTGGTTGACTATGCTCTCGAAATCCCGAGCGTCATGTGGACTTACTCTTACATCCTGGGATTGGCGGCAGGATTTGCCACCTCTCTTTCCGTTAAGTCGACCGAGGTTGCTGACGAATAACTCTTTCGAGTTGTCGGCAGATATGTCAGAACCTCGCTGATTGAGAGGGATAGGATGTCTGCAACAATCGCGGCTATCGCGAACCTGAAGGGTGGAGTCGGAAAGTCGACCACGACGCTAATGCTGGCAGATGGCCTGGCTTATTACTATGGGGCCAATGTCCTCGTGGTGGATTTCGATCCGCAAGCCAATTCCAGCCAGATGCTGTTGACCGATCGCGGTTTGCAAATGGCCTTCAAACAAGGCAAGGGCGTCCATCACTTGATCCATCAATTCATGGAGAACCAACCCCCCAATATTGCCAATCTGATTCTGCCAAACGCCGTCACACTTGAAGAATTACGACGCGCCGAGGAACGTGACGAACGCAATGGCTGGATTTCCATTCTTCCGGCACACACACAATTGCGTCTGACAGAAATGGACCTGGAAGAGAAAGTCTATTCCAAAGGCATGGCGCCAAGCCGACTGGCGAGCTATCTCGCCGGACATCTGGAGAAGGCGATCGAGCCTTTGGCGGGCATATACGACGTTATACTGATTGACACGCCACCCTATTTGTCTCCGATCGCGCGGGCAGGTTTGGCCATCGCCAACACATATGTGACTCCGACCCTCGCGGACTCAGTTTCAATTTGGGGCACCAAGCAATTTACCGATTGGGTGACAGCAGAGATCACTCCGCATCTTGCGCGTCGGAACTTTGTGGTCATCACACGCTTCAAGAACACCCGATACGCCCGCAATGCTGAAAGCGAGTTGAAAGAAATCTATTTGAAGGATCGAACATTCGGACCGACAATTCCCGAATCCGTGCAAGCGCTCAGCGCCATGGATCGTCCTGATCTCGACAGCTATGATTCGATGCGAGGAAAATATGGCCGTCTGCGGAATGAGGTGAAGCGGCTGGCAGAGAGTTTCGCCACTTTCCTGGCACAGCGCAGCTCGGGCGACGCTCCGAAGATGGTCCGCGACTAACTACATTGCCTGCAATGCAGTTCGCAATTCTCGCAGATCATCTGGCAAGGCCACTTCGCCAGATACGGTTTCTCTGGTGACCGGATGGATGAATGAGAGGCTGGCAGCATGCAAGGCCTGACGCGTTAGCTTTGTCGCCAATTGAGTGGCGCGATCAAACGAGTCACCGCGACCGTTCGCCTTGATCCCGCGATGGCGCGCATACACCGGATCACCAATCAATGAGCAACCAAGGTGTGCCATATGCACGCGAATTTGATGTGTGCGACCGGTTTCAAGTCGGCACTCTATAAGTGAAGCCGCGGGGCGTGCCTCGACCTTGCTGATCTCTCCATAAGTCTCAAGCGCGCGATAATGTGTGATCGCATGGCGCCCCATGCCGGACTCGACCACCGCCATTTTCTTTCGATCCTGAGAGCTGCGCGCGATATCAGTTTCAATTGAACCCGCCAAAGGGCGCGGCGCCCCGCGCACCAATGCCAGATAGGTCCGGTCAATATCATGCCGCGCGAAGAGGTCAGACAAGCCTTGATGTGCGCGTTCCGTCTTCGCCACGACCAGAACGCCTGTCGTATTCTTGTCGATGCGATGAACGATGCCGGGTCGCTCGACGCCGCCAATTCCGGGCAAGCCGCCCTGGCAATGATGCAGCAATGCATTGACTAATGTGCCCTGCCAGCTGCCCGGTGCCGGGTGCACGGCCATGCCGGCCGCCTTGTTGACCAGCAGCAGATGCTCATCCTCAAACAGGATGTCCAGTGGAATAGCCTCGGCTTGCGGGACGGCGGGCACTGGCGTCGGCATGTCGACAATATATTCGATACCTGGTGCGACCGGCGCTCTCGGATCATCTTGAACGACCTGCTCGCCGGCGCGCAGTTCCCGCACATGCCCCTCTTTCACAAGAGTCTTGGCGCGAGATCGAGACAGAGTCTCAATCTGCTCGCTCAAGAATCGGTCGAGCCGGGTTCCTTTATCGTTTTCGCCTGCTAAAGCAGATAAGACTGTCATAAGAACCATATAAACCGACAGATGCGAGAAGGTCATGCTGCAATCGCAATTGCAGTGCAAAGAGGAGAACCCGGCTCATGGGAAAGATTACACGACGCGGCTTATTGGGGGCCAGTACCAGCGTCATCGGACTGACAGCGTGTAGCCGCGACCCCCTTCTCGAGCCGGAATCCCGCGTCACGGTCAGCCCGGACGAACGCGCAGCCTATCCGGGTGTGGTCAATTTCATCCATGGAGTCGCATCGGGTGATCCCTTGCCGGACAGCGTCATCATCTGGACCCGCGTGACACCGGATGCGGCCTATCCGGACCTAGCTGTTCCGGTGAGTTATGGGATTTTCGAAGACGCCGAACAGCAACAACCGGTGAAATATGGTCAGGTCTACGCTCTCGCCGAACGCGACTATACCGTCAAAGTGAACGTTGCTGACCTTGAGCCGGACAAGGACTATTATTTCCGCTTCATCGCCAATGTCGCGTCCGGAGATGTCGGCTCACCTGTCGGACGCACAAAGACAGCGGCCGCGTCGGGCGCCGCGCCGGTCAAGCTGGCTGTGATTTCCTGTTCCAACTATCCGTTCGGTCGTTTTCACGTCTATCGGGATATCGCCGACACTGCAGATCTCGATGCTGTCGTACATCTCGGCGACTATATATATGAGTATGGCATTGATGGTTATGGTGGCAGTGTCGGTCAGGAAATCGATCGCAATCACGAGCCGCCTCTGGAAATCATCTCGCTGGCTGATTATCGCACCCGGCACGCGCAATATAAAACCGATCCGGACCTGCAAGCGGCACACGCCGCAGCGCCGTGGATCTGCACCTGGGATGATCACGAAAGCACAAACAATTCCTATCGCTCAGGCGCGGAAAACCACAATCCGGAGGCGGGCGAAGGCAATTGGACGGACCGCAAACAAGCCGCCGTTCAAGCCTATTTGGAATGGATGCCGGTGCGCGACCCGGAAGTCGGCAAGGCCCGTGAGGCTTTGTACCGCCGGTTTGACTTTGGCGACGTCGCCTCGGTGATCTGTCTTGAGACCCGTCTGACCGGACGGTCGGACGAGATTTCCTGGTTTACCGAACTTGGCGGATTGGAGGCAAGCGCGATACCGGTGGCGGCCATGAACACCATGGTGCGGGTGCAAACGCCAGATCGAACAATGCTTGGCGCAGCACAAGAAGCCTGGCTCGATCAGCAGCTGAACGATTCAACCGCGAAATCGAAAACATGGCAGGTGCTCGCCAATCAGATCATCATGGCGCGCGTCCGTCCGCCCAATTTCGAGCGGACGCTGACCGATGAACAGAAAGCCGCCCAGGATATTGGTTATGTGCAGCAGTTGATCCCGTTCAGCCAGCTGGGCCTGCCTTGGAATCTCGACGCATGGGACGGCTTCCCGGCCGCGCGCGACCGCCTGTATGAAAGTGCCAAGGCCGCCGGCGCACGACTTGTAACCCTCACCGGCGACACGCACACGGCCTGGGCCAACACCCTGCGCGATGCCGATGATGAACAGCGCGGGGTCGAATTCGGTTGCACGTCCGTCACCTCACCCGGGTTTGGCACTTATATGAAAGACGTCCCGGATATCGGCGCACAATTCGCCGACGCCAATGATGAGGTCGATTATCATGATGCGAATGGCAATGGCTGGACTCTGGTAACGCTGACTGCGGATGACGTTCGAGCGGACTATCGAAAGGTCACTGATGTCCGCGCCGAAACCTTCACGGCGAGTGATGTCATAGCCTATGTCAGCCGTCGTACCGATGAGGGCATGACCCCGCTCGAACAAGCTTGATCAGGTCCGCGTCGCGGCACCCTTGCTCAGCCCTGCATTCCATGCTGTCTCGCCCTCTTGAAGACAGCATTTGGAGAGCATGATGGGTGTGTTGGACGGCAAGGTCATTCTGATCACAGGCGGCGGCAATGGCATTGGCAAGGAGTGCGCCCTGCTGGCCGCGAAAGAAGGTGCCAAGATCCTGGTCAATGATCTGGGCGGTGCCCTGACCGATGCCGGGGATGCCTCGGGCGATGCCGGACTGGCGGAACAGGTCGCGCAGGAAATTCGCGCCGCGGGCGGCGAGGCCGCATCCAATTCTGAAAGTGTGACCGACATGACCGCCGTGCAGGGCATGGTGGAGCAAGCCAAGGACACGTTTGGCGGTCTGCACGGCATTATCAATCCCGCCGGCATTCTGCGCGATGGCATGTTTCACAAGATGAGCGAAGATGACTGGCGATCCGTGATCGACGTGCATTTGCACGGCTCGTTCAATGTCACCCGCGCCGCGATCGAACTTTTTCGCGAGCAGGAAGAGGGCAGCTTTGTCCTTTTCACCTCGACATCCGGACTAATCGGCAATATCGGCCAGGCCAATTATGCCGCCGCCAAGATGGGCATTGCCGGACTGTCGCGCATCATCGCCATGGAAGGGGCGCGCAAGAATGTCCGCTCCAACATTATCGCACCCTTTGCCTGGACACGGATGATTGCCTCCATTCCGGTCAAGGATGAAGCCGGCGCCGAACGGGTTGAGCGGATGCGAACCGGCATGCGCGCCGATCAGGTGGCGCAGCTCGCGGTCACGCTCTGCGCTGATGGCGCCAAGCAGGTTTCGGGACAGATCTTCAGTGTCCGGGGCAATGAAGTTGTTCTGTTCAACCAGCCCCGGCCGGTGAAATCTGTGTCACGTCTGGAAGGTTGGACCCCGGAGACGCTAATAGAACAGGGCTTTAGCGCCATGGAAGGCAGTTTCACGGATCTTGGCGCTACAACATCTGTGTTCCCTTACCCGCCTGTCTAAGCTATCCCCGCGACCAAGGACGTCGCTGAGGATACAATGCAAGACACCACGCCCGCGCAACCGGTTGAACAGGTCGAGACCGTGCCAGATGGCGCGCAGGCGATGAAACTGGTTCAGGGCCCTGATGGTGAATTCTATCTGGTCCCGGATGATGGCGTCGCCGCACCCGAATTGCCAGCACCCGCAGACCCCGAGTCAAACAGCCTGTTCAGTTGGACTGATCCGATCCTGGCAGATCCTGTGGGCTGGGCCCAGACATATCTGCTGAACGCTGAGCTTATGTGGCCGTATCTGGTCCAGGTTGGCGTCATACTTGGCGCGCTGGTCCTCGGCATGATGTTCGCGCCCCAGGTCCGCAACTGGGTGATGTCCGGAGTCGAACGGTTGCCGGAGAATCTGCGCCCGCTGGCGCGCGAGACGGCCCCGCGCCTGGTGCGTCCGGCGCTCTGGGCAGCTTTGCTTTATGCCAGCCAGGCGGCCATGGCCGGCGGGGCGATGGACAGCACCCTGGTGCGCATCGCGTCCTCGCTGTCCCTGGCCTGGTTGCTGATCCGTTTGGTCACGACCTTCCTGCCGGCAGGCTTCCGAAAACCAGCCGGCTGGGTGATCTGGATTTTCGCCGCGCTCTACGCCTTCGGCATTCTCGACGAAGTAATGACCTGGCTGAGCAGTATCGGCCCGCCTTTTGGCGATCGCATTATCAGTCCCGTCTTCGTGGTGCAGGCGATCGCTACGGTGGCACTCTTCATGTTCGCCGCCAATTGGCTGGCCGGCAAATTGAAGACCCGGGTCGACGAATTGCCTCAAGTCGAACCGTCCTTGCGCATTCTGATGGGCAATGCGGTTCAAGTCGGCCTGTTCTTTGGCGCGGCCTTGCTGGCAATGGCCGGCCTTGGCATTCCATTGTCCGGCCTGGCCGTCCTTGGCGGGGCCATCGGGGTCGGCCTCGGCTTTGGCATGCAGCAAATCGTTGCCAATTTCATCTCCGGCGTGATCCTGCTGACGGATCGATCGATCAAGCCGGATGATGTGATCGAGGTCGACGAGACCTATGGCGTCGTGAAGTCGCTGGGCTTGCGCTATGCCTCGGTGATCACGCGCGATGGCAAGGAACACCTGATCCCCAATGAAATGCTGATCACCGACAAGGTTGTGAACTGGTCCTATTCGAACAAGGAAGTCCGCGTGAAACGACGTCTCCGCGTCGAATATGAAACCGACCTGCGCCAGGCGGTCGACCTGGTTCAGAAAGGCGCCATGGAGACGGATCGCGTGCTCGCCCGCCCGGCGCCCAAATGCCTGGTCATGGAGTTTGGCGATGAAGCCATCGAGATTGAAGTTCGTTTCTGGATCAATGATCCGGAGAATGGCGTCTCCAACGTCTCTTCCGCAGTCATGCTCAACATCTGGGACAAGTTCCGGGAAGCCGGAATTGATATTCCGCTTCGTCACGAAGATGTTTTGATCACGCCGGGATCGACACTCAAGGTCGAAATGGTAAAGGCCCGCGACAAAAACGAGACGGAGTGACAACTCCGCCCATAAAACTCGTATTAATCTCAATCGGCTAAGAGCGTTTGTTCGAGTTCGCGGATTGGCGTCATGATGACAAGCATAAAGGCGCATTGGCGCTTAACGATGATGGCAGGCCTGTTTGGTCTGAGCCTGCTCTTGTTCCACGGCCTCGTCGAAACGCCGCGGGGCGCCTCATTCGATTACAACCTGTCCTGGTTCGAAGCCTTTCGCACCGCCTTCTGGCAAGGTGACCTCTATCCCCGGCACACCACAGAGCTTTGGTATGGCCATGGCGGACTGGACTTCTACTTCTATGGTCCGCTGCCTTTCTGGTTCGCGAGCATCGTTGGAGAGATTGGCTGTCCGGGCTGCGGAACAAGTCAGGCCTTTTCGATCGCCGCCGCCTGGATGCTGATCCTGTCCGGCATCAGTTTTTTCATTTTCGCACGCCGCTTCTTCGCGCCCGCATGGGCCGGATTTGGCGCGATGCTCTACGTCGTCCTGCCATTCCACTATCTGATCAACTGGTATATCGGGCAGACCATCGGTGCGATCATGGCGCTAGCCATCCTGCCCATTCTTGCTCTCGCGATTTGCCAAATGGTGGAAGACAGGAAAGGCGGCCCGCTCTTCGCCTTCAGTTTCGCGGCGCTCGCGCTGAGCCATTTGCCGTCAACCATGATCATCTCGCACTTGATCCTGGTCTTTGCGGTTTGGACCGCGCTGACAAAATACCGCGAGCGGCGCGAGCAATTTGCGCTTCTTTTCCGCTTTCTGCCCTGGACCATGCTGGGGATTGCGCTGAGCGCCTTTTACTGGATGCCTGCTATTGGTCTGTTGAGCAGCGTATCCGCGGATATGCTGTACTCGGATTATTATGACTCCACGCGATGGCTATTGCTCGATGGCGTGCCGGAGAATGACCCGTTCAAGACGCAGAAGTTCAAACTTGTCCTTATTCTTGTGGTTGTTTCCGCGATCGCGGCGAGCCTCGTGCTGAAAACCCGGCGGACCCCATCAATGCTGTTACTGTGGATCCTGGTCCCGAGTGCTTTCGCGGCATTCGCCATGACCTTTGTCTCTTATCCGATGTGGAAGTTCTGGATCATCAACAAGGTTCAGTTCCCGGATCGCGCCCTGGTGGTCACGGATCTGTCCATCGCGCTGGCGGCAATTGTTCTGACCAAGTATGCGCTCTCGCACGCCTGGCGCGCGAGCAGCCTGCTGATCAAGGTCGCGCTCGGGGCAACTGGCTTCGCCTTTGTAGCCGCCTTCGCGCTCCCATTAGGTCAGTCGCATCAAATCATTCAGGAGAGCCGCGCAGACGCGTCGCCTTATCTTCCTGTGGCGCCGCTGGAATATATTCCGCCCACCTTCAAACAGCGCGCCCTGGAGCGGTTCCGGACGCGGGATCTGGATGGCGTCGCGAACGCGGATCGCTTCTATTTCTTCTTTGACGAGGTCGAAGCCGGATTCCAAAACGCGCAGGCCGCGTTTGAACAGGATGCTCCAAACGCCACGCTGCAGGCCGAAATCCATGATCGGTTTACGCTGCAGCTGCCCGGCAGCACGGCACGCGAGATTCGGCTTCCTGTCCCGTACTGGCCGCACTGGCGCGCTTATGGTCAGGATGGTCGTCCATTGTCGATTTCCGAAGACCCGGATCTCGGCATTATCCAACTCTCTGCGCCCGCAGGCGTCTCCGAAATCACGCTGGAATTGATCGAAACGCGGCCGCAGAAGATTGGCTCCAGCTTGAGTCTTGGAGCGCTCTTCATCTTCCTTGTTTGGCTCATGGCTCCGCGCGCAATGCGACTGGGCCCATTCGCAAAGCCTTTGGAAACTTCTTTGCCTTAGTCAGGTTGGACGAAACCGGAACACGAAACGTGACAACTCTCTCAATCATCGTCCCTATGTATAATGAGGAAAGCGTCATCGACGATTTTTTCAAACGTGTGCTACGGACGTTACAGACCGTGACACAGTCCTATGAGATCATTTGCGTGAATGATGGCAGTCGCGACAAAACACTTGGCCTGCTACGCATCAAGGCCGAGCAAGATTCGCGCATCAAAATCGTCAATCTGTCGCGCAACTTTGGCAAGGAAATCGCCCTGTCTGCCGGCATCGACCATGCGATTGGGGCTGCGGTGGTCCCGATTGATGCGGATTTGCAGGACCCGCCTGAAGTCATTCCACTGATGTTGGCCAAATGGCGTGCCGGCGCGAAACTCGTCCTCGCAAAGCGCCGCGATCGGTCCAGCGATACCTGGCTCAAGCGGATGACCGCGAACGCGGCCTATTGGCTGTTCTCGAAGCTCACACATCCGAAAATCCCTCAAAATGTCGGTGATTTCCGGCTGATGGACCGCGATGTCGTCAACGCCATCAAACGCCTGCCAGAGCGCTCACGGTTTATGAAAGGCCTGTTCACCTGGGTTGGCTATGAGCCTGAAATTGTCGAATATGACCGCGAACAGCGCAGCGCTGGCGAAACCAAGTGGAATTATTGGAAACTGTGGAATTTCGCGATTGATGGCATCACGTCCTTCTCATCGCTACCGCTTCGGGTCTGGTCCTATCTCGGGTTTGGCGTCAGCCTGTTTGCCCTCGCATATCTTGCATTTACCGTCACCAAGGCCCTGGTCTTTGGATTGGATACGCCTGGCTATGCCTCATTGATGAGCGTGATCCTGTTCTTCAATGGTATTTCCCTGATCGGGATTGGTGTCATTGGCGAGTATCTCGGGCGCATCTTCACCGAGGTCAAAGCCCGGCCGCTCTATATTGTCGCCGAGACCGTCGGCATCGAGACACGCCAGGACGCTGACACGCCTGCGGAGCATCGATCCGTCGGCTAGCAGCAGGTTCGCACCCGGGTCGATCTCTATTTGAACAGGCGCCCCTTGATCAGCCGGTCGATCAGCAGGATCCATCCGCTAAGCACCATGACCAGGCCGAGAAACGCAGCCAGTTTCAGCCACCAGGAATCGAACCGGTCATCGCCTGTGACATCCAGAATGTGGAATCGCCAGAGAATGTCGAAGATCCGCCATTTGGTGGTCCGCACCGCGCGGATATCGCCAGAGGCTGCATCGATATAGATCCTTTGCTTGCGGGGCTCATACTCAATCACCCAGGCTGGCAGCGGCCCGCCATATTCCCGCAACGGATTTTCGCTGATCTTGTAAGTGACAGTCAAAGCGCCGAGCCCGTCCGGTTTGTCATCAAAGCGAGCGATCAGGGCATCGATATCCGCCTGGGTGAGCGGCGAGCGGATCTCGCCGGTCGTCGCATCGAGCATGATTTGGCCGCGTTCGGTTTGCAGCATCCAGACTGGCGCGCCGAGAAAGGGTTTCAGCGACAGCGTTCTGACCGGCGCGTTCGCAGTCGCCATGGCTGCCGTTGCCGGAACCTGCACCGACATGTCGGCAAGATCCCCATGCGCGATGACGGGACGCCAGGGGTCGCCGCGAATTTCTTCAATCGGATAGAGCGAGAAGAACAGGCCGCTCGCGGTCCAGGACAAAAGCAGGGCGCCCGCGACCAGGCCGATGACTTTATGGGTTTTCGCAACGCGCCGTGCGGTAAGCGACATGTCGTGCCTCTCTGAAGCGATCGGAGGCTAGCTAACGGATTTACCGGTCGATGTCTTCCGGGAAAGCAAAAACGCCGCGATCATACCGAAATGAAAGTCGGTTCACGGATCAGGTCGGCCCATGCTCTATCAATGACGAGTGCCGTGAGGTCTCCATCCTGACCTGCGCCGGTATCAATGCCGATTCTATTTGGTTTGACCGTCGGCCGGTCTGACGGCGTGTGGCCATGGATCACGCCAAATCCGAAATCATAATCGCTGTCCAGAAACTGCCGACGGATCCACAACATGTCTTTCTCCTTCTGACGTTCCAGGAGGGCACCTGGTAACAGCCCAGCATGCACGCACAGAAAATCGGCATGTCGATAAAAGAGCTGAAGCGAACCAAGCCAGTTGAGAACCCGCTGGCCGAGAACTTCAGCTAACTTCGCTGAATTATATTTCTCGTAAAAGAGATCATACCCGAAGGATTTCAGCGTCGGCTCTCCCCCGACAGCCATCCACACATTCCAGGCTGAGCGATCTTCCGTCTCAAGGCAGTTCAGCAGCAGTTCCTCGTGATTGCCTTTGAGGAAAACACTTTCGAAACCGTCCACGCCGGCCATGACGCGGTCGATCACGGCATGCGAATCTGAGCCACGATCTATGTAATCTCCCAAATAGACGAGAACGCCCTTTTGATCCGCATGCTTCCAGCGGTGCCGGGCCTCAATGGCATCGAGCAAGGCGCACAACTGATCACGTTGGCCGTGAATATCGCCGATGACGTAGTGAATCGATTGAAGCGCTGGTTCCATGTAAGACTAATCTGGCAGTTCACAGGTGGTTGAAAGAATTATCGCTCCGGCAAGGAACTTAAACCAACCAATGTCGAAGCGGGATCGGTTTCATCGCTCCAACCCCCAAAAAATAACAAAAGAGTCACAATTACCCTATTGACCACATTTGTAGTCATCGCTATTGACCACAACTGTAGTCAAAAGGTGAGATGATGAGTCTGCAAATTACGCCTGCTGAATTGGAAATCATGAAAGTGCTGTGGAAACGGCCTGGCATCGGCGCGTCGGAAATTGTCGACGCCCTGGACGGTGAACAGGACTGGAGCCCGCGCACGGTGAAGACCCTGTTGTCGCGCCTGGTCGAGAAAGGCGCGCTGGACACGGTCGCTGATGGACGGCGCTATCTGTACCGTCCCTTGATCGCCAAACGTGACTATCAAAAGAAAGAAGCCGGACAGTTGATCGATAAACTGTTTGGCGGACGCGCGGCGCCACTGGTCGCGCAATTGGCTGATGCCCGTGGGCTCAGCAATGACGATATTGAAGAACTCGAAGCTCTGTTGGGGAGACTGAAGCAATGAGCTGGACAGAATTTCACCCATTCATTCAGGAAGCCACACTGACCACATTGGCCGTCGGCCTGCTGGTTCTGCTGGTCCTGGTCATTCGCAAACCGTTTGCGAAACGCTATGGCGCCAAAGCCGCCTATCTGCTCTGGGCCCTGCCGCTGGCGCGCTTTGTCACGCCGCCATTGCCCGGCAACTGGTCGCTGGCGGGTCTGCTAGGCTTTTCCCGCCCGGCACCAAGCCCTGACGTCACAAGCGAGCCGAACTCATTCGTCGCCGTTGAAGCCATCGCAGTGCCTGCTGAGCGCGTGTGGTTCACACCTGTGCCCACCGCCGAACTCGGCGCAGCGCCACCTGTGCTGCCGACGATTGAAGAAATGTCGATCACCACATCTCCTGCGCCAACCACATCTCCGGCTCCGATTGCTGACATTGCAGCGCCATCCGGAACCAGCTTGCTAGAGGCCACCCTGGCCCAGGCGCCCCTGATCCTGACGTGTGTCTGGATAACCGGGGTGGTCCTCTGGCTTGGACGCTCTTTCTATCAGCAGCGCCAATTCCTTGAATTGATCGCCGCGGATTCAGAGCCAGCCGAAGCCGCTACGGTCGCTGAGACCACACGGATCGCCAAGCAACTCGGCATCAAGCGTGTGCCGGATGTCCGTGCCAGCCTGCTGTGCAGTGGTCCGCTGGTTACTGGCCTGACCAAGCCGGTCATTCTCCTGCCGATGTGGTTTGAAGAAGACTATGAAGCCGCTGAACGTCGTGACGCTCTGGTGCATGAATTGATGCACCTCAAGCGCCGCGATCTCTGGGCCTTCCAGGCCGCGCGGATTGTCGCTGCCACACAATGGTTCAATCCCCTGGCTTATACGGCGCTACGGGCCTTCCGCACCGATCAGGAAGCAGCGTGTGACGCTGACGTGATCGCGCGCGCCAAACTGTCTCCTGCCGCTTATGGCCGGACACTGGTCAAGGCCGCGCGCCTTGCCCGCCCCTCGGATCGTCGCATCGCTGCGGCGAGCCTGACCCTCGCTCATCCCATAAAAGAAAGACTAATAATGATGACGCACCCCACTCCCACCCTGCGCAGCCGACTCATGGGCGGAACCCTCGCGGTCGCCCTCGGCGCTGGCGCAATCTTTGCCACTGCTTCCTGCACATCTTCAGTTGCTCAGGAACTGGAAGGCGCTCCGCAAGAAGAGACGATCGTGACCAAGGATGGCGAGAATGTCTTCGTCATGAAGGGCGACCATGACATGAGCTTTGCCGTGACCGTTGATGGCGAGACCTTCTCCTTCGACATGTCCGACCTACCGCCTATGCCGCCAATGCCAGCCATGCCGCCCTTTGATGGCATGGTGTTCGAGCAGAATGGCAATAGCTTCCACATGGAGTTCGATACCGAGAAGCTGCAGGCCATGGAAGACAGCCCGGAATTCGCTGAATGGGAAGCCAAGATGGAAGCCTGGGGCGAAGAAATGGAAGAATGGGGCGAGCTTGTCGAAGAGCGTGCGGAAGCCTGGTCGGCTGAAATGGAACCTCGCATTGAGGCCTGGGCGGATGCTCAATCAGATCGCTGGGAAAACCAGATCGAACTGATGGTCGAACGCGCTGAGCGTGATGCTGAACGCGCCGAAGCCCAAGCCGACCGCGCGATGGAGCGCGCGGAGCGGAACAGAGAACGTGCGGAAGCACGCGCAGGTCAAAAGAACCGCTGGGTCTGGTCACGTGGCGAAGGCAATAATGGCGGCGCGTATGACGGCGTCACATCGCCCGAGACCCGCGACTTTGGCACCAAGTCCTTCAACAAGATCGACGTCGGAAGCGGCATTTCCATGGTCTACACCCAAGACCCGAATGCCTCCGTCACAGCCACGCTTGAGCGCGGCAAGTGGGATCAGATAGAGATCATGGTTGAAGGTGACACGCTGGTGGCCAGAAAGAAAAAGAACTCCAATTGGGGTCGCTATGGTCCACGCATTACGGTCTACGCCGCATCGCCAAACCTGAGCGCTGTCGACGCCTCGTCTGGATCTTCCTTCAAAGGTAATGTGGTTGCCGGAGACCTCGACATTGATGCCTCAAGCGGGTCGTCGCTCTCGATGGAAGGCGCTTGCAAGAGCCTTGATCTCGACGCCTCTTCAGGGTCCAGCATCTCACTCGACAAGCTGGAATGCGAGACCGCCATTGTCGACGCATCAAGTGGCTCTTCCATCCGGGTCTTTGCCTCTCAAAGCGTCAATGTGGATGCTTCCAGCGGTTCGTCGATTTCGGTCAGCGGCAAGCCCACCGACGTTACCACGGACAAGTCTAGCGGCGCCTCGGTCCGCATCCGCTAGGCCACACAAACCCGCTCTCCTCCCTGGAACCAAACGCACAGGTTTCTCTTGAGAGCGATAACCCCGCCTTCTGGGCGGGGTTTTTTGTGTGCGAAACATCCATGCTGATTGTGCATAATTGAATTCAGGCGCGGCCCGCTACTCAGGAAGCTCTGAGGCGCCATCTTGGTCCCAACGCAGCAGAAAAGGAGACTCTCATGATTGAGATCAGACGTTTTTCCGACCTTGGGACATTCGAGAATGACTGGCTGAATGCCCATTATCATTTTTCCTTCTCGCACTATTACGACCCCGCCCGCATGGGCCATGGCAAATTGCGGGTCTGGAATGATGATACGATCAAGCCGAATACCGGCTTCCCGCCGCATGGCCATCGCGACATGGAGATTATCACCTATGTCCGTTCCGGCGCGATTACGCACCAGGATTCGATGGGCAATAAGGGTCGCACCGACGCCGGGGACGTTCAAGTGATGAGCGCTGGCAATGGGGTGCAGCATTCCGAATGGAATGCCGAGGGTGAGAACACGACGATTTTCCAACTCTGGATCGAACCGGCTCAAACCGGCGGTGCACCTGACTGGGGCGCGAAAGCCTTCCCGAAGGCCGACCGGTCTGGCGAATGGGCGGTGTTGGCCAGTGGCCATGGTGAGACCGAAGCACTCCCCATCCGCCAAGATGCGGCCGTGCTCGGCGCGACCCTGAAGGCGGGCGAGAGTCTCGACTATGAGGTCAAGTCTGGTCGATATGGCTATCTCGTCCTCGCCGCGGGCGCGATTGAACTGAATGGCGAGGTCCTGAAAACCCGCGATGGCGCTGCCATTTCAGGTGGCACAAAGCTGACCCTGATTGGGGTCGAGGATGCCGAAATCGTGTTTGTTGACACGATTTAAGATTGGCCTCGCAAGCCTGTGATTGGAACAAGATGGATTTTTACCCTATATTCTATCTTGTTCCGATCATGAAAAGGAGCTCGCCATGAAAACCATCTTTGCCGCCATCGGCGCTCTGGCCATTTTGCCGACCGCTGCCGCCACCGAAGTCGCAGTGACCTACAGCGATGATTTTGCTGAGGAATTGGCTGATAATTATGGTGAGCGTGAAGGCGAAACCCTGACCGAAGAGATTATCGAAGATCTCGATCGCGCCTTTGCAAAAGCCGGCGTTGAGCCAGCCC
Organism: Pseudomonadota bacterium; assembly: GCA_039033355.1. Lineage (GTDB taxonomy): Bacteria > Pseudomonadota > Alphaproteobacteria > Caulobacterales > Hyphomonadaceae > Henriciella. The sequence continues at coordinate 14,837 of JBCCCT010000001.1, read as the reverse complement.
GCGTCGATGTCCTGATCGTCAACGCCAAACCCAACCGACCCACTCTGGAACAGCTTTCGGATCGTCCCGGACTGGACGCGTTCCGCTCGATTTCCCTCGGCGGTATGGAACTGGTCGGCACCGCCTATGACGCTGACGGCAATGTCATTGCGTCACAGGAATATGGCTGGTTCGAAAACAATCTGCGCGATGTCGTCGGATCAGGTGTCTGGACCGATGCCAATCGGGCGTCACGACGCTTCGCCACCAAAATGGCGAACCAGCTGAGCGACAGCTAGCCGCGTTCTCCCGGATAAATCTCACGCCCATCGACCTCCAGACGGAACAGGTCGGGGCGTGAGTAATGGCCGGCCGGGTCACTCGCGACCTTGCAGGCCCGCGCCAATGCCAGATCTGCATCAGCCACCAGAATACCCTCTTCATCTGTCAGAACCCCGGCGACGATTTCTCCACGTGGATCGATAATCGCGCTGCCACCATTATGATCAAACTCGTAAAGCGACTGGAACCGCTCCGGCACGTTCCCTTGCAAACGTAGCCCTGCGGAGCAAATGACCCAGGCGCCCGCCTGGCTGGCAAAGGCGCGGCTCAAGAGAAGTTGTCGGGCCCAGACCGGCTGGCTCGGCGCCTGATGCGGTTCTCGCCCAGGCCAGGCCGCCACGTGCACATCGACCCCTTGCGCCATCAAGGCATAGGCGGGCAGCACGGCATTATGTTCCCAGCAGTTGAGGGCCGAAAGCCGGCCCCAGTCTCGCGCCACGGGCTTCAGCCCCTTGGCGTCGCCGTCGCCCCAGACGGAGCGCTCATGATGCGTGGGCTTCAGCTTGCGGTGGCGGTTCAGGATTTCGCCATCGCGCCCAATGGTCAGCATGGTGCAGTACAAGGTCGCTTCGGTTTGCGGGTCGAGCTCATTGACGCCTATGACCAGATCCGAATTGGCGCCTTTGGCGGCCTGACACAACGCCGCAACTTCGGGCCCATCCAGCCGCACACCATTTTTGAGCAACTCGCTCGCGGCGCTCCACCAGGTGTCTGACAGCGGACTGTCAATGAAGAATGGATAGCCTGGCAGCCAGGCTTCGCCAAAGGCAATAATATCGGGCTTTTCCCTGGCCGCCTTGTCGATCCAGTTGATCGCGGTCTCGAGGCTGGCTTGCTTGTCGAACAGGATGGGTGCGGCCTGAACGGCGCACAAACGAACAGTATCAGTCATGCGTCCCGATACGCTGGATGCAGGCCTCTAGACAAGGGCCTCACGAAAACTGTGATCAGAGCCTTATGATTAGGTCAGATAGGCATTCCGCAAATTTGCGACGCGCGCAGCATCAACCCCAAGCGTTTCACTCAAATAGGTGTCGACGTCGCCGGACTGTTGGCTAATACTGTCCAAAGCCGCTTCGAGAAAACTAACATCTACCCCGACAAAGGGGTGATAGACGGCGTGGTCGTAATCCTTGCCGATATGGTCATTGAACAGGCGCGCCATTTCCGGCAGGCGGCTGGCAACATCGGCGGCCTGATTGGTCAGCTCGTAATCCGCAAATATGGCTTCGCGATCAACGCCAAGCACATGATGGGTCAACGCGCAGAGAATGCCCGTCCGGTCTTTTCCAGCGGCGCAATTGACCACGGCCGCCTCATCCGAAGCCAGTTCGGCAATCGCCTTGAACCAGGCCGAGAAGGTCTCGATATGCTGTTCCTTGTACGGCGCGGCGCGATAATAGTCGACCATCCAGCCATGCGCCTTTGGGGCATCGACGGCGACTTCGGTCAGGAATCGCACATGCGGGGCCTGTGTCGCCTCGCCCTTGTCGCTTGCGATCACCTGAACGCCATTTACGGGCCAGCGATGGCCGTGCCGCTCGCGTTCATCCGGACGACGCAGATCGGCCTGGACCTTGATATTGTATACGGCCAGAGCCGCCATGTCGGACTCGCTCGCCTCACCAAACTGGGCCGAGCGAAACAACGCGCCGGTGCGAATGGACCGTCCACCGGCGCCCTGATAGCCGCCAAAGTCCCGGAAGTTTCGAATATTCTCAAACGTCTTTACGCGATCCTGCATGCTTGAGCTCCTGAGCGTCCTGCCGCTGAACTAGGGCGAAACTTGCGGGGCGTCCACGCTGACGCAAGGCAAGCCAGCGCGGTTTGGCTCAATTAAACACGTCGACATCATGTCGGCCTGTATAGGCCAGTTCGCGATAGATGGCGGCCGTGAGATAGACACCGATAAGTGACGTGATGACTTCTGTCAGCGACTCGACAGCCAGCAATGGACCCGGCGCGCCATCATCACTGCTCAATCCAACCACAAGCAGAAAAATGATCAGGACGACAAGCCCGACCAGATAGATCATGTAAGCGCCCAGCACCGGCCAGAAATGCGGGCGAACATAGTCAAAGCTCGACCGCAAGGCATCCGTCGGCCCTTTATTCTCGGCCAGCATGACCGGCAAGGAAACGGCCCATAATACGGCCAGCGCGATGCCGGGCAGGATGAGCATCACAAATCCGGCAATAGTCCCGACATTGGCCAGAATGGTCAGAACCAGCAGCGCCGGATAGCGCCGACTAGCTTCGCCCACGACCTGCATGGGACCGTCGCCATAATCACTCAGCGCGACCAGATAAAACACGCCAATGAAGAAAGGATCGAGCAACATCGTCGTACTGAACAAGCCGAGTCCCTGGTTGAGCCCCAGTATGTGATCCAGCGTGTAGAGTGCAAATGTTACCAGCACCCAGAAGGCGGCAAAGCGCATGATCCGCAAACCGTCGCGATTCAGCAGCCACCACCAGCCAGACAGAACCCGACCGAGATCAAATGAGGTCGGCGATGCACTCATCAGCGGAATGGCGGTTCATCAAAGGCGCGCAGTTTCCGGCTGTGCAGTTTGGCGTCACCGCTGGCAAGTTTCTCCAGCGTCGCGACCCCGATCTGCAAATGCTGACCGATCGACTTTTCATAGAATTTATTGGCTGCCCCGGGCAGCTTGATCTCGCCATGCAGCGGCTTGTCCGAGACGCAGAGCAGAACGCCATAGGGCACCCGCAAGCGAAAGCCGTTGGCCGCGATGGTGGCACTTTCCATATCGATGGCGATCGCCCGTGACTGGTTGAACCGCCGGGCGCTGTCAGAGAAGCGGAGCTCCCAATTGCGGTCATCCGTGGTCACGACGGTCCCTGTGCGCAGACGCTTTTTCAGCGCCTCGCCTGTATCGCCCGTGACCTCCGCGGAAGCTTCCTGCAAAGCCATCTGGACTTCAGCAATGGGCGGGATCGGGATATCCGGAGACAGGACATCGTCGAGCACATGATCATCCCGAAGGTAAGCGTGTGCCAGAACATAGTCGCCAATCGCCTGGCTGTGACGCAGACCACCACAATGACCGACCATGATCCAGCATTCGGGACGCAGGACCGCGAGGTGGTCGGTAATCGTCTTCGCATTGGATGGCCCAACGCCAATATTGACGAGCGTGATCCCAGACCCGTTCTCGGCCGTCAGGTGATAAGCCGGCATCTGGAAGCGCCGCCAGGGCGCATTGTCAATTTGCTCACGGGCATTTTCGGTCGTCTTGTCGACCACCAGGCCGCCAGCGACGGAAAGCTGTTGATATCGGCTATCAGAGCGTAACTGGTCCAGGCCCCAGTCGACAAAGGCATCGACATAGCGATGGTAATTGGTGAACAGCAAATAGCGCTGAAAATGCGCCACCGGCGTTCCGGTATAGTGCTGCAAACGCTTGAGCGAAAAGTCGGTCCGCGGGCCATCGAACAGCGCCAGCGGTCGATGATCGAAGGGCTCGTAGAGTTCGCCATCCGCGATCTCATCACCAATATCGCTGAGTTCGGGGGCCGGGAACCATTTGGCCAGTTCAGCCGGGTTGATTTCATCCAGTCCGCTGGCCTGCCCCTGTTCCCAGACATAGGCGTACGGGATTTCGGCGACAGAGCGTTTGACCTCCACCTCAATGTCATAGTCGCGCAGAAGCGGCTCTAGCTGTTCGATCAGATAATGCCGATAGAATTCCGGCTGGGTCACCGTGGTGGAATAGGTGCCCGGCTCGGACATTTTGCCGAAGGCCCGGGATATTGGCGGCGGCGGACCATCCGGATTGTAGCGGATGATCAGTTCGGGATAGCAAAATGCGCCATTGGCCCGGGCGTCCGGATCCGGCGTTTTGCCTTCATGCAGATAGTCTTGCAGCGCGGCGCAAAGGGCCTCGACTGACTGGGAGTAGAGCTTTTCCAGCTCGCTGATTATGTCTTTTGGATTTTTTAGTTTTGTCATGGCCTCCTTTGACGCAAACCCGCGACAGGGTCAACGTCTCGGGCCGGCGCTCAATCGGGCATGACGCGGTACAGACGAACCACGCCGTCGCGTTCCGTCAGATCATCCGCCGGCTCCAACCAGTCAGGGATATCGCCGCGATTCAATTGGGCGGCAAAACTGTCCGGCCACAAGTTGCCATAACGATTGGTCTCGCCCAATCGATAGCAATACGCCAAATGGGTCGCGCCCATTTCCAACAAGCGGCCCTGGGCCAGTTCAGGCGGCCCGATCAGGACCAGATTGGCCCGTTCAATCCCTTTGACGTTGCGATGATAGGGACCAACGAACACATCATGCGGCGTCCGCAGAAGGACCGGAATACCCAGGTCGATCGGCGTGTGGATCCGCATTTTCGGCATTTCTGCGATGGCGACATAATTCTCTGGCACAATGCACTCGCTGCTCAGCGACTCGCGTTCGGCACTGGCTTGTGTCACCGGCTGTTCCGTTGCGTTGCCGATATAGCGCCAGGCAGCGGGCGCCAGAAACATGGCCGAGACAGCGAAAACCAGCAAGGGACCGACGCCACGTTTTGACTGCCAGTCATTGAATCGTTCACCCGCAAACCAGCCCGCGCCAATCAGGGCGAACAGGTGCGAGAAGGACTGCCCGCGCAATTGCCAAATCGTGGCGGCGCAAGCGAGGGCCAGAAGCAGACCGACCCCAATGCGCGCCAATCGCTGTTGCGGTTCTGCCCGAACAATCATCCAGACAGTGGCCAGGCTGGCCGTCGCAAGGAAGCCATACACCCACAGAACACGCGGGAGGTCATCCTCCAGCATTTGCGGCAAGGTCTGCGCTTCAGCCACAGCGCTGAGCCAGGATGCGCGCACGGATTCCGGTACGGCCGCATAAGGATCGCCGAAGCAAGCCGGGTTCACCGCGATGAAGACTGCCAGAGTCAGACCCGCCGCCAGGGCACCAGCGACCAGCCGTTTCGGCCAGGAATCGAGCCAACCTCCAAAAACCCCTAACAGGGTCAGGAGCATACCGCCGGACGCAAGGGCCGCCCAATGCGATGTGCCATAGGCGTCGCAAACCATCCGTCGGTCCCCGAGCCCTGGCGCATCCAGAATTAGAAACAGCGTGGCGGAGACCATCAAGGCAAGACCGAAACTGGCGAGGCGCACCCCCTCCCTGTGTCCGCGGACAATCCAGAACAAGCCGAGAATGGCGATCAGGCCGACCACATATGGCAGGGCTTCAATCGCGATGCTGAACGCTGTGGCGATACAGACGGCCAGAATGATCCCTGAACGCGCTGAATATTGCTTCGACACAAGCGCGGCCAAACCGGCCAGGACCAAAACCGCGACGAGTCCGTGATGATCGATCCGCCCGGGCCAGAAATTGAAAAAAGACGCCGCGCCGAAGAAAAAGAACAGCGCACAGACCAGCCCGGCCAGGCGAATGCCCAGTCGCTGCATGATGCTGCAAAGCAGCGCGATCACAGCGGCGAGCAGCATCAAAGGCCAGATCGTAATCGCCAGGGCTTCGGCCGCTGATTGTCCAATCAGTGGCTGCATCACATAGATGAAGCCCGCCAGGAACAGGTCCGGCAAACGCGACCAATGCATATTGCCGCCTTCCGGCGTCAGCAAGCGCGCTTGATCGACATCGAACCAGGCCTGGCCGGCGAGCAAATCGCGCACTTGCTGCAGGCGCATCATATCGTCGAGCCCGGCCAGCACGCCGGTCATCAATTCCGGGATTCGGAAAGACAGGATGACAATGGGCACAATGGCGAAGCTCCACAAGATCCATTTACCATCGCCGAGCGCGCCATTCCGGCGGAAAAGTGAAGAAGCCATTAGGAAATTGTCGCCTTAGCCTTACCTGTCTTTAAGCTTAAGCGAGCTATCACACATGGAAGTTACCGAAAGGCTTCGACCATGAGGCAAGACGTAAATGCCCCACGGCCAGTCGCGCTCGCTGAACCCGCTCCGGTGCGGATCGCCGTGACCATTCCGTGCTATAATGAAGCCGTGACCATCGCCAAGGTCATTGCCGATTTCCGCGCGGCCCTTCCCGACGCGGACATCTATGTGTTTGACAATAACTCGACCGACAATACGGCGCAGGTCGCAAGCGATGCTGGCGCAATTGTCCGCACGGAGCAACGTCAGGGCAAAGGTCATGTCGTGCGTCGCATGTTCGCGGATGTCGATGCCGATATCTATCTCATGGTCGATGGCGATGATACATATGATGCCTCGATCGCCCCGACCCTGGTCGAACTGCTGAAGCGCAATCATGTCGACATGGTGGTCGGCACCCGCGCCGACGTGACCAAGGATGCCGGTCGTGGCGGGCACGCCTTTGGCAACAAGCTGTTCAACAAGATTTACGGCCGCCTGTTCGGCAAGCAATTCTCCGACATTTTTTCCGGGTATCGCGTCTTCACCCGTCGCTTCGTCAAATCCTTTCCAGCTGTCTCGAGCGGTTTTGAGATCGAGACGGAAATGTCGGTCCATTGCAGCCAGCTCGGCATCCCCACGCTTGAGCGCCCGACCGTTTACGGCGTCCGGCCGGAAGACAGCCAGTCCAAGCTGCGCACATTCCGCGACGGATTTCGCATTCTCGGCATGTTCGCGATGCTCGCAAAGGAAACGCGACCTGCAGCCTTCTTCGGGACGATCGGCATGGGTCTGGTCCTGCTCGCCGCGATCCTGGCGGTGCCCTTGCTGGCCACTTATGCCCAGACGGGGCTTGTTCCGCGCTTTCCAACCGCCATTCTGGCCACCGGTCTGGTAATAACGGCGACCATACTTGCGGTTTCGGGCCTAATCCTCGATAGTCTGGCGCGGGCGCGTATCGAAGCCAAGCGCGCCGTCTTCCTTAGTCTGCAAAACCCGGATTGGAACAAATGAATCATCAACTGCTGGGGCAGTTTGGAAGGTTTGCATTTGTGGGCGCGATCGGCTTCTTTGTCGATATGGGCACCACGCTGGTGCTGATCGCTCTTGGAATCGATCCGCTACTGGCCCGTATCGTCGCGATTGTGCTGGCCATGCTGACAACCTGGCGTTTGAATCGCGCCATGACGTTCGGTCCCAGTCCGACCAGCCAGGTCAGTGAAGGTCTGAGATATCTTCTGGTCGCAATGGCTGTCGCCGCATGCAATTATGCAATCTATGCAGCGCTTCTCCTTAATATATCTGGGCTGCAACCGGCAGTGGCGGTCTTGATCTCGACCGGCTTCGCCACCGGACTCTCATTTTTCGGCTATCGGAAATTCGCGTTCAAGACAAACGCCTGATCAAATGTCCCATCTTACGGCCAGGCTTGGCGTCGCGCTTTCCGTATAAAGTCAATACCGCCCCTTCCAGAAGGTCGGCAGGCGGCGCCAGAGCCTCTTCGCCCAACAGGTTCAGCATCTCAACGTCATGATATCGGGTCACATCGCCGAGCGGCCATCCGGCAACAGCACGCACATGTTGCTCAAACTGACCGGTCGCACAGGCTTCAGGTGTCCAGTGTCCGGAATTGTGAACCCGCGGCGCAAACTCATTGGCCAGTAATGCACCATCCTCAAGTACAAAGAACTCGAGCGCCAGAACGCCGACATAGTCCAGCGCATCGGCCAGCGCTTTCGCGGCGGCACAGGCGCGCTCGGCGACATCCGGTTCGACATTTGCCGGCGCGGTCGACGTGCGGAGTATCCCGTTCACATGCTGATTGCGCGGCACGTCATAGCAGATGGACTGGCCGGTTACGTCACGCGCGATGATGACGGAAATTTCGCAGGCAAACGGCACCATGGCTTCCAGAATGCAGGGCGCATGTCCGAGCGACTTGTGCGCGGCTTCATAATCGTCGCCGGCTCCCAGCCGCGCCTGGCCCTTGCCATCATAGCCATCGCGCCGTGTCTTCAGGATGCCCTGCCCGCCAAAACGCTCAATCGGCGCAGCGATGTCGCTGGCCTGTTCCACTGTCGCAAATCCTGCTGTGTCGATGCCGCAGGATTGCAGAAAGGACTTCTCGACAAACCGGTCCTGCGAGACCTCCAGCGGTTTCGCGCCAGGGCGAACGCTGATCCCGGCCGCAATCAGCGCTTCGGCAGCGCTGACCGGTACATTCTCAAATTCATAAGTGACGACGTCGCATGTCCGGGCCCAGGCCAGCAGTGCATCGGGGTCATCATAGGGTCCCACGACATGACGGGCCGCGACACGCGCCGCCGGGCAATCAAGCTCCGGGCAATAGATGGAGACGTCAAAGCCCAGCTGCGCCGCCGCAATCGCCAGCATCCGGCCAAGCTGACCACCGCCGAGAATGCCAATCGTTGCGCCAGCCTTCAGCGCACTCATGTATCAGGTGTCTCCTGCACTGCCGCAGATTGGGCCGCCCGAAATGCATCGAGCTTCGCAGCGACGTCGGGCTGTTCAAGCGCAATAATCGAGGCGGCGAGAAGACCGGCATTGGCGGCCCCGGCTTCGCCAATCGCCAATGTGCCAACGGGAATACCTTTCGGCATCTGGGCGATGGAAAGCAGACTGTCGATCCCATTGAGCGCCTTGGACTGGACGGGAACCCCCAAAACCGGCAGCGGCGTCATGGACGCGGCCATGCCGGGAAGATGCGCTGCTCCGCCAGCCCCCGCAATAATCACTTTCAGGCCGCGATCCTTGGCGGCTTTGGCATATTCAAAAAGGCGATCCGGCGTGCGGTGGGCCGAAACGATACGAGCTTCGAATGCCACACCAAGTTGATCGAGAATGTCACACGCTTTCTGCATGACCGGCCAATCGGACTGACTGCCCATGATGACACCCACCACCGGCGTCTCGCTGTTCGAGGTTAGGGCCATTGGCTCCCCCGCTTCAAAGCGCGCAACATAAAAATCTTCCTTGCGGCGTCAACCATGTCGCCTCTAGGCGTTGCAGTGCATATCCATTAGGCTTTCAGCATGGCAGAATCAGTCGAACGCTTTCCTGATCTGACGAAACCGGACGCCCGGCAAAAAGCCCGGCGTGATCTGGTGGCGGCCATCGGGCTCGACCCGGACAGCCTGCCCCGACATATCCGTGCTGCAGTGGAAGCGCTGGCGGGTGAAGTCCTCAGCCTGCGAGCCGACCGCGCCCGCTTGCGCCAGGAATTGGAGAATGCCGCCCATCTCGCGGATCGAGACACGCTGTGCCCAATCTTCAATCGCCGGGCCTTTGAACGCGAAGTGACCCGTGAAATTGCGTTGTCCGAACGCTATGGCACGCCGCTCTGCCTGATTTTCATCGATCTTGACCGGTTCAAACTGATCAATGATCGGTTCGGTCATGCCACCGGGGACCGGGTCATCCAGCATGTTGCCCAGACTCTTTTGGACCATGTCCGCCAGAGCGATATTGTCGGACGATTAGGAGGAGACGAGTTTGGCGTCGTGCTGACCCATGCGGAATTGCAAGACGCACAGGCCAAGGCGCTCAGCCTGGAATCGATTATTGGCAGCCTGACCGTGCGCGATGCAGAAGATACGCAAATCGAATCGGTTCAGCTCGGCGCGTCCTGCGGCGCGGTGCAATGGCAGCGCGGACGCGACGCGGCGGCCCTGATTGGCGAGGCAGATGAGACCATGTTTCGCCGCAAAAATGAAAAAAAGCGGGCGCCCTAAACTGTCCACGCGCAAGATTTTTTTAAAATTGGGAAAGATCGCGCCGATCCCGTGACTCATGGCTCAACCTATGGTTATCTGTTGCCATAAAGACACAGAGATCATTTCACCAAGAAGGAGCATGCCTATGTCACTGCAAGGTCGGATCGAAGAGCTCACCAAGCGACATGCTAAAATCGACGAAAAGATCCACGAAGAACAAAAACGACCGGCCAGTGACGACATAACCATAAAAGATCTCAAGCGACAGAAACTTCGGCTTAAAGAAGAGATTGGTATGCTGCGCGCAAGTTAGGCGCTGATCGGCTCAATCGCGGTCCGGTCAGCTCTTGACGATGAGCTGGCGGGAGCGCGCAAATGGATAAACCTGTAACCCTGATTATCGGGCTCGGCCAAACGGTCGGAGATGCGATTGTGCGCCGGTTTCTGGACGAAGGTCATGCCGTATTGGCCGTCGATCCCGACGCAGATCTGCTGGATGAGCTGAAAAAGACAACGGGCGACAAGATCGCCTATCATCATGGCGCTGTGCATACCAAGCTGGGTTTGCGAAACGCCATGGCCGCGGCGCTGGAATCCTATCGTTTTGTCGACAATGTGGTCCTGATCCCGCCCTTGCCGGAGCCGGATCAGCTGCTCGGCCTGGATATGGAAGACTTCGAGACCGTGTTGATGAAAACCGCGCGCGGCGCCGTTCAGGCCTTGCGCGTATTTGCGCCGGAGTTGATTGCAGAGCGCCCGGAGACCGAAAATGCGGCCGACCGATCGCGGCAAACCGGAACCTTCACCTTTGTGCTGTCGCTCGGCGCCAAAATGGCCCAGCCCGGCTGGTTCAGCGAAGTGGTCTCGCAACATGCCATTCTGGGCATTGTCAAAGCTGCTGCGATTGAACTGGCGGAAGAGGCAGTGCGTGTGAATGCGATTGTGGCCCTGCGCCCGCGAGCGGAAGGGCGCGAACCCTGGCTGAAGGATCGGACGCCGATGGGTCGTCCGTCACTGGCCGAAGAAATTGCCGAGACGGCGTGTTTCCTGGCCAGTCCGAACAGCGCCATTATTACAGGCGAAGCGATCACCCTGGATGGCGGGCGTCGTTTCTTGTCTGGCCTGATTGAGACAGACGAGGACTAGGCCTCGATCCACTTATTTCGGGTGACAGATCACCGGCATCCAGGTGTAGCCTTTGACAAAGGCGCCTGACGTCAAGCTCGGCTCGTCCAGCACTTCAACATGGCTGAACCGTTCCATGATCTCTTCCCAGAGAATGCGCAGCTGTAGCTCGCCAAGGCGGTTGCCGACGCAGCGGTGAATGCCGAAGCCGAACGACAAGTGATTGCGGGCCTGTTTCCGGTCAATGATCAACTGGTTCGGATCTTCTTCCCAGAAGGTCTCGTCACGATTGCCGGAGACATACCACATAGCGATCTGGTCGCCTTTCTTGATCGTCTTGCCATGCATCTCGACATCTTCCAGCGCTGTGCGGCGCATGAAGGCGAGCGGCGTTTGCCAGCGAATGACCTCTGACACCATGTTCGGGATCAGGGATGGGTCTTTCTTCAGCTTGGCATATTCTTCCGGGAACTTGTTGAGGCCGTAAACCGACGCCGTCATAGAATTCCGGGTCGTGTCATTGCCACCCACGATCAACAGGATGACATTGCCGAGCAATTCCATGGGGGTCATGTTCTTGGTCTTTTCGCCATGCGCGAGCAGGCTCATCAGGTCATTTCGAATGGGTTCCTGCTGCTTCTTCTGGAACAATTCCATGAAAGTGCCGAGGCATTCCATCAACTCTTCGCGCCACTGCTCTTCGCCGCCCGGGCAAATGTCAGGGTTTTCACGATTGGTTGAAACATCTGACCAGCGGGTCAGTTTGCGGCGATCTTCGAACGGGAAGTCGAACAAGGTGGCCAGCATCATCGTGGTCAGCTCGATCGAAACCGTGTCGACCCAGTCAAACGGTTCGCCCACTGGCACCTGATCGAGAATTTCCTTGGTCCGCGCCCGGATCAACGGCTCAAACTCTTTCAGCATGTTCGGCGCGACCGCAGGCTGAACGGTCTTGCGCTGTTCGGAATGCTTGGGCTCATCCATGGCGATGAACATCGGCAATTCGAAATCCTCGATCGGCTCACCGAGAACGATGCCGCCATGTTCCCAGCTGGACGAGAACCGCTTGTGATCGATGTCGATCTTCATCACGTCTTCATACCGCGTCACAGACCAGAACCCGCCAGCAAAGCTGTCTTCCGTCCAGTGCAGTGGTTCGCTTTCGCGCATCCGGCGGAACAGGTCCCAATACGCGCCCTTGCGCCAGATCTCCGGATCAATCAGATTCATCTCATCGAGCGGAATCGTTGATGTATCCGGGATCGCGGCATCAAACTCCAGATACCCTGGGTGAAGGGGGTCGCGCGCGGTAATTTTTGGACGTTCAAGATTATGGGGAATCTTGGTCAGCGTATCAGCCATTTGGAGCCTCCGTGAATGCGGTCTTGTCTGCCGCAATTGTGACGTTCGCGTCAGCGTAACACAGGTGGAATGAAAAAACTATGACGCATGCGTCATTTTTTTGAGATTTATGTCGGGAATCGTTCGTTTTGGGCCCGCCAGATCGCGGATTCGAGCGCGGATTTGAGCGTTTTGCGCTCGCCGGGCGTCAAAAACCGGCCAATCACCCAGGCTTTTCCGGCGTGGGCAAGCTTCAATTCGCTAGGCCGTCGCTCCGGGAATTCCAGCCGAACCTTGGTAAATGCCGTCGGCAGACGCGCTTCGCGAGGTTTCTGGCCTGGTCGCGTGTGCAACAGGTCAATCTGTTCCGCCGTGACCCGCACCCGCGTTTCCTGTTTCAAGGACCGAAAGCTCCATTGAAAGGCCAGCCAGATGACGAGGGCATCAAGACCGAAAAACCCGATCACCGGAAACGCCCCCATTGAGACGAAAGCCAGGCCAGCAACAAAGCTCATCGCAACCACGACCAGCATGACAATGGTAAAGGCCCGCGGGCTCAGCGACCGGTTCGGGGTCAGGGTCGCATCAAAATAGACGGTTTCGATCTCGTCAGTCATGGCAAGGAGTATAGGTCAGAAATATCCGCGCGCCACAAGCGCGGTGTCGTGTCGCAAGAATCGGATTTCCAGCGCCCGTCATCTGCCCTAGATAGCCCATATGGCTGTTGCAAAAACCAAGCGCAAACGCGCCCCGCGGACATTTGGCAAGGAAAAGGCGGCAGAGCTATATGCCCGGCTGGCCAAGGACCGCCCCAATCCGAAGACCGAACTGGAATTCGTCAATCCCTATACCCTGGTCGTCGCAGTGGCCCTGTCAGCGCAAGCGACGGATGTCAGCGTCAACAAAGCGACCAAGGCGCTGTTCAAGATTGCCGACACGCCGGAAAAGATGCTGGCGCTCGGCCTCGAAGGGGTCGAGCAGCATGTCAAGACGATTGGCCTGTGGCGCAACAAGGCCAAGAATGTCATCGCGCTCAGCCAGATGATCCTGGATGAGTTTGAGGGCACCGTCCCGCAAACACGAGACGAGCTGGTGCGGCTGCCCGGCGTGGGACGGAAGACCGCAAATGTCGTCCTGAACGAAGCGTTCGGGCAACCGACCATTGCCGTCGATACGCACATATTCCGCGTTTCAAACCGCACTGGCCTGGCCCCTGGCAAGGACCCGGACCAAGTTGAAGCCAGCCTGGAACGGACGACGCCGGATGAATTCAAACTCGGCGCCCATCATTGGTTGATCCTGCATGGCCGCTATACCTGCGTCGCCCGCAAGCCGAAATGCTGGGATTGTTCCATTCGCGATTTGTGCAAGTTCAAGGAAAAGACACCGGACCCGGCCAAGACGTCATCGCTCGGCCCGAAAGCGCCGCGCCGCAAGAAAGCGACCAAGGTTTGAGCTTGCACTTCGCGCTGATCCAGCCTTAAAGCGCTGCCATGCTCAAGACCCGCATCATTCCCTGTCTGGACGTCAAGGATGGCCGCACCGTCAAAGGTGTGAACTTTGTCGATCTGCGCGATGCCGGCGATCCGGTCGCGCTGGCCAAGGCCTATGACGCGCAAGGGGCGGATGAGCTTTGCTTTCTCGACATCACGGCCAGCCATGAAGGGCGCGGCACGCTGCTTGATGTTGTCAGCGCAACTGCCGAACAATGTTTCATGCCGCTAACCGTTGGCGGCGGCGTGCGCAGCGCCGACAATATGGTTCAGCTCTTGCGCGCAGGCGCCGACAAGGTGGCGATCAATTCTGCGGCCGTGGCAGATCCCGATGTGATTTCCCGGTGCGCTGCAAAGGCGGGCAGCCAATGTGTGGTCGTCGCGATCGATGCCCGCAAGACCGGCAATCATTGGGAGATTTTCACCCATGGCGGCCGCAAACCGACCGGCATTAATGCGGTCGAATTTGCCAGGCTCGTCGAGTCCAAGGGCGCGGGCGAGATTCTGCTGACCAGTATGGATAAGGATGGCACCAAATCAGGCTTCGACTTGCCGCTGACCAAGGCGGTGACAGACGCGGTCAATATTCCCCTGATCGCCAGCGGCGGTGCGGGCAGCGCCGAAGACCTGGCGCTCGCCATCCTTGAAGCGGGTGCGAATGCCGTCTTGGCGGCCTCGATCTTCCATTTTGGTGAAGTCAGCCTAGAACAGGCGCGCGCCGCCTTGTCCGCGGCTGGCGCCCCGGTTCGACCGCTTTAGGAGTTCAAGCATGACAGATGCCCCGCTAGGAACCGCCCATGGCCTGGTCGATATGATCGGCTATCTGGCCATGACGATTGATGATCGCGCCGGCGACGCGCCGGACAATTCCTATACCGCAAAATTGCTCGCCAAGGGGCCTTTGCATTGCGGCAAGAAGATTGCTGAGGAAGGTGCAGAACTGGCCCTCGCG